>CAIOHZ010000049.1 GCA_903858165.1 uncultured Pseudomonadota bacterium
CGGCACGTAGGCCACGCTCGGCACGCCGGTCGCTAGCACCGTGCCGCGCGGCGTCAGGCTGAGGTTGTCCGGCGAGATTGGCAGCGCGACACGGCCGGTCACCTTGCCTTGCTGCAGGTCATACGCGATGACGGCGCGACCCGTCCACGAGGCAAACGCCAGCTGCCGACCACCGCGCGTGACGACGACGCCGTTCGGTGTTGCTGCCTCGGTGCCGGGCAAACGGCGGAAGCCGCCCGCCTGGCTATACGCCAGCAGGTAACCGGTCACTTCGCCGCTGAGCAGTCGCGTGAGTCCGTCCGGTGCATTGAAGTGGCGCTCGTCGCCAATGATGCTGACCACGAAGCCGCCGTCGGGTAGGCCTGCAACATCATTGGGATGTTGGTTCGCCGGCAACGTGGCACAGCCCTGCCAGGTCAGCGTCAGGTCCGTGCCACGCATGGTCACCGCAAAGGCTTCAATACTGGTACGCGAACCTTGGTTGACCACTAGCAGCCGCCAGCCGCCCCGGGCCGTTCGGGTAAGGCTGAGGCCACCCCACGACGGCGCTGGGTCCGGCGCGACGCAGTCCGGCGTGCCCCAGCGCTTCGTTGCATCGGTGTTGCCCCGCAGAGTCGCGGGCGTGACGGCACCTGTGCGGGTGTCCAGCACTGCTAGCCGGCTCATGCGGCTGCTGCCGGGAAGGCGGAACTCCGAGAGCAGCAGTGCGTGGCCGCCCGGCAAGGGCTCCATGTCTTCCGGCGCGCTAACACCCGCGAGCAGCTGCGGCGTTGCCGCCATAGCGACGCAGGGCACAAGGGCCGCGGTGCCCACGCCGACGAGGCGTACCAGGCAAATCAAGCTGGCATAGGTATTCGCTCGCACCCGGGCAACTCCACTTTTAGGGCTCGCGAAAGTCACCGACTGTCTCGCGCGCGCTGGCGCAGATAGTGCCGGAGTGCCTCCACCTGCGCGTCCTCCAGTTCCTCGTACTTGGGCATGCCGCGCAACTCCAGTGCGCCTCCTTGCACCACGCTACGGAAGCTCGCGGCGGACAGCCCCACGGGGGACGCCCGTAAGTCCGGCGCGAAGCCGCCAGCCACACCCGCCAGCCCGTGACAAGCGTTGCAGCGCCGCGCATACAGCGTTTCGCCTTGCGTGACGAGTTGCGGGTTGATGACCATTGCCGGGTCGTCCACGGGAATGGCACGAGAGGGTGGCGGGGTAGGTGGCAGCACAGCTGTCCCATCGAGCACAAAGGTGAGCGCACGGTGCGGGTGCACCCGCGCTTGCCAGCCATGCTGCGCGCTCAGAGAACCCAGGAAAGCCGGGCCTGCCGCACCCCACCCAGCGACCACCGTGACGTACTGCTTGCCACCCGCGGTGAAGGTGATGGGTGCGCCGCTGATGCCCATCTTCGCGTCGAATGCCCAAACGCGCTTACCGCTGTCGGCCGCATAGGCGTTGAACTGCCCATCGGCCTGGCCTTGAAACACGAGATTGCCGGCGGTGGTGAGCGTGCCCCCGTTCCAGGCGCCGGGGGTGGGAACGCCCCAGATTTTCTTCTGCTGCAACGGGTCCCAAGCGATCAGTTCGCTGGTGGCCGCATCCGCGGGCGCATCGGCGGTGAAATCCTGTACCCCAGTGTTCAGTTCAGTTGGAACGTTTTTCCAGGTAACCCGATCAATGCCTGCGTCCGAATACAGACCGGCAATGGCCACGGTGGGGATATAGACCAGCCCGGTTTGGGCGTTGAGCGACATGGGTTGCCAGTTGTGTACGCCGATACCGCCCGGCCAAATAAGAGCCGGGGCAGTCTCGTAGCGCACCCCCGGTGCTTCTACCGGCCGGCCGGTAGCCAAGTCGATGCGTTCTGCCCAAGTAGACTTGCCAAACTTCTCCGCTGACAGCAACTTGCCGTTCTGGCGATCGATGACATAGAAAAAGCCATTCTTCGGCGCGTGCAAGATGACATCGCGCGATACGCCGCCTACCGGCAGCGTGGCGAGCGTGATGTCCATGGCCGAGTTGTAGTCCCAGCTCTCGCCAGGCACTGTCTGGTAATGCCACAGATACTTGCCGGTGGCAGCATCCAGCGCCACCACGGAACACACGAACAAGTTGTCGCCGCCACCGGGGCTGCGAATTTTGTGATTCCACGGGCCGCCGTTACCGGTGCCGATATACACACGCTTGTACTTCGGGTCGTAGGTAATGGCATTCCACGCCGTGGCGCCGCCACCAAATTTCCACCATTCACCGGTCCAGGTTTTCGCCGCCATCGCCTGGGTGTCGTCTTCAAAGCCATCGGCGGGGTTACCCGGGGCAGTAAAGAAGCGCCAGCGCTGTGCGCCAGTGTTCGCGTCATACGCCGTGACATAGCCGCGGGTGACGCCGTACTCGGAACCCGCATGCCCAATAATCACCAAACCCTGAAACACGCGCGGCGCCCCGGTAATGGTGCGCGCGTCGTCCTTGCCGACGGTCATGACACTCCACACCGGCTTGCCAGTGCGGGCGTTGATGGCGATGAGCCGGCCATCCGTGGTGCCCACGTAGACCCGGCCCTCGTAAAAGGCCAGACCGCGTGGGCCCCAGGTGTTGCGCAGCTTGCGGCCGGCGACTTTGGCTACTTCAGGGTCGTAGCGCCACAGCAGCTTGCCGCTGCGCGCGTCCACCGCGTGCACCAAGCTTTGGTCGACCGTGAAGTACACCACGCCATCCACCGCCAATGGCACCGTGGCGCCGTTATGTACGCCGGGTAGTTCCAGTGACCAAGCCAGTTTGAGCCGCGAGACATTGGCGGAAGTGATGCCAGTGAGCGGCGAGGCATGGGTCTCGGCGTAGGTGCGGCCATAGGACGGCCAGTTGCGACCATCGGCTTCATTGCCGAGCTGTTGGTC
>CAIOHZ010000050.1 GCA_903858165.1 uncultured Pseudomonadota bacterium
CTCGTGGCCGTGCTCCTGCCCATTGCGGGCGCGGTGGTGAAACATCATGCCTCGGGGCAAGTTCAAGTGGTCGCCTTGCCCTGCCATGCGGCCCTTGCTGAAGAGGTATGCTCTTTGGTGGAGGCGTGCGTCGTCGGCGCTATCTCTACCAATAGCCCGCCCACTGCCACGACCAGCCCAACGGCTTCCCGCGAACTAGTGGAAGACCCCCCCGAGGACTTCCTGGCAGCAGTTCGCTGTGGCCTCGAAGCGATTGCCGCCGGCGACGTCTACCAAACCAATTTGTCGCGCGCTTGGCGCACGGAACTACGGGCCGGGGAAACCCCGGCAGCGCTGTACCGTCGGTTACGCACTGCCAACCCCGGGCCGTTCGCCGGGATTGCGACGCTGCCGGGCCTGTCTGTGTTATCCACCTCGCCAGAGCGCTTGGTACGGGTGCAGGGACTGAAGATCGATACCCGCCCCATCGCCGGCACCCGTCCACGCACTCCAGGCGATGCCGCCAACGATGCCGCTCTTGCCGCGGAACTTCGCGCGCACCCGAAGGAGCAGGCCGAGCATGTGATGTTGGTCGACCTCGAGCGCAACGACCTCGGGCGCTTGTGTCAGGCCGGGACCGTAGAAGTTGATGAGTTCATGGTGCTCGAGCGTTACGCCCACGTTCACCATATCGTCTCGAACGTACGCGGGCTCCGCAGGCCGGATACCACCCCAGGGCAAATCCTGCGGGCCCTGTTTCCGGGCGGCACCATCACGGGTTGCCCGAAGGTGGGTTGCATGCAACTCATCGGCAATCTGGAGCAGGCACCCCGCGGCGCCTACACCGGCACGATGGGCTGGATTGCTACCGATGGCGACATGGACCTGAATATCCTCATTCGCACCGCCCAAGTAACCCCTGACGGCGGCATCACGGTTCGTGCCGGCGCGGGCATCGTCGCCGACTCGGTGCCGGAATTGGAGTTGGCAGAGACCCGTGCCAAGGCCCGGGGACTGCTGCGCGGCTTGGGTGTGGAGTCCACGTGATGCCCTCCGGCATTACGCCCCATGCGCAAGGTTTGACGCCCACGGGCGATGTGCCGGTCACCGACCGTGGGCTTGCTTACGGGGACGGCCTGTTCGAAACCATCGCGGTCATCGATGGAAAACCAAAGTTGCTGGCGACGCATCTGGCGCGGCTCCAACGCGGCGCTGAACGGCTTGCCATCGCTGGTCTCAACTTCATTGCTCTCGAAGCGGCGGTTTATGCTGCCGCCGCTGCATTTGTCGCCCATGGCGCCGTGAAACTGCTGGTGACGCGGGGTGACGGACCGCGTGGGTACACACCACCCGTCACGCAGAATCCGCGCTGGTGGTTGCAGTCCTTTGCTTGGACACCGCCGCTGGAGTTGCCCTCAGGCGCGCACGTGGTCACCTCTTCGGTGCGCTTGGGCGAACAACCCCTGCTCGCGGGACTGAAGCATCTCAATCGCCTCGAGCAGGTACTGGCGCGGGCAGAGAACCCCGCCAGTCGTGCGGACGAGGCACTCATGCTGGACAGCGCAGGGCGGTTGGTCTGTGCCACCTCAGCGAATATTTTCGTGGTGCGCGAAGGCAAACTTTTCACGCCGCGTATGGACCGCTGTGGAGTTGCTGGGGTCGTTCGCGGCGCTTTGCTCGCCGGCGCCACCAACGGCGATCTTCCCTGGTCCATCGCTGAGACCGAGCTAACGCTGGCGTCGCTGGTTGGGGCAGAGGAGCTGTTCCTTACTAGCGCCCTGCGCGGTGTCTGGGCAGTGGCGTCCGTTGACGGCATACCCGTGCCGAGTGGAAAGGTGGCAAAGGCCTGTTTCGACTATTGGAGTGCCTTGCCGTGAAGGCGCTAACCCGGTTGCTCCTGGGGCTGCTGCTGCTGGTCGCCTTGTTGGGCGCTACGGTCGCGGGAAGCGCTTGGCATTGGTGGCACGCGCCCGGCCCGGGGCGAGTAGAAGTGCTAGTGGATATACCTCGCGGCGATGGCCCCGCGCGTATTGCCACCCGCTTGGCAGAAGCCGGTGTCGTGCAGCACCCGCGTAGGTTCGCATGGGCGATTCGCTTGCAGGGACAATCCGAAGCACTCAAGGCCGGTGAGTACGCCTTTTCCCCAGGGCAAGCCCCCTCGGCGGTACTTGCTCAATTGGTCGCCGGCCGCGTCACGCGCTATTCCGTCACTTTCATTGAAGGACAAACCGTCGCCGAGGCGTGGCAACGCGTCCGTGCCAGCCCTTACCTGAAGCCGACCCCGGGCCTTACCCTGCGCGGCCTGATGCAAGCCCTGGGCGAACCCGCGGTGCCGGTAGAAGGCGCTTTGTTTCCGGATACCTATGTGTTTCGCCGCGGCGCTACGGACTTGCAGGTGTTGCGTGAGGCTCGCTTGCGTATGCAAGCCGAGTTAGCGAAGGTCTGGGAGGAACGCCAAGCCGGCCTGCCGCTGGCCAGCCCTGCCGAAGCGCTCGTATTGGCCTCGCTGGTGGAAAAGGAAACCGGTGCGGCAGAGGAGCGTCCCATGATTGCCGGGGTATTCCTGAACCGCTTGCGGGTAAGGATGCGCTTGCAAACCGACCCGTCGGTCATCTATGGGCTCGGGGCCGCCTATGATGGCAACCTGCGCAAAGCGGACTTGCGACGAGACGGCCCCTACAACACCTATCGCCGCGGCGGCTTGCCACCGACGGCCATTGCCCTGACGGGTAGGGCCAGCCTGCGGGCGGCGACGCAGCCTGCTACGACGGACGCGTTGTATTTCGTGGCTACCGGGCGGGGCGATGGCCGTCATGTGTTTTCTGCCACCCTGAAGGCGCACAATGTTGCCGTTCGGGCGTTGGTCGCCCGCACCCGGGAAGCCCCGGTCAAGTAGCCCCACGGATCCCCTTCAAGAATATTCATGCGCGGCAGGTTCATCACACTCGAAGGTATAGAAGGTGTCGGCAAGACGACCCAAGTAGCGACCGTTCGCGCCACCCTAGAGGCACTCGGCCGTCGCTTCCATGGCACCCGCGAGCCTGGTGGTACGCCGTTGGCAGAGGACATCCGCGCGCTGGTGTTGGCGCCGCGTATCGAGCCCGTCCCCGGTAGTGCCGAATTGCTGCTGATGTTCGCCGCCCGTGCGGTGCATGTAGCCAATCTCATCGAGCCCACCTTGGCCGCTGGCCAAGACGTGGTCTGTGACCGCTTCACCGATGCCACCTACGCTTACCAAGGCGGCGGGCGTGGCGTTCCAGCGGCAGCTGTGGCCGCGCTGGAAGCCATTACCCATGGTGGTTTGCAGCCCGACCTGACGTTGCTGCTAGATGCACCGCCCGCACTCGCACTACAACGCGCGAATCGCCGTAGCGCCGCTGACCGTTTCGAAGCGGAGACTCTGGCTTTCTTCGAGCGCGTACGTGCAGCCTATTTGGCCCGTGCCGTTGCTGAACCGCAGCGCTTTGTCGTGGTCGACGCAGCGCAACCCTTGGCAGCCGTCTCGGCCGCGGTGGCACGCGCTGTCCAAACGGCCGTGGTTACCTGGACCCACGGACCAGTGCCATGACCCGCAAGACCACCGAGCCTAAAGAGGGCGCCGCAGACGACACCGATAGCGTGCAGTTAGCAAACGCAGCCGTAGCGCTCGCGGGGAGTGCTCCTTGGCTCGCCGGCCAACGAGAACAACTGACGCAAGCATGGCGAGGAACCCGTTTCCCGCATGCCTTGTTACTGCGTGGGCCTGCCGGTGTTGCCAAGACGGCGCTTGCGGAATGGGTTGCGCGGTTAGTGCTGTGTGACGAGCGCGCGGTGGCACCTTGCGGCCAGTGCGCCTCCTGCCAACTGATGGCCGTGGGTAACCACCCGGATTTGTTGCGCGTGGGGCTCGAGGAGGATGCGCGTCAAGTGAAAATTGAATCGGTACGCGCCCTCGCCTCGAGCTTAGGCATGCGCAGTTACCGGCAAGGCCACAAGGTGGCTATCGTCGCGCCGGCCGACCGCATGAGCACCGGGGCGGCCAACGCCTTACTCAAGACCTTAGAAGAGCCTGCGTCAGAAACTCTGTTGGTGCTGGTGGCTGACCAAGTGGAACGCTTGCCAGCAACCATCGCCAGCCGGTGCCAGCAGCTGCGCATCGCGCGCCCGGCACCGGAGATGGCCTTGGCATGGCTGAACGCCCGGGAACGCCGTACGGACTGGCCAGCCTGTCTGGAACTGGCTTATGGCGCGCCCTTGCGGGCCATGGCGATCGCAGCGGGTGGTGGCGCGGCGTTGACGCGCGAGATGTCCGACCTGCTGGACGCCTTGAGCGGTGCCGGGCGGGATCTCGTGGCCGAGTCCGAACGATGGACCAAGAGCGGCGCCGCCGAGCGGGTGCGATGGATCGAATTCTGGGCTGCCAAACGGTTGCGTGAAGCGGGCAGCAGTTCCGCTACGCAGCCCTTGCACGCCGTTGGCATCAGAAGGCATGTTCACGCTTTGTTTGCGGTACACGACCGCGCCCGCGATGCCACTAGCTGGCTACAGCGCGGTTCCGTGAATGCACAATTGTTGGTGGAAGGCCTTTTATTAGACCTCGTCCGCGCCGTCCGCAGCCGACCGACAGGAGGAAGAACCGCATGATGCGACCGCCGATTTCCAACAAGCCGGGCCTGTTGACGCTAACGATCAAGGACAAGAGTGCCCTTTATCTGGCCTACATGCCCTTCGTTCGCAATGGCGGTTTGTTTGTGCCGACCAACAGCAACTACCGCCTCGGTGACGAGGTGTTCATGTTGCTGAACCTGATGGGCGAAGAGGAAAAGTTGCCCGTGGCAGGCAAGGTCATTTGGGTGACGCCGCGCGGCGCACAGGGCAAGCGAGTGGCTGGCATTGGGGTACAGTTCAGCGAACAGGACCGCGGCGCAACGCAGAAGAAGATCGAGAACTACCTAGCCGGCGCGCTCGGCGGGGACAAACCCACGCATACCATGTGATGGGGCACCTGCCGCGAAAGCGGGTGTGGGCTTGCGGGTGTGGGCTTACTGGCCCATCAGCGCAGCAACACCGCCGCGCACCACATAAGCGTTGAAGCCACGCTCGGCCAGCAGAAAGGCGCCGGCTGAACTGCGACGCCCCGTGTCGCACACCACCACATAGGACTGACTGCGGTCCAGTTGGCGCAACTTCAAGCGCATGAAGTAGAGCGGGATATTTACCGCGCCCGGCACGGGCTGTGCTTGTGCTTCAGAGGGGAGACGCACATCCAGCAACTGCGCCCCAGCTGAAGCCAAGGCCTGTGCCTCTCCGGCATTGGCCCACTGCAACATGGGTTCGTTGAGCAGTTCTTGGAAGTCCTGTTTGCCCAGACGCATCACGGCGCCATCCGTCAACATGCTGACGGTGGCATTGCGTTCGCTATCGGCCACTAGCGCTTCCTCACCGAAGCTGTCGCCAGGACCGAGTTCCGCCAAGCGAATCCCTTCACGGTTTAGAGGAGTTTCACGAGTGACTACGCAGCGACCTGCAACGACGATGTAAAAGAAGTCACCACGCGCTCCCTGACGAACCAGTACTTCGCCGGCATTAAGGTTCATGCGCTGCAGGCGCATGAACAAGGCTTGAAGATGCGAGGGGGGGATGCGATGCAGCGCCTTGGTCTGGAGAAGCGTGGTCATCCAGTCATCGCCACCCGTTGCCTCCTCGCTCGTCGTGGTGATTTCCTCGACTTCGTAGACGCCCGTTTGGTCCCAAGTCATCAGGACGTCGAGGGCTTCCGCGTCGATAGCGATGTATTGCACCGCGGTGCGTGCATGGGCTGAAAAACGACGCGGTCTCCCCTCGGCCAAGGCAAACCTAGCCTCCGGCGTACCACCCGCAAGAGTCGCGACGACTGTACTGTCCTCGACCAAATCCACCTGACCCTTCACGAGGAAGTAGCAGTGGCGGTCTTCCTCGCCGCGACGGAAAAGAATTCCGCCTTCGGGCATCTCCCGCAAGCGCGTCTTGCGCGCCAAAGCGCCCAGGTTTTCGCGCTTCAAGCCGTCGAGTGGCGAGAAGGCGCGAAGTACCGAGAGCGCAACGAGGTCGGTGTTGGTTGTGGCATCCATCCGCGGCGGATGCTAGCACGCACCTTCAACCGCGCAACGTTTCCCAGCCGGCCGCAGGCGAGAACCGCGAACCATGTCGCTGTTCAAGCGACTTTAAGGATGTTAAACAATTGTCAATGCCACGCTCGCGGGCGTATTGAAGTGGCCCGCCCCGGAACGGGGCATAGCCGGTGCCAAAGATGACACCAGCATCGAGCAAGCCTGCCTCCGCGACCACACCGTCATGCAGACAGGCCACCGCTTCGTTCACGAAAGCCATCACCAGCCGGTCCTGCAAGTCCTCAGGCACTTGGTACCCCGCCGGAACCGCAGGCTTGACCACCTTGCCTTCGTTCCAGTGGTAAAACCCTTCGCCAGATTTCTTGCCCAGTTTTCCGGCAGCGACTAACGCTTGCACACGCTGTGGGCTTGCCCGTTCACCAAACGCTGCCGCCAGCACCTTGCCGACGCTGACGCCAATATCCAAGCCAACCGTGTCGGCCAACTCGATGGGCCCCATGGGGAATCCATGCTCCACGGCAACGCGGTCGATCGCTGCGAGCGGTACGTCCTCATCGGCGGCCAGCATGGCCTCCAGCATATAAGGCGTGAGTACGCGGTTAACCACAAAGCCGGGGGCGCTCTTGCATGGCAGCGGCAGTTTGTCGAGCGCGCGAGTGAAGGCAAGGGCGAGTTCCACGTTCGCAGGCGCCGTAACGCTGCCGCGGATCACTTCCACGAGCGGCATGCGGGGTACCGGATTGAAGAAATGCAATCCGACCAAGCGCGACGGCTCCGGAAGATCGCGGGCCAGATCCTCAAGGACCAGACTCGAGGTGTTGGTACACAGCAGTGCTTCGGAGCGCATATACGGCAAGAGGCTGGCGTAAAGCGCGCGTTTAGCATCCGCGTTCTCGTAGATGGCCTCGATGACCACGTCCGCCGTTGCTGCGCCTTCTCCGCTGACATCCATACGCAGGCGCGCCGTGGCCGCCTGCAACCGCGCTGCGTCGCCGCGGGACTGTTTGACAAACCATTCCTGCGCCCGTTGCAACGCCGGAGCGACGAAGCGCTCCTCGCGATCCTGTAGCGTCACCTCCATGCCGCGCCAGGCGCACAGCGCCGCGATATCGCCACCCATGACCCCAGCGCCGATGACGTGGACGCGTTGAAAAGCCTTGGCGACGCCACCGCCCATGGCCTTCATGCGAGTTTGCAGGAAGAACACCCGTACGAGGTTTTTGGAGGTGCTGGTGCCGAATAGCCTGGCGATGGAGCGTGCCTCCATTTCGTAGGCCCGCTGCCCACGGCCGCCAGCGGCGCGCCACAAGGCTGCTACTGCATAAGGCGCGGGATAGTGAGCACGGCGAACCTTGCGTGCCACCTGTGCCTCCAACTGGCTGGCAAACCAGCCACGGACCCCCGGGAGCCCCAGCAGTCGGTCCAGCAACGGTGCGCGACGTCGCTGCGGCGGCGTCATCGCCAAAGCATGGGCAGCAGCCCGTAATTCGGCTACGGGCACCACGCGGTCCACCAATCCCAGCTGCAAAGCTTTTTCTGCGCGCACGGGGGCACCGGTGAGCATGAGTGGCATGGCGGCGCGTACGCCAATCAACGCTGGTGCACGGACGGTGCCACCGAATCCCGGGTGAATACCCAGATTCACCTCGGGCAAGCCGAGGCTCGTACTGTGGTCACTGGAGGCCACGCGGTAGCGGCAGGCGAGCGCCAACTCCAAGCCACCTCCTAGGCAGAACCCATGAATGGCGGCAACCGTGGTGCAGGGGAGGGCGGCGAGTTGGTCCAGCACCTGCTGCCCACCACGAATGAGCTCCAGCGCCTGGGCTTCGTCCAGGTCGCTGCGGAATTCGCTGATATCGGCGCCGGCCACGAAGCCATTGGCTTTACCAGACAGAAGCACCAGCGCTCGTGGGAGATTCTGCGCCAGCGTTGCCACCTGCGCCGCCAGTTCTCGCATCACTTGCTCGGACAATGAGTTCGCCGGCACATCATGGCGGTCCAGCGTCAACCAGGCAATGCCGTCGGCGTCGCGTTCAAGGGACCAGTGATTGGCAGCAGTACTCATGCGGAACTCCCAGGCTTTACGGTGAAGTCGCAAACCAGCGGACGGTGATCGGAGAACTCCACCGCAGGCACCTCGAAATGCGTTACCTCGATGCGATCGCTGACGAGGATGAAATCTAATTCCCAGCGCGGTTCGCGACTGGGGTAGGAGGGCAGTCCTGCGGTATTCACGCTGCGCAGTCCTGCCGCCTCCGTAAACAGGTAGATCTCGGCATCGCCCCAAAACGCGTTGAAGTCGCCGGCGACGATCACCGGCTTTCCGCAGGTTTTGACCAAACGGTGCAGGTGACGCAGTTGCTCTTGCCGATGGCGGTATTTCAAGGACAAATGAACGAGAAACACCGCGCAGTCCTCGAGCTCCAGTTCAATGATGAGCCGCTTAATGCCGGTGTCGAAGAAGTGGAACCGCTCGCCGTGGACGCGAGGCGCGGCGAGAAACGCATTGCCTTGTTTGCCGATAATGGGCATGCGCGAGTTGAAAGAGCCCACCCCGTATTTGCAGGCATAGGCGCTGTAGTGCCCGAGACGCGCAGCGATGTGGTCCGCTTGATTCACTCGCTTGGCACGCAACGAACCCGCATCTACTTCAATCAGACCGACCAAGTCAGGGTTGAGGTCTTTGAGGAAGGCGGTAATGCCATCCAGAACCGCCGGGTTGCCGCGTAGATACCCTGCCCCGGGAAGCGGTAGATGGAACGCGGCCCCGGTGCCAGTCGCGTAGCGGATGTTATAGACGACGAGACGCATTCCACATTGTATGCCTCGGCAGGCTGCAGGCAGTGCCCCAAGACGCTAGACTCTGCGCATGGGTACGCCTATCACCGAAGCCAACCCGCTCCGTCTATTCGTTAGCCACGACTGGGGCGACGACCACGACTACCATCGGGTATTCGAATTCCTGGAAGCCAGAGACAACTTCCACTATCGGAATTGTTCACGCCCGCAGGATTCACGGCCCCCAACCGCGGAAGCCAGACGTGAAGCCTTACGGGCCCAGATCGCTGGCGCCGAGGTCGTGGTCTTGCTCGCTGCGCACTACGCGCCAAACAGCGAAGCACTCGAGTTCATGTCGGTGTTCGCGCAGGCAGCACGCAAGCCAGTCTTGGTGCTGCGGCACTTCGGCATCGACTTGCCGGTTCCTGCTGCGCTGCAGGCAGGCGTGAGCGCGCTACTCGATTGGGATGCACGAGCTCTCGTGGACGCGTTTCGGCGTTATGCCCGCGGCGAAGACACTACCGGCTGGGATGTCGTGGAATTCACGCTGGATTAGCAGCGGCCCCGGCTTTCGTCGAAGGCTATTGCCGCAGGAATGGCACCGAACTGCTTGCGGAAGGCTTCAGCCTTGCTGCGCCTGAATGAACAGCGGGATTACGTTCGTGTCGGTGGGGCGCAGACCCAGCGCTTCGGCGGCTTGCTGCCGACGCCGGAGGGTGGCGTCGTGCGATTGCCGGGCATCAGCGGCGGCCCACAGCTCCACAATTTGTTGAGCGTAGTGCTGTGCCTGCTGGTCGGAGAGCTTACGTATGGTGGCTTGGGCGGCGGATTCGCCGCGGAGCGGCGTCGCGGTCTGCAACTGCGCCGATAGCTCAATAAGAGATGAGCGGACGGACACTGGCAGCTCCGCCACGTCGACGTGGATGAGGTGGCGACAGAAAGCTTCGGTGAGCCGATACTTGATCGGCGCCGAGGTCACCAGTTCACGCGTCGCGGCGTACAAACGCTGCCAGGCCGTCATCATCATGGGTGGACTAAACCCGTCGTCTCGAGGCCATCATCAGCCAGCTGAAGATACCCACCGGATGCTCCGTCTAGCAGAGCTGGCCAGTGGACCTCTGGTACTTGAGAGTTATACGGCATGGCGAAAAAACCGTTGGTTACCAAGCACCTGCAATGTTTATATACCCTGATACGTCAGCTTGCAAGTCGGTGTCATCAAATCTGTGATGGGCGCCATGATTGGAAATCAGTGGTATAATTCAGCCCACTTACATTCATAGAAACAGGGGACTGACATGAGCGACAGTGAGCAGGGTCAAAAGGCCGCGAAAACCCGTCGTGCGGCGGTCAACCACGCGCCGAACATGGATCTGTTTGGCGACTTCCCGGAAACTCAGGCCACTGAAAAACATGGTGCCCATAGCGTCGAGCGTTTAGGTCCAGCCATTAGGCGTTTACAGTTAAAACTGCGCACGGCCACGGACAAAGCTTTGGCCGACGAGCAGCTGACTACCGCTCAGTTAGGAGCGCTGAACGCCCTCGAGCGCGCTCCCGGCGCTACCAGCGCCGAGCTTGCACGCGCGGCCGGAGTGACAGCCCAGACCATGCACGAAATTGTGCGGCTCCTGACCACGCGCGGTTGGGTTGAACGCACCCAGGACCCGGAACATGGCCGCAAGCTGCAGCAGCAGTTATCAGCTCCGGGCCGCAAAGCCTTGCTCGCGGCTCGTCGCCGTGTGGAAAAGGTGGAAGAGAAACTTGCCTCGCCGTTGAAGCCGCATGAGCGCATCTTGTTGTTGAGCCTGCTGGAGCGTTGCGCCGAGGGCATCTGAAATTGTGGTTATTCCGCCGGACCGGCGACGGTTTTAGGTAGTTCATAACACCCCCAGTAACTACGTATAATGTATATTATGTTAAAATTAAGATTACTGCACAAAACTGCATAAACACTGTTCCGAAGATGATATTTTGCCTCGTCTAAAAATGAGGTGATGCAATGAATAAGGTCCTTATCCGCTTGCTTTCAGCGCTTGCTATGGCGCCACTGCTCTATTCCGGCGCCGCTCTCGCCGGAGGAGGCACTCCCGCCGGCACACTGCTAGGCGAGGAAAAACTCGGTACCAACGAGACGGTCGGACTGATTGTCCTGGCCGCGGTAGCGGTGGCGTTCGTCGTCTACCTCCGGCGGCGGAAGTAAAACAGTCCGCGCCAGATTCAGTTACCCAAACTAAAGAGGTTCGCCATGAGAAAGCTGCTATTCCGTTCGCTGCCTGCCCTTGCCGTAGTTCCAGTTCTCTTTTCCATCACCGCCGTTGCGGGAGATCAGAATACCGCCGGCACGCTGCTAAGCGGCGAAGGCTTCGGCAGGAACGAACTCGTCGCACTGGCCGCTCTCGTGGCGGTGGCAATCGCCGTAGTGGTTTACCTCCGGCGGCGGAAGTAAAACAGTCCGCGCCAGATTCAGTTACCCAAACTAAAGAGGTTCGCCATGAGAAAGCTGCTATTCCGTTCGCTGCCTGCC
>CAIOHZ010000051.1 GCA_903858165.1 uncultured Pseudomonadota bacterium
ACGACGGCCCGCGAGGCAAGTCCAGCCGTCGACGGTCCCGAATTCCATCATGGTGAAGTGCGGCTCATAGGCGGCCATGACCTCGGCCGCTTGCGCCGCCAGCAGGCCAGCCAGCACGACGCCGCCACCCGTTCGGGTGGCGGCCGCAATGTCGGGCGCGAGTTCCACCAAAGGCCCGGCCAGAATGTTCGCGAGCGTGAAATCGTAGGGCGCGCCGGCCCACGGCGGCGTGGCGGGCTGCAAGGACACCTGCGCGGCCACGCCGTTGCGTTCGGCGTTTTCGCGGGTGGCTATTTCTGCCTGCGGGTCGATATCGACGCCCACGGCAGTAGCCGCGCCGAGGCGCAGCGCCGCGACAGCCAAAATGCCGGAGCCGCAGCCGACGTCGAGCACACGGGTGCCGACGAGTTCTGCGCCCAGCGAGTCCAGATAGCGCAGGCACAGCGCGGTGGTGGGGTGCGTGCCCGTGCCGAACGCTAGGCCCGGGTCCAGCGCTAGCGTGATGGCCGCGGCGCCTGCTTCTTCGGGCAACGCCATGCCGCCGGGAACCACCCACAGCCGCTCACCGAAGCGCATGGGGCGGAAGTCCTTCAGCCATTCGCGTTCCCACACGCGGTCTTCCACCACGCGCCAGGCAAAGCCGGCGACGCGCTCGCCGAACTCGGCGGTCAGTTCCGCTTCCAGTTCCGCGCGGTCGGTTTCAATGGGGAACAGCGCCGCTACGTGCACGGTGGGCCACAGCGGTGTTTCGCCGGGCTTGGGTTCCAGAATGGGGGTATCGGCGGCGTCCGACAGCGTGACCGCTACCGCCCCAAGGGCGAACAGCGTGTCTTCCGTGGCTTCGGCCTCGAGGTCGTCGAGTGGAAAAGCGGCCTCGAGGTGCGGCATGCGAAAGCGCCGGGCCTACTTCAGGCCCAGGCGACGTTCGAGATAATGGATGTCCAGCCCGCCTTGCCGGAAGGCCGCGTGGCCGAAGATTTCCTGATGCAGTGGGATGTTCGTCTTGATGCCTTCCACCACCATCTCCGACAGCGCGTTACGCATGCGGTTGATGGCTTCATCACGCGTTTCGCCGTGGGCGATGACTTTGCCGATGAGCGAGTCGTAGTAAGGCGGCACGGCGTAGCCGCTGTAGACATGGCTATCGACGCGGATGCCGGGGCCACCGGGCGCATGCCACAGGCGCACGGGGCCGGGCGAGGGCATGAAGGTCTTCGGGTCTTCGGCATTCACGCGCACTTCAATGGCATGCCCGCGAATTTCGATGTCTTCTTGCTTCAGCGTCAGCTTTTCGCCCGAGGCAATGCGCAACTGCATCTTCACCAAGTCGATGCCAGTGACCATCTCGGTGACCGGGTGTTCGACCTGAATACGGGTGTTCATCTCGATGAAGCAGAAGCGGCCTTCTTCGTAGAGGAACTCGAGGGTGCCAGCGCCGCGGTAGCCCACGGCACGCATGGCATCGGCGATGCTCTTGGTCATGTCCGCGCGCTGCTTCGGCGTAATGCCGGGGGCAGGGGCTTCTTCGATGATCTTTTGGTGACGGCGCTGCATGGAGCAGTCGCGCTCGCCCAGCACCAGCACAGTGCCGTGGTGGTCGCACAGCACTTGGAATTCGATATGGCGGGGCTTTTCCAGGAACTTCTCCATGTACACCTCGCCGTTGCCGAAGGCCGCTAGGGCCTCGGCACGGGTGACATTGATGGAGCTGTTTAGCGCGGCATCGGAGTGCACCACGCGCATGCCGCGGCCGCCGCCGCCGCCGGAAGCCTTGATGATGACCGGGTAGCCGATTTGCTTGGCGATGCGGATGTTTTCTTCCGTATCGTCGCCTAGCGGACCGCCCGAACCTGGCACGCACGGCACGCCGTGGGCCTTCATGGTACGGATGGCGGAAACCTTGTCGCCCATCAGGCGGATGGTCTCGGCCTTCGGGCCGATGAACACAAAGCCGCTCTTCTCGACCCGTTCGGCGAAGTCCGCGTTTTCGGAGAGGAAGCCGTAGCCCGGATGAATACCCTGTGCGTCCGTCACTTCAGCCGCGCTGATGATGGCCGGCATGTTCAGGTAGCTGTCCTTCGACTGCGGCGGACCAATGCAAACGGTCTCGTCGGCGAGCAGGACGTGCTTCAGGTTCTTGTCGGCGGTGGAGTGCACAGCCACCGTCTTGATGCCGAGTTCACGGCAGGCACGGAGGATTCGCAGCGCAATTTCGCCGCGATTGGCGATGACGATCTTGTCGAGCATCGCCATGCCTTATTCGACGATGAACAGGGGCTGGCCGAATTCCACCGGCTCGCCGTTGCTGGCGAGGATGGAAACCACCTTGCCGGTGCGGTCGGATTCAATCTGATTCATCATCTTCATGGCTTCGATGATGCAGAGCGTCTGGCCGGCTTTGACTTCCGAGCCAATCTCAACGAAAGCCTTGGCGCCCGGGGAGGCCGAGGCGTAGTACGTACCCACCATGGGGGCCGTGACGGTGTTTTCGGCACTGACGGTGGGGGCCTGAGCGGCCGCCGAGGCAGCAGCCACGGGTGCGGCCGGAAGGGCGTGGGCAGCGGCCGGGGCCGCCTGCGGGGGAAGCGTGTACTGGACTGGCGCCATCATGGCGCCGGGGAAGTTGCGGCTGATGCGTACGCTCTCCTCACCCTCCTTGATCTCGATCTCGGCGATGCCCGATTCTTCGAGCAGTTCGATGAGCTTCTTGACCTTGCGGATATCCATCTAGGCGTGTCCCCTCGCTACCTAACACAGCGCCCACCAGAAAACCGGCAGGCGCGGCAGTGTAACCGTTTGCGGCGGAGGAGACTACCCAGCCCCGAGCCCGGGCTGGGCGGGGTGGCGTGGCTAGCCTTTGCTGGCGGCAATTTTCGCGCGGGCGTCAGCTAGCGACATTTTACCGGCATCGACGGCGACGATGGCGTCAAGAATGACGCGCAGTTCCGGTTCGTGTAATTCGCCCAAGTGCACCGAAAGGACCCGTCCCTGCTTGTCCGTGAAGGCCGTGAACGGGAAAGCCAGCGAGTCGATGCCAAACGCCGTGGCCGCGGCGGCACCGTCTTCTTCGCCGACCAAGGTGGGGTAGTCGAGCGGTGTTTTAGCGACAAACTTCTGTACGTCCTCAGCAAAATCGACGGCGATGCCGACAATATGCAGGCCCTTGGGGCCGTACTCGGCCGCCATGCGGTTCAGCAGCGGAATTTCCCGCTGGCAGGGCCCGCACCAAGTGGCCCAGAAGTTCACCACCACCGCTTTACCCTGCCAGTGGCTCATGGCTACCGGTTCCCCTTGCAGGTTTTTCAGGGTGAATTCGGGGCGTATCTCTGGAACTTTCGGGCGTTCGAGTTCGTTGGCCATGCCACTGGTCGGCACCGTCGTGCTCGCGGCAGCGCCGGACGTGGCTGTTGCCGACAACCACCGGTCATAGGCCAGATAGCCGCCCGCGCCCAATAGGCCGGCAGCGAGGGCTAGGCCAGCGAGGCGCAGGGTAGGGTGGTTCAGCAAGGAACCGGCTTTGCCTTCAGTATTTTCGGTCATGGAGTCTTTTCCAGGCGGGCAAGGTGGGCACGGAACGGCTCTGCAGCCACGAAGCCTACCAGTCGGAAGTCGGTCCGTTCACGTCCTTCGGGGCCGAAGAAGGCGGTGGTGGGGGGGCCGAAGATGGCAAAGCGCCGCAGTAGCGCTTGGTCTTCTGCGCTGTTGGCAGTGACGTCCGCCTGCAGCAGCACATACGGCGCCAAAGCCGCCTGCACCGCGGGGTCCCGGAAGGTGTACTTCTCCATTTCCTTGCAGGACACGCACCATTCGGCGGAGAAGTCGACCATGACTCGCCGGCCCGCCGCTTGGGCGGCAGCCAGTTCCCGGTCGAGATCAGCCACGGAGTGGATACGCGTGAACACCAGCGCCTGCGGGGTCGCCGCGCCGAAGCGTGTACCCTCGAACGGGCGCAGGGGGTCCTTGCCGCCGAAGCCCGCGCCGACCAGCAGGGCAAGTCCCCAGAGCGCGGCGGCCACTACCAGTACGCCGCGCAGGGCAAGGCCGGCGCCGAAGGGGCGCCAACCGCGGCGCGGCCAGAACACCCAGAGCGCCGCACCGGCCACACCGGCCCACAGCACCATGACGAGGCGCTCGGGCAGGATGCGTTCCGCCATCCAGACAGCCACACCGAGGAAGAGCACGCCGAAGACCTGTTTGACGGTTTCCATCCAGGCGCCGGCGCGCGGCAGCAGCTTGCCGGCTGAAGCGCCGACCACCAGCAAGGGCGCGCCCATGCCGATGGACAGCGAGAACAAGGCGAGGCCCCCGCGCAGCGCGCTGCCGGTCTGGCTGATGACTGCCAGCGCGGCGACGAGCGGCGGCGCCACGCAGGCGGTGACCACCAGCGAGGACAATGCCCCCATGAGGGCGGTGGACAGCACCTTGCCGCCCGAGAGTTTGCCGCTCACACCGTTCAGGCGTGTCTGCAGGCCGGCGGGTAGTTGCAGTTCATAGAAGCCGAACATGGCGAGCGCCAAACCGACGAACAGCAGCGCGAACAGCGCGAGAATCCATGGCTGCTGGAAGATGGCTTGTGCCTGCTGGCCGGCCGCAGCGAAGGCGGCACCCGCGATGGTGTAGGTGAGCGCCATGCCCATCACATAAGACAGTGACAGCAAGAACCCGCGCATGGGGGTGACCTGCTCGCCTTGTCCCGCGATGATGCCGGAGAGGATGGGGATCATGGGCAGTACGCACGGCGTGAAGGCCAGCAACAGGCCGAAGCCGAAGAACGAGGCCAGCACCAGCCACAGCGAACCGTTGGCCACGAGCTTGGCCAAGCGGTCTTGCTCGGAGACCATGCCGCTGGCGGCAGGTGAGGCATCACTCGCTTCAGGGGACGCATTGGCCGCGCTCGCCTCGGAGTCGCTCGGTGCCGTCCCCTCGGTTGGCACCATCGGAGCGGGGGGAGCAGTACCCACGGCCGGCAATACCACCGTGAGGCGTCGGGTTTCCGGCGGGTAGCACAGGCCCGCGTCAGCGCAGCCTTGCAAGCCGAGGGTCAGGCCGACCGTGAGGGCGCCAACGGAATCGCCACGCTGGAGGACCAGTTCGGCCTCGAAACTTTCCGGGTAGACGGTTTGCTGGCCGAAGAATTCGTCGTTGTGGTCGATTCCCGCCGGCCAGGTGACCGGGGTGAGCGTTACACCGGTCGGTGCCCCTTCCAGTGTCGCTTTCAGGCGCTTCTGGTAGAGGTAATAGCCGGGCGCCACCATGAACGACACGCGGATGCGGTCTGCGGCGAGGGCGGTGGCCGAGACGCGGAAGGCTTCCGCTGGCGGTAGAAACTCCTGATTGGCACTACGCGCCTTGCCCGTACTGGCGAGTGCTTTCAACCCAGCCAGTGAGGTGACTGGTGAGGTGACTGGTGAGGTGACCGATGCGCCCGACGCGGGGCTGCTGGCCTGACTCTCTGCCCGCGCGGCAGGTGGCAGGGCGACGGTTGCGGTCCACTTCAGGGGCGGGTAACACAGACCGGCGTCGGCGCAGCCCTGCAGTTTCAGCAGCACCGTGGCGCTGGCCGGGCCATTGGCGACGGTATTGCCGGCGCGGGTATAAGGCAGCACGAAGCGGTTGCCGGCACCGCGGTACACCTCTTGTTTGCCGAAGAACTCGTCTTCGTGGTCGAGGCCCTTCGGGAACACGGGAGCGCCGAGCGTTATGCCAGGCGTGCTCGACGCGAAACCGAGCCGTTTGCGGTAGAGGTAGTAGCCCTCAGCGACAGTCCACTGGACCGTCATGGCATCCGCAGTGGCGCTGACGGTGTACTTGAAAGCCTGCTCGGGGGGG
>CAIOHZ010000052.1 GCA_903858165.1 uncultured Pseudomonadota bacterium
GTGGGTGCGGGCGTGCGTTTGACGCTCGACAACTTGCATCCGCTCCGTGAATGGCCGGAGGTGTTTGCCGGGCGCGACTTGTTCGTCCGGCTAGACCCAGGCCATGGCCGCGGGCATCACCAGCATGTGCGAACCGCAGGTACCCACAGCAAGTTTGGTGTGCCACTGTTTGAACTGGATGAGTTGGCGCGGCTCGCGACTGCCGCCGGCGCCCGTATTGTCGGGCTGCACGCGCATGTGGGCAGTGGCATCTTCGCTACGGATACGTGGCGCGACACCGCCGAGCAATTAGCCGCAGCGGCAGTAGGCCTGCCCGATGTTCGCGTACTAGATATCGGTGGTGGTCTTGGCGTACCCGATCGCGCTGACCGAGCGCCGGTGGACCTTGCGGCGCTGGACGCTACGCTCGCCGTATTCAAGGCCGAGCACCCGCAGTTCCAGTTGTGGATGGAGCCCGGTCGCTTCCTCGTGGCGCAGGCCGGGGTACTGGTAGCCGAGGTGACGCAGCTCAAGGGCAAGGGCAGCATGCAGTACGTGGGCCTCGCCACGGGCATGAACTCGCTCATCCGTCCGGCGCTGTACGGCGCTTGGCACGAGATCGTCAACCTGACGCGTCTTGCGGCGGCTGCTACGGAGCGTTACACGGTGGTCGGCCCCATCTGCGAGTCCGGCGACGTACTCGGCAACGACCGCCATTTGCCGCCGACGTTCGAGGGTGATGTGGTGCTGGTGGCTACCGCCGGGGCCTACGGTCGCGTCATGTCGTCCCACTACAACTTGCGTCCTCCCGCTGTCGAGATACTCATCTGAGCCGCACCGCCCCACTGCCGCGTGCAGGGTGGTTGCTGCTGCGGGGAACTCAGTCCGTTGCTGTTCGGTCCGCGTGACGGCGCGCTAGTTCCGCCGCGACCTGGCCAAGACGCATGCCGCGCGCGTGTAACAGCACTTCTAGGTGGAATAGCAGGTCGGCGCATTCGCCAAGGAAGGCACTGTCGTCTTCAGCGACGGCGGCCAGCGCCACTTCAAGTCCTTCTTCACCGACCTTCTGCGCCATTTTCTTGACGCCACGCGCGTATAACTTCGCGGTATAACTACTGTCATCGCCAACGGCGACGCGTGCGCGAATCACCGGTTCCAGTTCCGCCAGAAACGCGAGCTCCGCGACGGCGGGAGCGGGCTGCCCCGCGAAGCAAGTGTCGGTCCCTGCATGGCACGTAGGGCCCTTGGGCCGCGCCAGCACCAGTACGGTGTCACGGTCACAGTCACCGGTAACACTTTCCACTACCAGCACATGCCCTGAGCTTTCTCCCTTCATCCACAGCCGTTGTTTGCTGCGGCTGAAGAACGTCACATGGCCGGTGGCGAGCGTCTGCTCTAGTGCTTCCGAGTTCATGTAACCGAGCATCAGGACGCGGCCGTCGACCGCATGCTGAACGACCACGGGGAGCAGGCCATCGCCTTTGCTCCAGTCGAGATTGGCCAATGAGGGATGATGCGGGGGGA
>CAIOHZ010000053.1 GCA_903858165.1 uncultured Pseudomonadota bacterium
CTTTCACGGCCGCATCGAGGCGCGCCAAGTGATTAACGGTGGCCCGGGTGAACCAGGCCGGCCCGTAGGTGGTGCGGCCGTGATGAAGGCGTGGATCGACTCGCTCGTCGCCCAAGCACCCAAAGACGCGGTCATCATTGCGGCCGGCGACCAGATTGGTGGCTCGCCGCCCGTTTCGGCCCTGCTGCAGGACGAACCCACCTTTGCTTTTCTGGCGCACCTGCCACTGGGCAAGTGCCCACCGCTGAAGCCAGCGCCCATTCCCGACCGACCGCAGACCACGGAATGCCGCATGTTGGCCACCGTAGGCAACCACGAATTCGACGAAGGCACCGTGGAACTGGAGCGCATGCTCTACGGGGGCAACCATGCCAAGGGGCCGATGTTGGTGAAGCGCTATCCGGCCACCCGGGTGCCCTTCATCGTCGCGAATGTCGATCGTGTGGCCAACCAATCCGCGTTGCTGCCCCGCTCCGTCATCATTCCGGTGGCGGGTGTGCGCATAGGCGTGGTGGCCGCCGTCACCGCGGAAACGCCGTCCATCGTCCCTGCAGGGGTCACGGCCGACCTGCGATTCCTGCCGGAAGTGGCGGCCATTAACGCCGAGGTCAAAAAACTGCAGGCAGAAAACGTGCACGCCATCATCGTCGTACTGCACGAAGGCATGACCCAGTATTCGCAGCCAGTACAAGCCGTGTTGGACAGCCCCGATGTTGCCGGGCGTCTGCTGGGTTTGCTCAAGGGGCTCGACGCCGACGTCGACGTCGTGGTCTCCGGCCATACGCACAAGTACACGAATGCGCTGGTCCGCGGTAGCGGCAAGCACCCGTTGCTCGTAACGCAGGCCTACATGTACGGCACAGCGCTAGGTGAAATCGATCTGCTGGTGAACCGACAGAACGGCGATGTGGTAGCGAAACGTTCGCGCATCGTCACTACTTGGGGCGATACCGGGCCAGGCCTGAAGCCCAATGCCAAAGTACAAAAGGAAGTAGACGCGGCGCACGCAAAAATAGCGACACGCGTAGCGCAGGTGTTCGGTCAGGCACCCACGGCCATTACGCGCATCGTCGCCCGTTCGGGCGAATCTGCCATCGGCAATCTCGTGGCCGACGCACAGCGCGCCCTGGCCGGCGCCGATATTGCTTTCATGAACGCCGGCGGTCTGCGTGCCGATCTGGACATAGGCCCAGTGACTTGGGAAGACCTGTTCAGTATCCAGCCCTTTGGCAATAACGTCATGCGCCTGCGCATGACCGGCGACCAGATACGCCGCGTGCTGGAACAACAGTGGAACCCAGACGACCCAACCGGGCGCGTGGATATGGGGCGCATGCTCAAGACTTCAGGCCTGCGTTACCGCTGGGATGGACGACTACCTTGGGGCGCACGGATTTTGGATCTGCAACTGGACGATGGTCGCCCCATCGAACCGCAAGCCACCTACACCGTCGCCGCCAGCGACTTCATCGTGAATGGCGGCGACTTCTTCACGGCCTTCGCGGAAGGCACGGAAAAGACGATCGTTGGCGTCGACTTGGACGCCCTCATCGCCTGGGTCCAACGTTCTTCAGCCCCGGTGCACGCAGCCATCGAAGGCCGCATCACCCGTCTGGATCCGTAACGGCGGCGCTAGCATGGCGGCAGAGACCCACCTCCGAATTGCGCGCTGGCTCACCTTGGTGGTGGGCTTGCTCATCGTCTACGGTTCGCTCTATCCATTCAGCTTCGTGATACCCCCCAAAGGCAGTCTTATTGCCTTGCTGACGCAACTCGACTGGGCACGTACTACGCGCGCTGATGTACTGGCCAACCTCCTGCTCTACCTGCCGCTAGGCGCTTTGCTGTCGTTTGCGCTTCCCACCCAATGGAGCGCGGCGCGGACTGCGTTTCTGGCTACGGCAGCGGGAACGCTACTGGCAGCGTCGCTGGAAACACTCCAACTACTAGAGCCCTTCCGCGTGGCCAGCCTTACCGACTTGGTGCTCAACGGCATTGGCACTTTCGCCGGCGCCGTGCTGTCGCTGGGCGTGCGGGCCGCCGGAGAGCGCATGGGGCCGATGTTCACTGCCATCGACCTACGCGCCGCTCCGGTGGCGCTGGTCCTAGTCAGTTGCTGGCTGTTCACGCGTATGGCGCCGTTCGAGTGGAATGCCACCTGGGGAGCGTGGCGCCGCAGCCTCCGGCCGCTGTGGCAACACCCCAGTCTGCCGCTGGCTTCCCTGCTGGGGCACTTGGCTGCTTGGGCCGTCATCTTGGTAGCACTCCGCGCCACGGTGCGACGTGATGCGGGCTTCGTCGTTCTGGCAATTTTGGTGCTGGTGGTGGCCGCGGCTCGCATTGCGGGCGCCGGACACCTGCTGACATGGGCGGAACTGGCGCCCATGGTGCTGGTGCTGCTGGCATGGCCACTGGCGGAGTCTTGGCCTGACCGCAGACTCGCGGCCACGGCACTCGTGGTCTTGGCCACGGCCGTGCTGTTCGCCGGGCTAGCGCCGGCGGGCTCATTTGGCGGCCTCACCAATGCCGCGCACGAATTCGCCTTAGCGCCGCTGGATGTCAAAGCGCTCGGTACCCCCGCCTTACTGGCACAGCGCTGCTTTACCGCCGGTGCCCTGGTCTGGTTGGTCTATCGGCTCGGCGTGAGCGCCTTGCGTGCCGGACTGCTGGCAGGCGCGCTGCTGCTGGCGGTCGAAGCTGTGCAATTATGGATGCCCGGACACGAATCCACCCTGACTGCACCCTCGTTGGCGCTGTGCGCCGCCGGACTCATCGCGCTCTTCGAACCGGAGGCATCATGAAGGCAATGCTCGCTAGTTGGTTATTTCTCGGTCTTGTCGGCGGTGCGCTGGCGCAAGTGCCCGCGACCGTGACGAACACGCCCGCCTTCACGCAACGCTATGTGGTCGGCGACTACGCCGGTGCCTTGCCACTCGCTGAAGCAGACCTGAAAGCACGGGCCGTGGAATCGCCCGGTTCACCTGAACACCTGACCGCGCTGCTGAACTTGGCCAGCACGCAATACCAACTTGGCAACTATGCAAGCGCGGTGGATACCTTCGGTGCCGCCGCCACGCTGGCAACGGAGCAGTTCGGCGACAATTCGCCTCGTACCATCAGCCCGCTGCGTGGCCTCGGCATGGCCTTGCTGGCGCAACAACGCGCAGCGGAAGCTGCCCCCATGCTCGCTCGCGCCGTGGCGCTGTCACGCCGCACGCAGGGCTTGTTCAACGACGAACAGGCGGCCATTGCCATCCCATTGGTTGCGGCCTACCAACAGCTTGGCATGTACACGGAAGCCGAACGCGAGCAGCAATATGCCTACCGTGGTGCCGAGGTGCATTTCGGCACCAACGACCTGCGCCTGCTGCCAGCGCTCGACCGCCTCGGCCGGTGGTACGAGGAATCCTCGCGCCCGGCGCAAGCGCGACTGCTCCACCGTCGCGCCTTCACACTGGCCACGGAGCCGAAGAAGTCCTCGGTGCCCGGCGCGGTGCGTGCGCTCATTGGGGTGGCACGAACCTATTTCGTGGAGTACCGGGACGGTCCGGAAGTCCAGGAAAGCATGGACGCTGGCACGGCGAGTTTCCGTTTCAGCACTACTAACGCCGCCATGCCGCAACCCGGCAACATGTACTACCTCGACCCACAGGCTGAACGCGCGCTACAACTTGCCATCGAAATTGCCGACCGCGCACAGCATGCCGGCCTGCAAGAAGAGGCTGTGACGAGCTATGGTGAATACCTGCTGCTAGACGGCAAGGCAGCCGCCGCTGAAAAGCAATTCGCGCGTGCGGCATTGCTGCGCACGGCGCGCGTGGCCGCAGGGCTGGTGTCAGCACTGGAGCCGGACCCACTGGCGACGCCGAAGCCACTGCTGGTGCGCAAGCCCATTTTTGCACGGCGCAACGATACAGCGCCCAACGAGGATATCGACCTGCACACGACCGTCGTCAATGTCACGGTAACGCCGCAGGGCACCGTGATACAGCCAAAGATAGTGAGCAGCGATATCAGTACTACCCACCAACGTCAGTGGACCAGCGCTTTGGAACGTTCGGTCTACCGACCGCGCTATGTCGACGGCAAGGCAGTGACCACCGAAGGCGTGGAAGTGGTGCTGGTAAGTCGCACTTTGCAGGCCGACCGGCCTACAGCGAAGCCAGAGACGAAGGTCGACCCGAAGGCCGACTCGAAGGCCGACCCGGAGGCCGACCCTCAGAGCAATCCTCAGGCCTGACCGACGAAGTCCCGCTTGCCAACCTCCACGCCGTTGCTACGCAGAATTGCGTAAACCATGCCGGCATGGAAGAAGAAATTCGGCAGCACGAAGCTAAGCAAGTAAGGCTGCGCCACGAAGTTCATGGTCTGCCCGCCAGCGACCAGCGAAACCGCGCGCCCTTCCTGGCCGACAATCTCCGCCGCCGGCACGGATTGGACAAACTCGATGGATTTGTCGAGGCGCACCTGCAACTCCGCAAAGGTCTTCTCTGTGTCTTCCCACTTCGGCACTTCGCGTCCGGCCAAGCGGGCCGTGCAACCCTTGGCAAAGTCACTGGCAATCTGTACCTGACGCACCAACGTGAACATGTCGGGGAAGAGACGCGCGTTAGGCAGCACATCCGGCTGAATTTTGCGGGCAGTGGCATGTGCCTCGGCCTTCGCGAGCACGCCCTTCATGGCCTGCAGTTGTTGAACGAAGACCGGCACGGAGGCCTGGTAGAGATCGATACTCATGGGGATTCCTTGGGGGATTCGGGTGCAGGAAGCGGAACGGACTGCGGAACGGGCACCGGCGCCTCGCCACGCAGTACCTGCTGCACTACAGGTTGCAGCGGGAATTCAGTAAGGAACTTGGCACCGGCATCACGCAAGGCGAGTTCCGTAGCAGCAGTAAGCGGCCCGGTGCTGCCAAGACCGGAACCACTTCCGGTGGCGCCATAGCCAGTGTAGACCAACGAATCCACCAAGCGACCTTGCGAGTCATGCACATTCATACGGAAGCGCAACGTCACCTGGTAAAGAGAACCACCGGCATCACGCGGGGTGACGAACGCAAATTCTTCAATGCGGGGCGCCAACACCAAGGCCAAGGCAGGCTCGCCCGGCGCATTCAGCGCCTTCACTTCGCGCACAGTGCGGAAAGTGGCCTTCGCCATACGGTTGGCATGGGTTACGCCAGCCTCACCCAAGGCGACTTGCCAGTCGATGTTCCAGCGCTTTTCCTTGTAAACGTACTGACGCAACTCGCTGTCCAGGAAGAGACCGGCATCCATCGGCAGTGGGTCCACCAACGGCGTTGGCGAACGGTCCACGGGGCGCACCTGACTCGCGCCGCAGCCTGCGAGTACTAACGGCAGCAGGCTCAGCAAAGCCCAACGGCGCATAGGTTTGAACGAGGGTGCGCACAACTTTGCACTGCTCTTGCTCGCACTTGGTGCCGGAACGGCTCGCTCGCAGAATTCGTGTTTCATGGTGCCCTCCACAGACCTTGATGATACGCCGCGCTGGCCCCGCTAACGCGTGAGCCCGACGAATGTGCCCCCGTTGCGCTGGCAGACAATTCGCATGAGCGTGGCAAAACGGATACTGGTGAACTGTGGTGCTGCCGGATCCAGCGGGAAGCCGATGGCATGGATGCGGACCAAACGGTCGCCGCCCTGCGCGCCACTGCGGTTGATACGGTCTACTTGGTCGACCACCTGCTGTACGGAGCCACCCGTGAATTCGTCGCCGAACACGTAAATCGAAATCTTGCGGTCAGCGCTCCAGAACGTACGAATGGCCGCCACAATTCCCTCTACCGGGCTGGAGTTCGAGAAAGACTGCCAGTTGCGGAAGCGGTCGAGGATGACCTTGCGTCGCTCCTTCGAGTCGGGAATCCACTTGCTACGGTATTCACCGAACATATAGCCGCCTTCATCATCCAGCACCTGAATGCCCTTCACCTTCGGGTAGACCTCTAGCACCTCACGCAGCTTCTGCTCGGCAAGCCGCCAGCTGTAGTTCTGCATGGAACCTGAAGTGTCGACGATAAAGATGATGTATTCGCTATCCACGGGAATACCACCCACCGGGGCATCCTTCGCGCGCTGATAACGCTGTCCGAGCAAACGTTGCATCTCGGCGCTGAGTGACTGTTGCGCCACCGCCAGCTTGCCTTCCAGTTGCGAGGCCACAGCAGCATCTTGGGTGGATGCCTTGTACTGGCCCTGTACACGGTCCAACTCGGCGCGCATTTGCGCAATACGCGCACGGATGGCAGACAACTGCTCTTTGCGACCGACCAGTGTGCGGTCAAGCGCCGCGACATCGCCACGCAGTGATACCAATTCTGCCTCGCGCTTGGCGATCAGCCCTTTCAAGTCAACGTTGGTCTGCTCGATGACTTGGGGAGTACCCACCTGTGTGAGCACCATGATGAGGATGAGCGCACCAAAAGCACAGCAGATACAGTCCAGGAAAGACATGCTGAATATCTGAAACTCGCGATCGCGACGACGGGACCTCATGGCCAGTCCTTCGCAGGGCTCATGACACCACCGCCCGTGGCATTGGCCAGACGCCAGAACAGGAAGGGCGCCTGCGGGTCGCCTTCCATGGGCATCAACACGGTGCTCACCGGCACGCGGCGCGGCAAGACTTTCACCGCCTTCTCGAAGAGTTTCATGCGGTCATCACCATCCACCACCTTCTTCAACAGCGGCGGGCTGGCACCCTGCGTCGGCAAACCATCGGTGACAAGCACGATGAGATCCGGTGCCGGCTGCAGTCGGCCAGCAGCGGCAAACGCGTTCTCCAGACTGGTGCCTTCGGCGGGCACCGTCTTGCGCAACTGCTCTAATGCGCCCGCCACGGTCTTGGCGTCCACCGTCAGCCACTTGTCCATGGAACCGGCCACCAATGGCTTCGGCTGGGTATTGAACACGTAGAACTGGGCCTGTACGCCAGACTGCAGCTGGGTAGAGAGCCAGTCCACCGTCGCTACCGTCTGGCGCCATTTTTCGGTGCGCAGTTTCACACTATCCGCCAGATGGCGAGTACGCACGACATTCACCACGGTCTCGTCGAGCATGCTGGCCGAAGCGTCGACCAAAAACAGGACGCGCTGCCCACTCACTTTGAGACCTGTCAGATAAAGGCGATTGCCATCCCCCGCACGCGGACGAACGGACTCACCACCGGGAATCGGCTTCTTCGCCGTCGCCTCCAGCCGTTTCGCGCCTTCTTCCAGTGCCGCGAGGTCCGCTTTCAGCTTCTCCAGTCGCTGCCGGCGCGCCAAGGCTTCGTTGGCTGCCGACTCCGCCTGCGTCTGTTCGCGCGTCAGCGTGTCCGCAGCCTGCGTGGCGGCACCTTGCGCTTGAACCGTTTTGTTCTCCGTCAACTCCATGACATTGCGGAGCACCACGAGATTGCGCCGTCCTTCCAGCACCTGCTGTTCTACCAGCAGCGCCTGCGCGCGCAAGTCATCGGTCTCTTTCTCTACATAGAGCTTGCCCTGTGAGGAAATAAGCACATAGAGCAACACCACCGCGCCAAACCCACAGCAGATGGCATCCAGAAAGGACATGCTGAAGATATCGAACTTGCGGCGTGCCATGGCTAGCTTCAGTTCCGGTCAAGCGCGACCGGGACACTCGACGCAAGCGGTTCGCCCGGAGCTGTCGACTGCACCGCTAGCAGCGCCAACTCCACACCCGGCACGCCAAGGCGCAACACATCACCGACGCGCAAACGGGAGCGCCGCCGAACCCGCTCGCCATTGAGCCAAGTACCGTAAGTGCTCAAATCTTCCACCACCGCTTCGCTACCGATGCGCAGCAACTGGCAGTGCTCACGCGACAAGCCAGCTGCAGGGCCTTCGAGCACCAGCCCTGTCGCTCCGGGTGCGCGGCCGAGCACCAAGGGCACTGACGACAAGGGCCATGCGCGGCCCTTCCACAGTACATGCGTTGGTACATCGGCTGCAGTCAAAGGTGCGGCTGCCAGTTGCACCGGTGCAGCAGTTGGCGCAGCCAGCAGCCAACGAGCGCCAGCAGCCGTACCGGCCTCAAGGGTTCCCGCCAAGCGCAGGGCACCAGTGGCCGCTGCGGCGAGTGGCAACAGGTCTATCGCCAAATCGGGTAGCGCACGCAAGGCCGCCACGAGGCCCGGCAAACTCGCGAGCCTGGCGCCTACATGCACTGTCAAAGGCTCGCCAGCGCGGCGGGCAGACTGCACCAAGCGCAGCACCTCCGCGACCAATGGCTGGCAGGCCAGCGCCAACTCTTCTAGGTCGATGTTCGCCTCGCGGGCAGCTCGGCCAGTTCCCAGCACAACGACGACGGAGGCTGCAACAGCCAGCGCCGCATGGACTCCTGGCAAAGCGTCGTGGAGTTCCTGCTCCGTAGCCGCCACCGCGAGTGGGTCGAAGCGCGTCATGCGCAGAAAATGGTTCGCGAGAGCACGCGCCACTGCGTCGTCCATGCGACTGGTACCCACTGCTCGCGATACTTCCACACGGGTACGCCGCACCTGCCAACCATTACCCGAGGGTTCTCGCTGCAATTCCGCCAACACGGTACGGCCGGCCTCTGCTTCCACCCACAGCGCGCGCGCCGTCGAAGCACGCTCCGCGGTACTGGCCACCGCCGCGTCAACCCACGCGAGGGGCTCGCGGTCGGCGGCTTGAAACAACCCGGCAAGTTGCCCGAGGTCGTCGGGGTTGGTGGCGGGCGACACGGCCACCGCACCCGGGCGACTCGCTACGGACCAGAGTTCCCGCAATTGCGCAAACGCCAATTCGCCGTGTGTAGTGGCACCAGGCAGGCCACGCGGCAAGGGCGTGCCACCGGGATGTTCCCAATGTGCACGCGAGACGAACAAGGGAGCGAGACGCGCGCGCTTTGCAGCAGCCACGCCCAACAGCAACGCCGGTGGCTCAAGCACTGCGAGCGCCGGCACGAGCACCGCTTCCGTGCCATTCAACACTACATGTCCGCCGCTGTTAAGTTCGATTGCAAGCATGGTTAGCGCACGTGCAAGTGACGCAGCAAGCGATCATCCACGTACGCTTCCGTGTCCAGCACCATGCGCTCTTGTATTAGTTGCAACTGGTGCAGGACGAACATGACCAGAATGCTGAGCGACAAGGCAATGAGGGTTGCGTTGAAGGAGATGCCGAGACCCGCAGTGACACCCGTGACATCGCCTTCAATAGCCTTGTGCGCCTGCTGCAGACTTTCGCCAATGCCGCGCACCGTACCGACGAAGCCGATGGCCGGAATAGCCCAGGCGACGAAGCGCGTCATGGACAGCTCGGTATCCATCCGGTCGGCCTCCATCTGGCAGACGTTGCGCGCCGCCATCGAAGCGTCCGTGACGCTACGGGTAGCGCCAAAGCGTTCTAGCGCCGCATACAAGGCACGCGGCAGCAGGGAGTGCCGTGCCTCGGCCGGTAACTGATCAAGATGCCGCAGATATTCGCGGCTATCCTCTGGCAGCACTCGCATGCCTTCACGCAAACCAATGAGGTCCTTGTCTACCAAGGTGCGTTCCTTATTGGCCAAGTAGCCCTTGCGGACCATGACGATGAGCGCCCAGAAGGAGAACACAAAGCAGACTTCCTGCTCGTAGTCCTTGGCGACGACCGCAAAGGTTCGCTCGGGCACATAGTTAGGGTCGGCCTTCATGGCTTCGGCCTGCATCGCCAGCGTCACTTGTGCCTGTGGACGCAAGTACGCTGCATAGAAACCATGCACCACCACGAAAATGGCGATGAGCGAGAGGGTTTCAAAGAGGAGATGGCTGCGACTGCTAGATGCTTGCATGGCTTTGCCTGCGGGGTTCGGTAGGTTCGGTGAAAGTCAGATATCGATTGGGAAGGACACGTCGAAGTCGGCGCGCACCTTGTCCGTGGGTTCAAAGCGTTCCGGCGAGGCCACTGGTATAGCGGCCGGCACTGCGTTGGGCGGCGGGGTTTGCGCCGCTGCCACCAGTGCCACACCAGCTGCCACGAACGTTGCCGCAAGGGCGTACTTCAAAGCTTGGTTCATTCGGCATACCTCGCCAAACGGAAGCCCACGGTCTGCCGCGGGCCGCCACTGTTGTCACGCCAAGCGACGCGTAGCTCGCCGGGAGCATAAGAAAGCCAATGCGCGCCACGAACCGTCCACTGCGTATTGGCGCCGCGCGCTACGGGGTCGACCACGGCTTCGCCACCTTCGGTGTAGATCTGGTAAACATCCGTAGTCCACTCGGCCACGTTGCCACCAAGGTCCTGCAGACCCAAGGCGTTCGCCGCGAAACTGCCTACCGGGGCGGTCGTGCGGAAGCCGTCTACATAGTCGGGAATGACCGCTTGCGTGAGATACACCGCTTCAGCATCAGCATAGTTTCCACTGCGCGGCGGCACCGGCAAGGAATTACCCCACGGGTATTTCGCGCGCGGAGCGGCGCCATCCCAGCGGGCGGCGAGTTCCCATTCGGCGTCGGTCGGCAGGCGATAGCCTGTCGTGACGGGGTCGGCCAAGACCAAACGCCCTTCGTTGCCGTTCACATAGGCTGGCGGCAAGCCGTCGCGGGCTGACAGCCAGTTACAGAAAGCCGCGGCATCCGCCCACGAGACATTCACTACCGGACGGTTATCGAGATCGAGTGTCTCCTGCTTGTAGACGCCCGAGAGGTGTTCCTTGCGGAACTGCCGGAACTCGCTGTTAGTCACTTCACGCAGGCCCAAATAGACGCGGCGACGCAGGTCCACTACGCGCTGTGCTTCATTGCTGCGCCGCCCGGCTTCACGGCGGGGACTGCCCATGGTGTAAACGGTTGCTGGTAACAAGCGTAGTTCCTGACCCAACCCAGTCCGCCGCACTGCCGGCAAGGCGGCTGCCTTGCGCTCCGCTTCAGACAGCAACGCGAACTTCACCTCTTGCCGGAACCCAGCACGCGGCGTCAGCGTGGTGCTGAACGGCTCGCGGCCTTCGCGACGAATATCGATACGTACTGGCGCTGCCGGCAAGCGCAACAGTTGGTTCGCCGCACCACGCGACACGCCATCCACCAGCAGCTGCGCATCGGCCGGCGTGCCGCTGACGGCCACTTCGCCAATCTGCGCCTGCAGCACTATGCGCTCACGTGTACGCGCACCGGGTGCGAGCCGCAAGGTCCGTTCGGCCGTGGTGTAACCCAGTCGCGAGACGGCGATGTTCTGCGGTTGCTCGGTGGCCAGCGTGAGTACCAGCGGCGTGCGACCACGGAACTGGCCACCCACGCTTACCTGCGCGCCCGCCGGCTCCGAAACCAGCTCCACCACGGCGGGCGGGCGGCGCAGCGCTACCGGCCCCACGCGTTGCGCTTCGCTGGCAATGACCGTGAAACCCGCCTTGAACGGCGCATAGCCCGTTAACTGGAACTCGGCATCACGACGCCCAGCGCCCACATCCACCTGGAGTGGCGTTTGGCCAAGCACATCACCATCCACGCGCACGGTGGCGCCACTGGGAGTCGACTCGAACGTCACGGCCGCAAATGCGGGCTCCATCTTCACTTGCAGCGCTTGTTCAGCGCCGGCACCAGCCACGTCTACTTTCACACGCGCGTCCGCATACTTCGGCGCGCGAACCACCAACTCCTGCTCACCGGCAGGCGCTGGCACTCGGCCCGGTACCGGCACCGCAGTAGTACCAGCGATGCTGGCTTTGCCCACCACACCGCCGGTGTCGAGAATCAGTACACCTGGCCCCTTCGCCAGGACCACTCGCAGCACTTGCGGTTCGCCACCCACCTGCACTTGGGCGGTGCCTTCGAGATAGCCGGCTTTACGCACCTTGACGGTGTACTTGCCAGGCCACACCAGATGACTGGCGCCAAAGCCGACATCGAGCGGCGTACCGATGAAGTCCACGTCATCGGGAACGAGATCCGGCGCCACACGCACTTGTACTGCCCCGGCCCCAAAGAAAAAGACGACCACGGCCAACACCAGTACGCCTGCCGCTGCTGCCAACGGCGCAAACCAACGTGGGCGAACTGCGTAGGCCGCAGGCAAGGCTGCGGTGCTGCTGGCCGTTGTGGGCACCTGAAAGGGCACCGGCCGAATCCAGCGCTCGGTCTCCGGCGTCGACTCCAGCGATTCCAGCGCTGAACCTTCCAGCACTGGCGGTGGCGTGACATTGGCGCCGCCCGCGTGCAGACAATCGACGAGCAAGCGCGCGCCTTCGCTGCGCACCACCAGTGTGGCTATTGCCTGTGAAGCTACCTGCGGCGCAGCAGCCAGCAGCGTGGCTTCCAAGCGTTCGCCATCCTGCAACCACAAGGCATCGGTGATTGGCGCGCCTTCGCGCCACCACTGGCAAGGGCCTGCCGAAGCCTGAAAGAATGGACGGCCTTCATGTACACCCAGTTGGCCGGCAACGACGGCTTCTGGCACCCCTGGCAGCAACACATGGGCGCCGGCACCACCGAAGGTCAAAGGCAGTTCAGCGGCCGCGAAAACGCGTTCGCCCAACGGCTCATGAATGACCACCTGCTGTACCGGACCCGCCATCAGATTCGCTCCTCGCAACGCACCACCAATGGCGCCGGCGTGGTGTCCGGCAACACATTCACCTCGCGGCGTACGTCACGATAACCCGGACGCGTGCCCACCACGACCACCTTGCCCGGCAATACGTCGAGCGTGGTTTCGGCAATGCCACCCAGACGCTTGAGTCGCAGTACCGTGAGTTGGGTTTCGCCGTCGGACTGAATGACCAGACGCACCGGCCTTTCGGCCGCGGCCACCAAGCGTGCCACGCCCAAGGCCTGCTGCTTCAACCGCGCATTTGGTGCAGACTGCTGTGCGGCTTGCTCCAGCCAAACGCGTGCCATCTGGCGTAGCGCCGCGCGCAAGGCCTGGGCCGGGTCGTCGAGTACGCCTTGCAACTGTGCATCCAAACGAGCACGCGCACTACTACGCGCGCGCCCTTCGGTAGCAAAGCTCACGCCCGGGTCAGACACCAGCGCTTCCCCGTAGAGCGCTTCCGCCTCGGCCCAGCGTTCACCACGCTCAGCCGCCGCTGCCCGGGCCTTCAAACCCGCCAATTGCGCGCTGCGGTTGCCCGCATCCACCTGCGCGAGCCCTTCCGCTACCTCAGAGGCATTCGGGCGAAGTTGGCCGGCTTGCGTAAACAAGGCACGCGCTTGCTCGCGATGGCCAGCACCCAGTTGTTGCCAAGCAGAAGCCAACAAGCCGCGGTAGCGCGCTTCACCCGCCTGCTGTTGCAAGCGCGCCAAGCCGGCTCGCGCTGCGCTGGTCGACGCGTCCAGTGCCAGTGCACGGCGGTAGCCCGCCGCGGCCTGGGCGTCGCGTCCGGACTGTTCATCAAGCCGCGCGGCATCGACGAGGTGAATGACTTCATCGAGCGTCTGCGCGCGCTTCAAGCCAGCCGCGGCACCGGCATGGCCCGGCTGAATGGCCAACGCCTTACCGAAAGCTATGGTCGCGGCGCGTGAGTCCGGTTTGGCCAGTGCCGCCTGCCCCGCGGCCAGTGCAGCCGATAAAGCGGGCCCTCGCGCCGCCGCCAAACCCCGCAACTGGCGTGCGCCATCGGCCCATTGGCCCTCGGCCCCGGCGAAGTCCAATTCGTCGTAGACCTTCTGCGCGGCAACATCGACGGCCTGCGCCTGCACCCAAGCCGCTTCGCCCCAAGCGGCCACGGGCAATTTCGCCAAGGCGTCACGTTGTCGGCGGTAGACGTCGCGTTGTTCATCCGCTGCCGACTTCGCCGCGGCCATGCGCGTCAAGGCTACCGGGTCGGTGGGTACCTTCAGCACTGCTTCCTGCTCGGGCTTTGCCCGCGGCGCGGCGCGTGCAACGGCAGTGCCCGTGGCCACTGTGGAAGGCGCGGCTTTTTCAGACTTGGCGATGGGCAACGGCGCCGGGCGCCACAGCAATACCCCGGCCACTGCCGCCGCGCCCACGACTGCCGCTACCACTTTGCCTGGCGAACGCCACCAGGGCAGTGCCATGCTCAATTCGGCTGGCCATTCCCCACGCGGCCGCCAAGCGGGGGCCGGCTCGTGGTCACGCATGCGCGGCGGCGCAGGTTCCGCTGGCGGCAGCAATGACGATGGCAACAAGGGCGTTGGCGACGGGGATAATGGCGACCCGGGTGATCCTGGCGACAACGCCGACAAGCCAGCCGCGCTGTCGTCCGCCACTGGAGTTGCCAACAGCGCCGCCAGTGCTTCGCGAACCTGTGCCAAAGCAGGGCGCTGGTCAGCCAGTGGCTGCACCAAGGCCACTACCAAAGCCACTAGTGCCTCTGGCGTAGGCGCGCCACCCGCGGGGCGCGGTGGTGGCGGTGCACCAGCCAGCACACGGGCCGCGCGAATATCCGGGTAGTACGGCGGATGGCCGCTCAACCATTCATAGGCCAAAGCGCCCAGACCGTAAAGGTCATCGCCCGGCACCACCGGTTCGCCACGCCACTGCGCCGGACTACGCGCGTAAGGCGAACCCGGCGCTTCACCCGTACTGCCAACGGCCACCGCTACGCCGAAGTCCGCGAGGCGGGCACCACCGTGCTCGTCGAGTAACACATTGCCAGGCGTTAAATCGAGGTGCACCAAGCCCGCGGCATGCGCCGCTTCCAGCGCTTCCGCGACACCCAACAAGACCGGCACCCATTCACGCCACGGGCGGCCTCGCAGCCGCCTCGCATCACCGCCGGGCAGGTACTCCTGCACGAGGCATACCTGCGCACCATCGCGAACCACGCCTTCGGTGCGCACTACTCGCGGATGTTGCAGCGCTGCGGCCAGTACAGCTTCGCGTTCCAGGCGGGCCACCGGCAACTGCGGTAGTTGCAGGCGCTTCAAGGCCACCGCACGGTTAGCCTGGAGGTCATCGGCGCGCCAAACCTCACCGCTGCTGCCGGCCCCTAGCCGGCGCACCAACACGAACCGCCCAGCCACCGTGGTGCCAGGCGCCCATTCGCGCCGCTCGGTCATTTAGGGACAGGGGCCTGTGCAGCAGCGGCCGGCGCAGCTCCAGCCTGCGACGCATTTGCTGCCTGCGGCGCAGTTGCAGCCTGCGGCGCAGCTCCAGCCTGCGGCGCTAGGCCAGCGTTATCGGCCTCAAACAGTTCATCGAGCAAGGCGCGCCATTCCGCATATTGCTGTTCGGCCGTGCCGGTCAGCTTCAATGCGCGGCCTTCCACCTCGACCACTTGCGGTGCAGCTTCGCTCTGGAAGGAGTTGGACAACTCCTTGAGCGTGGCGTCATTCATCTTCGCTTCCTGGCCCTTCGCTATACCGCTCATCACCGCCTGCACGCCGCCATAAATGGCACCGGCCCGCGCAACGCTCACGGCACGGTCACAGGAGCTAGTGCCGCAGTTGTCAGGCACCAGAATGCCTGCCAGCACCGTGGCGACGCCCAACACCTTGCGAGCATTCGCCTGACGCTTCAGCTTGTCGCGCGTCTCGATCTCGTCATGGGTATAGCGCCGCCAGTTACCGTAAGGGTCGTGCAGGCGCTCGGTGAAGCCATCGTAGTAATCGCTCACCGTGTCGATGACGGCATCATCGCGCTGCTCGATGGTGCGCACGCGCTGCAAGAGCGGGTCGTCTTCCGCCGGCAAACGGGTAACGACCCAAGTGCCGGTTTTCGCCTCCTGTGCGAGATAGCCACTGAAAGCCTTCGGCGCAATGCTGCGGGCGAAGCGCAGTTCGGTGACCCGCTGCACGTTGGTAAGCGCGGTGACATCCAGTTGTCGGCGGTAGGCGAGCAAGTCGTCCGCCAGCTTCACGTACAGGTTCTGGAACGGATCCCGCACGCGGCCATTACTGGCCTTCGGCGCATCCTCGCGGTAACTGGAGGTGTCCGCGTCCTGTTCGTAACGCTTGCTGAACCAAAGCCGGCCGGTCGAATCCGTCACCTTGGCATCAAAGGCGAGATGGAACCCAGTGGACTCGACGATGCGACCCTCGACCATGACATCCATGATGATGACGGCCGGCGGAATAACGCGTACCGCGCCCCACTGCCCGGTGGTCTCGAGCGTTTCCCGCAGCACCGTCGGCAAATAACGCGACTCGGCCTTGCGGATATCGGGGTATACGCCTTTCTTCTCAGCCACTTCCGGGTTGTCGAGTTCTTCCTTGGTCAAGCCCGTATCGAACAACCGCAGGCCCACGTCCAGCAACTGTGCCTCTGGCACCTCTTGGACCGCCTGCGTCGCGGCAAGCTTCGGTACGGGCAGAGTCTCTTGCATCATGCAACCCGCGAGGCCAGTGCAGAAGGCAAGCGCCAGCAGCATTGACGGCACACGCGTACGGCGGTATTGGTTCAGCGAATCGATATTCATTCGGCTCATATCCTTTTCTACCGGCCGCTGCAGCGGCTCAATAGCGCTGCTGCTCAGGGGTCTTGCTACTTACTGACCCGATGACTCACTGGCCCTTCTTGTACTTGCGGTATTCCTCCCAGAGCTTCTCGCGCAGCTCCGGGTCGGTTTCCGTCATGGCCGCTTCGCGAATCTGCTTGGCGACCACGTCATCGTCACTGCCATCGGGCACGTCCGCGGGGATGGTGCTGGGGCCAGAACCGCCACCGGTACCACCGCCACCGCCCGCACCGGCGCCTGTGCCCTTGCCGCCGCCCGTGGAACCTTCGCCACCGGCTTGGCCGGCATTACCCTTGGCGCCTTGACCACCGGCACCGGGGCGTCCCGCCGCGCCACCCGGGTCGGACTTCATGCCGCCGTTCTTGTCACCTTGGCCGCCCTTGCCGCCTTGGCCGCCTTGGCCGCCTTCGCCGCCTTGGCCGTCACCGGACTCACCGGCAGCGCCCGCACCGTCGCCCGCACCATCCGGCCCGGCACCTGCGCCATCGCCCGTCGTTCCAGCACGCGCGGACCGGTCCGCCGCCAGCACCTGCTGTTCCGTCCGGATGCGGCCGTCAAAAACGCCCAGCGATTCATCGATACGCCGCAAGATGGCTTCGCGCCGGTCTGCGCCGCCCGCTTGCGGACCACTACCAGCGCCGCCGCCAGACGAAGAACCGGTCTGAGCACCCGACTGGCTACCCGCTTGGCCGCCTGCCTGACCACCGGCTTGTGCACCTGGCTTGCCGCCAGTGCCACCCGCGCTACCCACAGCGCCGCCACCGGCAGCGCCCGCGGTTTGCCCTGCCGCGGCAGCACCACCTTGTCCGGCTCCACCCGCAGGCTTCGCCGAGCCCTGCGTGGTATCCGCGCCCTGTCCGGCTTGCTGGCCATCGGGCTTGCCGTCACCGTCGGCGTCTTCGCCCGCGCCATTGGTACCCGCAGCGCCTGCGGTCGCGCCAGCCACGGCGGCATCACCGAGGCCACCTCCAGCAGTCGAAGCGCTGGCGTTCGGCCCGGCACCACTACTGCCGCCGGCGGTACCGCTGCCGGTCTTGCCGGCGCCGCCTTGCGCACCCGTGCTGCCGCCGGCCGAACCCGACGAGCCGCTGCTGCCCGAACTAGAACTGGTGCTGCCACTACTGCCACTACTGCCCGAACTGCCGGAGGACGAACTCGGACTGGGCATCGAACTGGAAGGCATGCTGCTGGAACTGGACGAGCTTTGCTGCTCGAGACAACCCGTCAGCGTCAGCGAAACCAACGCGGCAACAGCCGCGCCATGTCGTGCAACAAGAGAGGGCTTGGTCATGGCTAAGGTCCAGCTGAAACAAAGGTTGCGAACAGAGCCGGGACCACCAAGCAGGAAGCCATGCCGGAAGCCAGAGGCCCACTAGGGAAGTTACCGCAATTGACGGCAAAAGTTCCGCCGTCAGGGGGCACTGCCACTGGGAGCCGGAGTGCCGTCTCCCTGAAGGAAACTGCGCAACTGGCTGGACAAGCGGTCACACGCAGCCGATTGGACCCGCGCAATGAGCGGAATGGGCAACACCACGCCAATCAGGGCGGAGGTACCGTTCACATTCGCCGACACGGAGCCCGTGGACTTGCGGTTCTGCAGATCCCACACCGTGGCTTGGTAATCCGACTGCTTTTCCCACCAACCAAAGCCAAGGCAACCACCCCCGCCGGGCCCGATGGCGCAAGCAATACTGCCGCCACTATCGATTTGCTGCGTGCTGCCACCCACCCAGACCAAGTAGCGGATGCCCTGCGCCGCAATGCGGTCCGCGACGCGCTGGTGAGCCAGCAACGCGCCGAGGTTGTCGGGACGCGTCGGTGCGGTGGAGGGCTCGAACCACGGGTAGAGCGTATCGATGAAGCGGTTGTTGTCCTCGACGCGGATAGGGTTGGCGCCGCTGGCCAATTCTTTGCCGACACAATCGAGAAACTCGTCTTCGGAGCCGAGCCCATCCGCCACCGGCTTCGCGAGAATGACTAGGCCTTCGCCCTTGGCGATGGCCGTAGGTAAAAGACGGTTCTCGTCCATCTTGGCGGTCATGCAACCCGGCATGGCCACGACCAACAGCGCCAGTCCGGCGCCGCGGCCCCAACGGAGAATGCTGTCGAATTGCATGCCCGCACCACTTTTTTGCAGCGGCGTCGGCGGTGCCGACGCTTCCACGCGTAGCCTGAGTATAAGCAGGAAATGGGTGCTTGCCGCTACTACCAGAGCGACAGTTGCCCACCGAGCACCTCAGGCGTCGTGAGCTCGTGTAGGCATACGGTCCAACCGGAACAGTTCGGGAAACACCCGCGTGAACACAGCCGTTACCGCGAGCGTCGCGAAACCGCCGACCAAGATTGCCGGGCGCACACCCCACCACGAGGCCGTGACGCCGGACTCGAACTCACCCAGTTCGTTCGAAGCACCAATGAACATGGAGTTCACGGCACTCACGCGCCCGCGCAGCGCGTCCGGGGTTTCCAGTTGCACCAGCAGCTGGCGCACGTAGACGCTGAGCATATCGGCGCCCCCCATCACGACCAGCACGCCGAGCGAGAAAAAGAAGTGGGTGGACCAGCCGAAGGCGACCGTCGACAGTCCGTAGAGGCCCACACTGAAAAACACCCAACGGCCGCAATGGCGCACCGGGGGATAAGAAGCCAACACCAATGCCACGACCGTTGCACCGACACCCGGCGCCGCGCGCAGCAGGCCCAGCCCTGCTGGACCCACGTTGAGCAGGTCACTCGCCACGGCCGGTAAAAGCGCCGTAGCGCCGCCGAACAGCACCGCAAACAAATCCAAGGACATGGCGCCCAATACCTTGGGCCGCTGCCAAACAAACTTCAGCCCCGCCAACACTTCGTGCCAACGCGAATCGACGACGGGAGCGTCCAGAGAGCGCTCCGGCATAGGCGGCGCCTTCATCTTCAATGCCAGCAAAAAGCCAGCAGCGATGAGCGCGGTGCTAACGCCAAACGCCACCTCGGCACCGGCCAGATACAAGAGGCCACCCAGGGCGGGGCCCGTAATAGCCGCCAACTGCCAAGTGGAACTGTTCAGCGCCACCGCTTGCGAGAAGAAGTTGCGTGGCACTAGGTTGGGCAGCAGCGACTGCAAGGCAGGCGACATGAAAGCACGAGCCACACCCAACACCATCATCACCAGGAAGATGGGCCAAACGCGGGTGGGCCCCATCCAAACCAGCGCCAGCAAGGCTCCCGATGCCAGCAAGTGCAAGGTATAGCAGGCCATCACAATGGTCTTGCGGTCAACGCGGTCAGCCAACTGGCCCGCCGGCAACACGAACACCACAAACGGCAGGAACTGCGACAAGCCGATAAGACCAAGGTCGAGGGGGTCGCGCGTCAGCGCATAGACCTGCCAGCCCACCGCCACATGCAACACCTGCACCGCGAAACTGAGCAAGGTTTTGCCCGCGACGAAGTACGCGAAATCGCGGTGGCGCAAGGCCTCGCGCAGAGCACCATGCTTTTGCAGCATCAGTCCTCTTCGCCGGGCGCCAGCGCACCGGCCTCGACCAGCACCACCGTATCGCCCACTCGCACCACGCCCGACTCCAGCACGCGAGCCGTAATACCGCCGTGCCCGCGCATGGCGTTGTAGCCGCCGGGACCAAAGTGCTCTTCCATGCGTGAACACGGCGCACAGGGCCCCGTGCCCTGCAGCAGCGCCGTACCCAAGCGGAACTTCGAACGCCGCAGCGCGAGCAGGTTGATGCCAGCCACCACAACATTGCGACGCGTCAGTTCGGGCTCCAGTGGCGCACGGCCGAGCATGGCGCCCACCGCCACCAAATGTTCCGCCTGGATGAGCGTGATCTGGCGTTTGGAAGCCGGGACGCCGCTGAAGCGATCGCCGATCAGACCTTCGCCGACACGGATTTCCGCTTCCTCGACGGGCCGCGGCTTGGTACGGCGCGCCGGCCGCAAGCCAATCCATTCCACGCGCCCCGCCTGCGGCAGAGTCTCCAACAACTTCTGCATAGCGCTCATCGCGTCACCAGTGCTACGACGAGGCAAGCGACGGCCCCGAAGGTGAGTTGCTGGCGCAGCGCCAGATACACCGCGCCCACTACAGCCACACCGAGTACGCGCTGTTCATACAAGTACCAACTGGCCAAGCCAACGATGAGCAGTCCGAGTCCCTGCTCCGCGGGCAGCAGCAGCGCTACCCAAGCCACCAGCGAAGGCACCACGCCGAGCAGTAGCGTGCGGGCTACGGGTAAGCCGGGCTTAGCGGCAACACCACCTGGCCCGAGAACCCAACCCCAGTGTACGGCCCCGAGAAAACTCAGGATACAGGCACCATAAGCGATGAGCGCGGGCAGGGCCCAGTCGCCCTGCTGCGTCACCACCGCCAAAGCGCCAGCCGCGAAGGGCAAAAGCCCGCCGTAGCCCAGCCAAGCGAGTGGTGGTGATGTGGTGGTTTGCATCAAGGGGCTCCCTTCACTCCAAACCCGTAATGTCCGGCAGGGGCTGCCCCGCCAAGAACGCTGCCAGCCATGCTGCCACGGCTGCCGGCCGCTGATGGTGCAGTGAATGGGTAACGCCGGGGAACTCCAATACTTGCCCGCGCGCATAGGCGCGACGCAAAGCCTCCAGCGTGCCATCCGCACCGAGGCCGACCCGGAACTCACCCTGTTCGGCAAGCAGTACCAGCATGGGCGCCGTGATGGCCGCCCAACAAGCTTCCATCTCGTCACGGCGGTAATTCACGGGGTTCGCGAGCTTATGGAAGGGGTCCATCGCCAATGTGTAGCCGCCTTCCACGGGACGGGTCCAGGCTTTTGCGATGAACGCCAAGCGATCGGGACGCAGCCGCGAGTGGCGTTTCGCGAGTACTTGGGTAAACGCCTCGAGCGATGAATAACAACCGAACGTGGGCGCGGCGCCACGCAGTTGGGCAAGCCAGCGCCGGTAAACATCTACAGCATCGCCCGCAGTGGTGCGCGGCAGTCCATGTCCGTCCAGGCTGACCACCGCGGCCACGCGCTCCGGGCGCAGCCCCGCATAGGCCAAGGCGATGTTGCCGCCCATGCTGTGGCCGATCAGATTGACAGGCGCATCGGGCGAGACGCGGTCGAGCAGATCGTCGAGGTCCGCGTAGTACTGCGGAAACCAGTAAGGCTCGCCAGTATCCGGTGAGGCGCCGAAGCCGCGCCAGTCCAGTGCGAGGAAGGGCCGCGCCTGCGGCCATTCGTCGACCAGAAACTGCCACGTCTCTCCGGTGTCCAGAAAGCCATGCAGGAATACCGTCAAAGGTAAGGTCGGCGCGGCATCGGCAACACCCGCCGCGTTAGTCGAAGGCGCCAACTCGTTCCACCACCGCACCGCCAACGGACCACTGCGCAGCGGCAAGTGTGCCAATCGGGGAAGGCAACGCGGTTGATAAACCGCCGACAAACCGCACGCCGTGGTCACGCCAGGAACAACCGGACTGCCGGGTTCCCGCTCTCCTCGGTGTACTGGTAGCCCAGTTCCTGCATATGCGCATCGAAACTGGCAGCAGAAGCCGGCGGCACCTGAATGCCGGCCAACACGCGCCCATTACTGGAGCCATGGTTGCGGTAGTGGAACAAACTAATATTCCAGTCGCTACCCACCGCCTGCAGGAAACGCAGCAAGGCACCCGGACGCTCCGGGAACTCGAAGCGGAACAAGCGCTCGTCCTTCAGCTCGGCAGCATGGCCACCCACCATATAACGCACATGGAGCTTGGCCAGCTCGTTGTCGCTCATGTCGGTGACTGGGAAGCCCGCCGCCTCGATTTTCGCCTGCAAACGCACCTTGCCTTCAGGACCGTCGGGCACCGCAATGCCAACGAAGATGCAGGCCATATCGCCACGCGAGTAGCGGTAGTTGAACTCGGTGACGCTACGGTCACCGATGACTTGGCAAAAGCGCAGGAAGCTGCCGGGCTGTTCGGGAATTTCCACGGCGAACAGGGCTTCACGATGCGCGCCGAGGTCGGCGCGTTCGGTCACATGCCGCAAGCGGTCGAAGTTCATATTCGCGCCACAGTTCAGCGCGATGAGGGTCTCGCCCTTGATGCCCTCCCGCGCGACATATTGCTTGATAGCAGCCACGGCGAGTGCACCGGCGGGCTCCACGATGGCACGCGTGTCCTCGTAGATATCCTGAATAGCCGCGCAAGTTTCGTCCGTGGTGACGAGCATGACCTCGTCCACCACCTGCTGTGCAATACGGAAGGTATGTTCACCCACGGTACGCACGGCGACACCGTCGTGAAACAGTCCAACGCGCGGCAAGGTCACACGATACCCAGCCTCCAAAGACACCTTCATGCTCGCTGCGTCAACGGGCTCAACGCCGATGATGCGGATGTGCGGATACAGCCGGCGCAGATAGGCACCGATCCCGGCAATGAGCCCACCGCCGCCAATGGGCACGAACACCGCGTGGATGTCCGGCCCGTGCTGTCGCAGCAACTCCATGGCGATGGTGCCCTGCCCGGCGATGACTTCAGGGTCGTCGAACGGGTGAACAAACGTGAGGCCCTGCTCCGCTGCTAGTTGCAGGGCATGGGCGCAGGCGCTGTCGTAGTCATCGCCATGCAGCACTACTTCACCGCCACGTGCCTGCACCGCCTCCACCTTGATGGCGGGCGTGGTCCAAGGCATGCAGATGACCGCCCGAATACCGCGACGCGACGCAGCCAGCGCTACGCCCTGCGCGTGGTTGCCAGCGGAAGCACAGATGACGCCACGCGCCGCCTCAAGGTCGGTGAGCTGGGCAATCTTGTTGTAGGCGCCGCGAATCTTGAACGAGAAAACCGGTTGCAGGTCCTCGCGCTTGAACAGCACCTGGTTGCCGAGCCGGGCCGAAAGGCGCGGGGCGACCTCGAGGGGCGACTCGATCGCCACGTCGTAGACGCGGGCCTTGAGGATTCTTTCGAAAGTATCTTGCAGCATGACCGGGGCAGTTTAAGGCAAAGTGCGGGCATGAACCCGCTCTACCTGCTTACCCTCGCCCAAGCCCTCGCCGCCTGCGGCAGCATCATGGTCGTGCTGCTTGGTGGAATTCTTGGCGTGAAGCTGGCCCCTAGCCCCGCGCTGGCCACGCTGGCACCTGCGCTGGCCATCGTTGGCATGGCCGGCATGACCATCCCGGCGGCACTGGCCATGCAGCGCTGGGGCCGCCGCCCCGTGTTGGTCGCGGCCGCGCTGTTTGCGGCGGTTGCCGCCTGCCTCGCGGCACTCGGCGTCGCCCGCGAAAGCTTTCCGCTGCTATGCCTGGGCTGCATGGGCGTGGGGATGCATAACGCCTTCGTGCAGCAATACCGCTTCGCCGCCACCGAATGGGTTCCCCCGGACGATGCCGGCCGGGCAGTGTCCATCATCATGCTGGGGACGCTGGCCGCCGCGTTCTTGAGCCGGGAAGCCGCGCTGGTTTCCGAGAATTGGTGGCCCGGGCACGTTCATGCCGGGTCTTTTCTGGCGCTGGCAGGGCTGTTTCTGTTAGCCGCCGCGGTGCTATTGGCCTTGCCACACCGCGAACCCACCTGCAGCGCGGCGACGGACGCCCCGGTGCGCTCCGTGCGGGAACTGTGGGCGCAACCCACACTGCGCCTGGCGGTGCTGGGCTCCATGGTCGCTTGGGTGACCATGAGCTTCATCATGACCGCCACACCAGTGAGCATGAACAGCGTGGATGGGTACAGTTTTTTGGAAACCACCGCCGTCATTCAGGCGCACCTGCTGGGCATGTACGTACCGGCGCTGTTCAGTGCGCATGTACTGCGTTGGCTGGGGTTACGCCGCATGATGTTGGCCGGTTGCGCCCTCATGGCCGCCTGTATCGGCATTGCCGGGAGCGGGCACCACACGGTGCTGCACTACTGGTGGGCGCTGGTGTTGCTTGGCGTTGGCTGGAACTGGCTGTTCGTGGCCAGCACAACCTTGCTCACCAGCAGCTACCAGCCTGCCGAACGGTTCCGGGTTCAAGCGCTGAACGAATTCGCCACCTTCGGCGCGCAAGGGGCCTCATCGCTATTCGCGGCGATGGTGCTATTCGCCACCGGCTGGGAATACCTGAACCTGCTCATGCTGCCCTTGCTGGGCCTCATGGTGGTGATGGTGCTACGCACTTCCCTGGGGCCAACTGAGGCTGCAGGGGCAGCCGCCTCCACCCCAACGGGTGCGAAGTAGTTCAGCCCGGCCCGTCGAGACGCGCGCGCACGTCTGCCGTCGATTCACCCGACTGCGCTTCCACCAAGCGCGCCACTAGCCCTTCACGAGCCGCGGCCACCCGCCGCGCCACCTCGATCCCGGCGCCAACCGCCAGCAGGTGAATGCTGCGCAGACGCAAATCCATGCAGAAGTCGAACACCGCCGCCGCCGCGGAATCGAGCCCCTCTTCAATGCCAGCAGCGTTGGCTACACCCAGCACCGGCAGCGCCTCCCCGGCCACGGCCGTGGTGCCATCCGACTCGCCGTGACCCGGGAAATCGGGGGCGTAGACCGAACGGTCTTCGCCCAGTTCACGCACCCACGCCAGCAAGTCGCGGCTGCTGCCACCAGCGTCGTGCAAGATCACCAACGTCGTTCGTTCGTCAAAGCCGCCTCCCCCGGGGAAAGCGGTGCGGACATGCAACTGTCCGTAGCGACAATCGAAATAGGCGCGACGCAAGTTGGCTTTGCGGGCCTCGTCGCGGGCAATGGGGCTCAAGCGTTTTCCAGATACCACTCGAAATCCACCTCAGTGATGCGGGCGTTGAATTTCTCGCATTCCTGGCGTTTCACGGCCAGAAATAGGTCGAGAAATGGGAGCGAAAGGGCTTCGCGCAGAAAACCGGACGCTGCCGCCGCTTCCAGCGCCAGCGGCCAGTGCGTCGGTAGTTTGCTGGCCAGTGGCTTCTCGTAGCCATTGCCGGTGACCGGCGGGCCAGGGTCCAAGGCGTTCACCAAGCCATAGCGCATGCCCTCGAGCACCACAGCAATGGCGAGATACGGATTCGCATCGGCACCGCAGGGGCGATGCTCCACGTGCCTGCTAGCCGGCGGGCCCGGCGGAACGCGCAAGCTAACCGACCGGTTGTTGATACCCCAAGACGGCGCTATGGGCGCGTAACTATTCTGGCGGAAGCGGCGAAACGAATTGGCATTGGGTGCGAACACCGCCGTGCTTTCCACCATGGTCGCCTGCAATCCCCCAATGGCCTGCCGCAACAGTGGCGTGCCAGCCGGGTCTTCCGCAGCGAAGACGTTGCGGCCCTCGGCGTCCTGCAGGCTCACGTGAATGTGGAAACCACAACCGGCGGCCGCAGCGAACGGCTTGGCCATGAAGGAACCCACGCGCCCATGACGCAAGGCCGTGCCCTTCACCAAGCGCTTGAATAGCACCGCTTCATCCGCCGCGCGCATGGCATCGGGGCGGTGCTGCAGCGTTATCTCGAACTGCCCAGGCGCATATTCGCTCATAAGCGTCTGCACTGGCAGGCCCATGGCCCGCGCACCGGCATAGAGATCGTCGAACAGTGGGGCCATGCCCTCGAGCTTGCCAAGACCGTAAGCGTCGATACGCGTGGCCGGCTGTTCGCCCAGCACGGCCCGTGCGGGCTTCACGCCATGCCCTTCACGTTCGAGCAGATAGAACTCCAGCTCTGCGGCCACCACGGGGGTGTAGCCCAAGGCCTCCAGCCGCGCAACCGCACGCGCCAGCACATGACGCGGGTCGGCGGTGCCCGGCAAACCCGGCCCACCAGCGATGCTTGCCATGTCGTGTTGGGTCACCAACACCTGTGCCGTCGGGCGTTGCAGCCAAGGAGCCAAGCACAGCGAACCGGGCACCGGCCACACCATTTTGTCCGCGTCGCCAACGCTCCACACCAGACCACTTTCTTCCACGTCTTCGCCGGTGATATCGAGACCGAGAATGGAGCCCGCCACATTGCGTCCGCGCGCAAACAACGGCTCCAGTTCTTCGCGCGCGAGCGTCTTGCCGCGGCCCACACCGTTCACGTCCGTAATGACCAACTGCACCGCTTCGACCGCCGGATGCGCGGCAAGAAAGCGGCGTACTTCAGCCACGCGCGCGGCATGGTCAGCTTCTGGCGTTGCATTCATGGACGAACTTCCTTGGCACCGCCAGCGCCATAACCGCTTCACGCCACAGCGCCAGCAAGCGGTCCACCGCCGCTTCCGTGGTCACGGGCGACGTCAGCATCATCAAATGAAATGGCGTGACCAGTACACCACGGTTCAACAAATACAGGCGCAGCGTATCGCCCAGCAGCGTCGAGTGCGCCGCTTCGCTCTCAGCACCATTGCGCGGTGCCTGCGGTGCAAAGCCCACTTCCAGCCGCATGCCCACGCGGGAGACGTGCCAAGGCAAGTCGCAGTCGGCAAGCAGGGCCACGAAGCCGGCTTCAAGGCGCCGCGCGAGACGTTCCATGTAAGCGTAAGCGTCAGCCGTCATCACTTCGGCCAGGTTCGCGCGCAGCGCCGCCAATGCCAGTGGGTTCGCCGAAAGCGTGGTGCCCATGCCGGAGTGGCCAGGCGCCTTGGTGGCCTGAACGCCCTCGATGCCCTGCCGCACCGCGTCGGTGAAGCCATACACCGCGCAGGGAAATCCACCGGCCACCGCTTTGCCTGCAATGAAGAAATCCGGCTCCAAACCGTGGCTGCACGTGTACCCGCCCAGAGCACTGCTCAGCGTATGCGTCTCGTCGATGGCGAGCAGCGTACCGTGCCGGCGCGTCAGTTCACGCAAGGCTTCGTGGAAGCCCGGCACTGGCAACACCATGCCGCAGTTGGTCATCACCGGCTCGGCCAATACGCAGGCGTATTCGCCAGTGGCCAAGGCCGCTTCCAGCGCGGCGAAGTCGTTGAAGGCGACGCAGGCACTATGCAAGGCTAGGTCCGCTGCCTGGCCCACGAGCCCGGGACGATTGGCCACTTGACCGTTGGCTTCGAGACGCACCATCGCGTCCTCGACCTGCCCGTGGTAGCAGTGGTCGAACACCAGCACGCGTTTGCGCCCGGTGATGGCACGGGCCCAACGAAGTACGCAACGGTTGGCGTCGCTGGCCGTCATGGTGACCTGCCACCACGGCAAGCCGAAGCGGGCAGCAAGCAGCGCGCCTACTTCCGGGGCGGCTGCACTGGGCAGCATGGTAGTCAGCCCTTGGGCCAATTGGCCCTGCAAGGCAGCCACGATAGAGGGCGGCGAATGACCGAACATGGCGCCGGTGTCGCCGAGGCAGAAGTCAGCATAGGTATGCCCGTCCACGTCGGTGAGGGTGGCGCCGGCAGCACTCGCCATGTGCAAGGGTTCGGGTGTGCCCCAGTCCTGCATCCAGTGCAGCGGCACGCCGCCCAGCCAGTGGTCACGGGCTTGTTTCGCCAACGCTAGACTGCGCGGATGCAGTTCGCAAAAACGCTCACGCTCGGTGCTGAGGAGTTGCTGCAGGGCGGCCACCGGCAGACCGGCGGTCAGGCCAGTCAGGCCGGCCAACCCAGGCGGTAGCGGGTGCGGAGTCAGCGACATGATGGGGCAAGGTTACCGAAGCGCGCCGCCGCGGTCATCGAGAATTCAGCCGCGCAAGCGGGCAGCCCAAGCCATAGCGGTTTCGTGCAGAGCAGCGGGAGCCAGCGGCCCACCCGCCATACCCGCCACCAACTCACCCTCACGAACCCGCTGCTCGCCGCGCACCCAGACGTGGCGGACTTGCTCACGCCCTGCCACGTACACCAGATGCGACACCGGGTCGAACACCGGTTGCAGCGTCGGGCTATTGAAGTCTACGGCGATGAAATCCGCGCTCTTGCCCGGCGTCAGTGAGCCCGTCTCCGCGCCCAGCCCCAGCGCTTCAGCGCCCCCCAAGGTCGCAGCGCGCAACGTCGCTTGCGCCGGCCAAACCGCGGCGTCACCGGCGACTGCCTTGGCCAGCAAAGCCGCCAAGCGCAGTTCGGCGAACAAATCGAGACGGTTGTTGCTGGCCGCGCCATCGGTACCTAGGCCAACGTTAATGCCCGCACGCGAGAGCGCGCCGACTGGTGCGAAGCCCGACGCCAGTTTCAAATTCGAGGTGGGGCAGTGCGCGACGTGCACCCCGCGCCGCGCCAGCAGTTCGGTATCCGCCGCGTCGAGATGGACAGCATGGACGGCAATGAAGTTCGGACCCAAGACGCCCAGCCGCTCGAGGCGAGCCAGTGGCCGCTCACCCGTAGCGGAGACGGCGGTACTCACTTCCTCGAGCGTCTCGTGAACATGACAGTGCACCGGAAGCCCTTCGCGCTCCGCTACCGCGACTGCTTGCGTGAACAAGGCATCGCTCACCGTATAGGGCGCATGCGGCGCCAGCGCAAAGTGCGCCAGCGGCTCGCCCGCAAATGCGGCGCGCGTGGCCAAGCCGCGGCTCAGTGCCGTGGCGGCGTCCGGGGCATAGGGCGTGGGAAAGTCCACCGCCACAATGCCCGCCACCGCGCGCATTCCGGCTTCCACCGCTGCCTGACAAACCGCTTCCGGGAAGAAGTACATGTCGTTGAAGGTAGTGATGCCCCCGAGCAGCATCTCGGCGCAGGCGAGCCGCGTGCCATCCAGCACGAATGCCGCCGACAAGTGCCGCGCTTCCGCCGGCCAGATATGGCCCTTCAGCCATTCCATGAGCGGCAAGTCGTCCGCATAGCCACGCAGCAAGGCCATAGCCGCATGCGTGTGCAGGTTCACCAGGCCTGGCAGCAACACCTGCCCGGGAAGTTCCACTACACGTAGCCCGGCGTACTGGCGCCGTGCCTCGGCGGCCGGCAACAGCGCCTGAATGCGCCCGCCGCGCACCACCACCGCGTGGTCTGCCAAGGCGCCGGCAGGCTCGATGGGGACCACCCAGGACGCGATCACGACGAAATCGGCAACAACAGGCATCAGGAATTTCCACGGACCAGGGGCGCTCGCAATTCTGCGGCTTCCTGCGGTGAACGCCAACCCGCATCGCGCCAAGCGAAACATACCGGGGGAAGCTGCGGATATTCGCGTGGTGGTGTACGGCACACCATGGAACTGCCCGCGAACTGGCGGGTGAAGCAGACAGGATGACCCCCCATGACCCTTTCCAGCGCCGTAAAGCGTTCCCTGAAAATTCGACTGGCACCGGCCGCGCTGCTCCCCCTATTGGGCGCGCTGCTCACTCTGGCCATGCAACCCGCGGTGGCCGGTGACGGAACCTCTCCTTGGACCGTGCGCGTTCGCGTCTTGCACATCCACCCGGCCGATAAGTCGGATGCCATCCCCTCGCTGGCAGTCCCCGCTGACAGCATCAGCGCCTCCAAGAAGTGGGCGCCGGACATCGACATCGAATATGCGTTCAACGACAAGGTGTCCGCCGAACTGCTCCTGACCGTACCGCAGAAACACACCGTGACCGTGCGCGAAAGCGCGCTCGGTGGCCCGGTGAATATCGGCACCTTCCGGCATCTGCCGCCAACGCTCACCGTGAAGTACCGCCCACTGGGCAGTGCCACCCTGTCGCCCTACGTAGGTGTAGGCCTGAACTACACGCGTATCTGGGATGCTCGACTGGCCGTCCCCACGGTAGGCAGCCTGCGTCTGGACCAGAGCAGCTTCGGCTTAGCGTGGCAGGTCGGTGCGGACTACCAGCTCGACGACCACTGGTCGGCGTCCGTGGACCTCAAGTACGTGAAGATTGGCTCAGACGTCAAACTCGGCGCCACGCGCGTCTCACACGTCAACGTGGACCCGGTGCTGATGGCCTTCGGTGCAGGCTATCGGTTCTGAGGCAAGTCGCAGGACAGCAACTAAATGTCGCCGTAAGACTATTTTAGGGGTGGCCTGACGTGCCATCATCCCCCGACGGGTCTTTCCGGCCTGCGGGGGATGGCATGAACGAACGAGCTTCTTTTCCCTACGAGGAAGCGCCCTTCCGGCCCTTCCATATCCGCGTGACGGTCGCCAGTTTCGGCGGCGTCTTCTGCGACGGTGCCGAACTCGGCATCGTCGGTATGGCCCTCGGCGCGGCCACGCCGGCCCTAGGCCTGACCCCTCTTTGGGTAGGGCTGCTCGGCGGCGCCTCGCTGCTCGGCTTGTTCCTCGGCGCTCTCCTGACCGGTCCAGTGGCGGACCGGCATGGGCGCCGTCCCCTGTTCGCTTGGAACATGCTTCTGCTCGGCTTGGTCTCGATGGCACAGTTCTTCGTGCAGTCGCCGACACAACTCCTGGTGGCGAGGCTACTGATCGGCGTCCTGCTCGGTACGGACTACGTCGTCAGCAAAGCGCTGTTGACGGAGTTCATCCCCGGACGCCACCGCGCGGGCATCATGAGTTCGCTCGCCGTGGCTTGGGCCAGCGGCTATGCAGCCGCCTATGCGGCAGGCTATGCCATCAGCCACGTCGACTCCTTCGCCGGCAGCGATCTCTGGCGCTTCATGCTGCTGGCCAGCGCCATTCCCTGCCTGTTCATCTTCCCGTTGCGGGTGACTCTACCCGAATCGCCGATGTGGCTAGCGGCCCAAGGACGGAACCAGGAGGCCCGCGAAATCGTCCGCCGGCACATCGGCGAGGATGTGCAACCGCCACCGCCGCTCGTCAAGCCGCCGCGTGACCGCCGGCATCTCGCGGAGCTCATGTCCGCGCCTTGGGGCCGGCGCACGCTAGTAGCCTGTACCTACTTCACCACCAGTGTCATTCCGTACTTCGCTATCGGCACGTTCGTCAACCAAGTCCTGCAAGACCTCAAGGTCGAGGGTGCCGCGGCGGCCGGGCTCGTCTACAACTTGGCTATTGTGCTCGGCGCCATCGGTGGCTTGCTCACCATCGACCGCATGCCCCGGCGCACCTTCCTGAATGGCACCTACTTACTGTCGGGTGGTGCCATGCTGGCGCTGGTGGTACTCGACCATCCACCCACCTTTGTCTCGGTGGCTTTGTTCGCGGTATTCGCCAGCGTGCTTTCGGCGTCGTCGAATCTCGTCTACGTCTATCTGCCGGAACTGTTCCCGACTTCACTGCGCGCTTCCGGTCTCGGGCTGGCCATCGCTTCGAGTCGCGTCGGTTCGGCGGTCAGCACCTTCCTGCTGCCCATCCTGGTCGGCAGCTTCGGCATTCACGTGGCCTTGGGCGCTTGCGTCGCGGTGCTCGCGTTAGGCGGCATCACCTGCTACCTGCTGGCTCCGGAAACGCGTGGCCTCGGGCTGGCGGGTGACGCTTCCGCATGAAACCGGACCGGCCCATCCGGCTGGCTTTCTTGCTGCTGCCGCAGTTCTCGATGATGGCTTTTTCGGCAGCGCTGGAGCCCCTACGCGCCGCGAACCGGCTGGCCGGAAGACAACTCTACGATTGGCGCTTGGTCTCGAATGATGGTCAAGCCGTGACGGCAAGCAATGGCATCGCCATCGCCGTAAACAACAGCCGCGACACGCTCGAGCAACCGGACCTGCTGGTGGCTTGCGTAGGCTTGGAGCCGCTCGATGCCTCGGCCAACGCCTCGTTACGCGGCTGGCTGCGACATCTGGCAGGTCATGGCTGCCAAGTAGGCGGCGTCAGCGGTGGCGCCTTTCTGTTGGCCGAAGCCGGCCTACTCGATGGCAAGCGCTGCACGGTGCACTGGGAGTTCGCCGAACTGTTCGCGGCCCGCTATCCGCGTGCGCGCCTCGTACCCGATCTCTTCGTCGCCGATGAAGGGGTATTCACCTGCTCAGGCGGCACGGCAGCGTTGGACCTCATGCTCCACTTCATTCGCGAGCACCATGGTGGGGATATGGCCGTGGCCGTGGCTGAGCAATTTATCCACCCCCGCATACGCGAGCACGGCGACCGACAACGCATGACACCGGACCGCCGGTACGGGCTGCAACACCCGAAGTTGTCAGCCATCGTGGAACGCATGGAAGCCACTTTGGCCGAACCGCTGGAACTGGCAGAAATCGCGGCCGCCGCCGACCTGTCGACGCGCCAAGTAGAGCGACTGTTCCGCAAGTACCTCGGCAGTGCTCCGGCGACGTTCTATCTTGAACTGCGCCTGGCCCACGCCCGGCACCTGCTGCGCGAAACGGCCAAGGCGGTCCGCGCCATCGCCCTCGATTGCGGGTTCGGGTCGACCTC
>CAIOHZ010000054.1 GCA_903858165.1 uncultured Pseudomonadota bacterium
AGTGCTCGGGGTGATCTGGATTGACCAAGGCTACTACGGCAACATGATCTGGTTCGGGCTGACTGCCGTCTTTTTCTATGGCACCGCGGCGGTTCTGACAACGTTCATCGCAGAGATCTTTCCAACACGGATCAGAGCGACCGCGGTCGCAGTGGTGGCGGGCCTCGGCATCAATGTTGGATTCGCGATCTACCCACTCCTCGTAGCAGAACTCGTCGGGACGCGGGGCTGGGAGTTTGCCTTCACGATCACCGTGGTGCCTTCATTAATTCTTGCTGGATTGTTCACGCTATTTCTGCCGAACTTACGGTCCGGAACGAGCCTTGAGGACGCCGGAACGGTCCGCTAGGCGACGACCGTGCCCCCGGGTGGGGAGGACCGCTGTCGAAGCTTTGGACCGCGTCAGCGCCAAGATACGGAGGTCCGGCGACGCGACTGGAGTCTCACGCGCGCAAATCGTGATGTCACCCAGGCGAGGCAGTTGCTGCCGAATTGCAGGCAGCCGACGTTTGGTACATTTTGGGTATGTAGTTAGGGAGAGACACCCTAACCTCCTGATTTATATAAAGAGCGGATAACGGAGAGTGAGGGATTGCGGGGCCTGAAGGCCGCGTCCCTGGCTGCGCTCGGGACCATCGCCGCCTTGCTGCGATGTCCTGCCCGTCGCCTGGCGGCGCGGCGCCGTCGAACCCGCTCTTTCATGATCGAGGGTTCGAACCCCTCAGCCAAGCGCCACAAACGACAAAGCCCAGCCCCCTCTCGCGAGGGGACTGGGCTTTATTTGTAAGTGGCGGAGAGTGAGGGATTCGAACCCTCGATGGGCTTTTGGCCCATACGCCCTTAGCAGGGGCGCGCCTTCGACCACTCGGCCAACTCTCCGCGGCAGCAGGCCTTGTAAGGGGCCTACAAACCAACGGCCCAGATGGGAACCACCCGGGCCGAAGTACAATGATAAGACGGACTAAGCCGCCGGACAAGGAAAACCGGGGTTCAGGCCTCGTCTTCCGGGCCATCCAAGGCTTCGGGGGCGTCTTCACCCTCGTTCTTGATGCGCGCGAAAATTTCCTCGCGATGAACGGCCACGTTGCGCGGGGCATTCACGCCGAGCCGCACTTGGTTCCCCTTGACGCCCAACACCGTGACGGTGACATCCTCACCAATCATCAGTGTTTCGCCCATGCGTCGGGTCAGAATCAACATTTAAACGCCACCTCTCACTCGAACCAACGCGAACCGCGAACTCACTTCCAAATCTAGCCGTTCGCTGCCGCCGGGTGAATGAAAAAAACGTCAAGTGCGAAAAAATAAAGCCAGAACAGCAATTTAGGACGCAAAACAGCAATTCATGGCATCAGCCGGGCGTCAATCCACTCAATCCAATGCTGTACAGGCACCTCGGCAGAATACCCCAAATGGGTTATACAGCCTATGTTGGCCGAGACGATGGCCTGAGGGGCGCCGCGCTGCAGGGCAGCCAACTTCCGGGCGCGCAATTCCCCGGAAAGCTCCGGCTGTAACAACGCATACGTTCCAGCCGAACCGCAGCACAGATGACTGTCCGCGCAAGGCAGCAGTTCCGCCCCCAAGCGAGTGAGCAAACCTTCCACCAAGCCGCGTATTCCTTGCCCGTGTTGCAGGGTGCAGGGCGACTGAAACGCGAGTCGCGCAGGGCCGGGCCGCAACCGCTTCACCAAAGCTTCGGCTGCGGGCGCAATAACCTGTGCAACGTCACGAGCCAATGCGGCAACGCGCGCCGCGCGTGCAGCGTAAACCGGGTCCTGCCGTAGCAAGTGCCCGTACTCGCGCAGTTGCACACCACAGCCCGAGGCGTTGCTGATGATGGCTTCCACGGGCGCGCCCGAAGCAGCCAACGCGTGCTGGGCACCGCTCGCATTAGCATCAGAGTCGACAGATGAAGGCTCGATCCACGGCCACCAGGCGTCAATGTTGCGGCGGGCTTCATCGAGGGCGCCGACGGGGTCGTCGAGGTGCTGGCGTATGGCGCCACAGCAACCCGCCGTCGGGGGAGTAACGGCCTCTATTCCCAAGGCAGCCAGCACCCGCACCGTGGCGTGGTGGATACCCGGCGACAGCGCCGGCTGTACGCAACCGGACAGCAGCAATACCCGCCTTTGCGCGGGACTGGGGGGCGCCGGGATAACGGCCTGAGATATCGGCGACGCCTTGAAGCCGACCGGGCCGACCGGGCCTAACGTTCGCACCGGAACCTTCTCGCGCAGCTGTGGGTGCAGCGCCGGGCGCAGCGTCTGCCCTATGCGCAACAAGGCACCGAACAGCCACGGCCGCGTGAGTGTTCCCCGGAGCAGAGCACGCACCAAACGGCCGCTCCAACTCCGTGGCGACCGCACGCTGGAGAGCGCCCGCCCGGTATCGAGCAAGCGCCCGTAATCCACCCCGGAAGGGCAAGCGGACTCACAGGCACGGCAAGTCAGGCAGCGGTCCAGATGCAGTTGGGTCTTCGCTGTGGCCGGCACGCCCTCCAGCAAGCCCTTCATGAGGTAGATACGGCCGCGCGGGCCATCCAGTTCGTCGCCCAACAAGCGGTAGGTGGGGCAACTGGCATTGCAGAACCCGCAGTGGACACATTTGCCGACGATGCGCGCGGCCTCCTCGGCGGCGGCATTTCCCTGCAACTCGGGCGACAGGTTTAAATGCATGGGCCTAAAGCTCCGGATACAAACGGCCGGGGTTGAGAACCCCCGCCGGGTCGAACTCGGCTTTGAGCCGGCGGTGAATAGCCAACAACGCGGGCGCCAACGGCGTGAAGGCGTCCGGCGTAGAGGCGTCGGACCGGTCGTGTACGCGGAAAGCCGTGGCATGACCGCCCAAAGTAGTCACGTGCTCACGTACCACGGAAGCCGGCAGCAAACTCTTCAGCCAGCGCTGCGCGCCGCTCCATTCAATCAACTGCGGCCCGTCCAAGCCAACCGGCGGCGCTGCTGGCGGCAGGGCCAGCCGCCATAACGGGGCGTTGGAACTGAAGTACGGCAGTTGCTGGTCGCGAAGCGCGTCCCACCAAGGGGCTGCCACGGCGTCAGGTAGCCGCTCCCCGCCAAGGCGCGCAACCGCGGCACTAACTGCCGCAATCGCCCCGGAGAGACGCAACCTGAGCTTGCCATGCTCCCAGGCCGTGGCAGAGACAGGCAAGGGCTGCCCGGCCCAACCGTTTACCAATGCCAGGCCCTCCTCCTCGGTACATTCCTGCACGAGGGTGGTTTCCTCGAAGGGCACCGGCAACACTTTGAGCGACACTTCGGTGATGGCCCCGAGCACACCCAATGAACCGGCCAACACCCGCGAAAGGTCGTAACCCGCGACATTCTTCATGACGCGACCGCCAAAGGCCAAGGCGCGTCCGCGACCATCGACCAACCTCGCGCCAAGGACGAAGTCGCGCAACCCACCGTGCATGGGCCCAGCACTCCGGCGCCGCGGGCCCGCTAGGCCTGCCGCCACGCAGCCACCGACCGTGCCACCCACAGCGAAGCGCGGTGGTTCAAAAGCCAGCATCTGTCCCTGCGCTGCGAGTAAAGCCTCAAGCACCGCCAACGGCAGCACTGCCGGCGCCGTCACCACCAGTTCGCTCGGCTCGTATTCGACTGCCGCCAACAGTTCCGCGGGCGTAGCGTTGGTCAACGCCGGCAAGTCCAGCACCGTGCCGCGCGGCGCGTTGCCGTAAAAATCTTTGGTGCCGCCGCCGCGCAGGCACAAGGGCTCGTGGTTCGCCGTAGCGGCAATCAAGCGTTCTGCCAAAGCAGATTCGTAGGCTTGGAGATGAAAACCCGCCATGGTCAAAACCGCGGCAAGTCGGCGAAGGGCAACTGCCCGGCACGCACGCGCATGCCGCCGAGTTCAGCGCACCGGTGCAGTTGGGGCACAGCTTTGCCGGGGTTCAGCAGACCGGTGGGATCAAAGGCGTGCTTCACGGCGTGGAAGACCCCGAGTTCCGCCATCCCAAACTGCGCGCACATGGCATCGAGTTTCTCCAGACCCACGCCATGTTCACCCGTGATGGTACCGCCGAAGCGCACGCTGGCTTCAAGAATGGCGGCACCGAAAGCTTCCGCGCGTTGCACGGAATCCGGGTCCCCATCGTCGAACAGGATGAGGGGATGAAGGTTGCCATCGCCAGCGTGAAAGACGTTAGGACAAGACAGACCAAACTCTTGCTCCATCCCCTGAATGGCGGTAAGCATGGCGCCGAGATGTTTGCGCGGAATGGTGCCGTCCATGCAGTAGTACGCCGGCGCCGCGCGCCCCGCTGCCGGGAAAGCATTCTTGCGGCCCGCCCAGAAGCGCAAGCGCTCCTGCTCGCTGCTGGAAACTTGTACTCGCGTGGCACCCGCAGCACGCAGCACAACGCTCATCCGCTCTATGTCTTCAGCCACTTCCGTCGCTGTACCATCGGCTTCACAGAGCAACACTGCTGCTGCGTTCATGTCATAGCCGGCATGCGCAAAGGGCTCCACCAACCGGATCCCTGCTTGGTCGATCATCTCCAGCCCGGCAGGGATAAGCCCCGCGGCGATGAGCGCCGCCACTGCATCACCCGCGGCCGTGACGGTAGCAAAACTGGCCATGAGGCAACGTGCCAACTGCGGCACCGGCACCAAGCGCACAGTGACCTCGGTAATGACAGCCAACATACCTTCGGAACCGATGACGAGCGCCAGCAAATCCAAACCGGGCGCATCGGGGGCAAGGCCACCAAACTCCACCACTTCGCCCTCCATGGTGAGAGCGCGTACGCGTAGTACGTTGTGCAAGGTGAGACCGTACTTCAGGCAATGCACGCCACCAGAGTTTTCCGCGACGTTACCGCCAATGGTGCAAGCCACTTGGCTGGAGGGGTCGGGCGCGTAATACAGGCCATAAGGAGCAGCAGCCTCGGATATCGAGAGATTGCGCACACCGGGCTGCACGGTGGCCGTGCACGCTACCGCATCGATACCGATGAACGAATTGAGCCGCGCCAGCGACAACACTACGCCCTCGGTGTGCGGCGTGGCGCCACCGGAAAGACCCGTGCCAGCCCCGCGTGGCACTACCGGCACGCCATGCTTGGCGCAGATGGACAAGGCCGCCGCCACTTCCGCTTCGTTCCCTGGCAACAACACCGCCCGCGGCAATTGCCGGTGCAAGGTCAGGCCATCACATTCGTAAGGGCGCGTGTCTTCTTCGGCCACCAGCAATTGTGAGGAGGTAAAACGTGCGCGCAGGGCTGCTAAGCAAGTAGCCAATGCCGCCGTGGGCGCGATAACAGGCTGACTTGCAGTCACGCGGAGCCGACCATCGTTGCCACCTCGAGCCCATAGGCCGCATGCAGCGCGCGTACGCCGCGCTCAAGCTCATGTTCGTCCACCAACACCGAGACTTTGATTTCGCTCGTCGCCACAAGGCGGACATTGATGTTCTCAGCGGCGAGTGTGGCGAACAGACGCGTGGCGACACCCGCATGGGAACGCATGCCAACGCCCACCACCGAAAGTTTGGCTACGGTGGCGTCACCGGAAACCATCGCTCCCGGCAGACCTGCGGCGGCGATGGCGCTACCCACTACGGCGCGACCGGCCACCGCGCCACCGGCCACGGCCGCTCGCACCGCTGCCAACGCCGCCGCGTGGTCATCGCGGTGCACGGTGAAAGTGAGGTCCACCCGTCCCTCGCGCGGCGCGTTCAAGACAATCATGTCGACTTCGATGTTCGCCGCGCTGACGGGTTCCAGCACGGCGAGAGCGGCACCGGGCCGGTCCGGTAAACCAGTGACAGTGATGGCGGCTTCATCCCGGTTGAAAGCAATGCCGGCGACCAAGGGAGCTTCCACGGTAGTGTCCTCTGCGGTGATGAGCGTGCCTTCACTATCCTCGAAGCTAAGCGCGACGCGCAGCTTCACGTTGTACTTGGCCGCGAACTCCACCGCACGCAAGTGCAGCACACGCGCACCTTGCCCGGCGAGTTCCAGCATTTCCTCGAACGTCAGCCTTGGCAGACGCCGCGCAGCCGGCACCATGCGCGGGTCCGTGGTGTAGACGCCATCGACATCTGTAAGGATTTGGCATTCGTCCGCCCCCAGTGCCACAGCCACGGCCACAGCGGTGGTATCGGAGCCGCCACGCCCGATGGTGGTGATATCACCGGCTGCGTTGATGCCCTGAAAACCCGCGACGACGGGCACCGCCCCTTCCGCGATGATGGCGGCGAGACGCTCGCCGTCGATGCCTTCGATGCGCGCCTTGCCATGCACGGCAGTGGTGCGCATGGGCACCTGAAAGCCGAGCAGCGAGCGCGCGGGAACGCCTACATCTCGCAGCGCCATGGCCAGCAGCGATACCGACACCTGCTCACCAGTAGACAGCAGGCTGTCGAGTTCGCGGGGGTCCGGTTGCGCGCTGACTTCACGGGCGAGGTCGACCAAGCGGTCCGTATGGTCGCCCATGGCGGACACCACCACCGCCACATCCACCCCACGAGCCCGGAGGCACGCGATACGCGCGGCGACCTTGCGGATGAGTTCAGGCGAGCCGACCGACGTACCTCCGTATTTCTGGACGATGAGCGGCCGGCGTGACATGGTGAAGGGCTAGCCGCCCAACTTCGCCGCCACCCAAGGCTGCACGCCAGCGAGCGCGCCGGCCAGCTTGTCCGGGTCTGTGCCGCCGGCCTGGGCGAAGTCCGGGCGACCACCACCCTTGCCACCAATCTGTGCCGCCACATGCCCGACCAAGTCGCCTGCTTTTATGCGGCCAGTCAGGTCTGCGGAGACACCGGCGACCAAAGCCACCTTGCCGTCTTCTACGGCTGCGAGAACCAGAACAGAGCTGCCGAGCTTCGCCTTCAGGCCATCGACCACACCGCGCAGCGACTTGGCATCAGCGCCATCAATTCGGGCCGCGAGCAATTTGATGCCCGCAACATCGACGGCTTGGGCGGAAAGATCGCCGCCCTGCCCACTGGCGAGCTTGGACTTGAGTTGCTCCACTTCTTTCTCGAGCCGGCGGGAGCGCTCCAACAGCGCCTCCACCTTCTCGGCGACGTCTTCGCGGGTACCGCGAACGAGTTGCGCCACCTTCTTAAGCCTTTGCTCATCGGCCGCCACAGCATCTAGCGCACCCTGCCCAGTGACTGCTTCGATGCGGCGCACGCCCGAAGCGACACCCGATTCCGCCAGCAGCTTGAACAGGCCGATATCGCCCGTGCGGGTTACGTGCGTGCCACCACACAGTTCGGTAGAGCGTTCGCCAATGCTGAGCACGCGAACTTCGCTTTCATATTTTTCACCGAACAGGCCAATGGCACCGGCGGTGATGGCGTCTTCGTACGGCATGACGCGCGTTTGGGCAGCACCATTCGTACGTACTTCAAGATTTATCCACTGTTCGATCTGTGCCAACTCGGCCGGCGACACGCCCTGGAAGTGGCTGAAGTCGAAACGGAGACGGTCCGCGGAGACGAGCGAGCCCTTCTGCTGTACGTGCGCGCCAAGCACTACGCGCAGGGCCGCGTGCAACAGGTGTGTGGCGGAGTGATTGCGGCGAGTGGCATCGCGACGCTGCACATCGACAGCGGCTTCAATGCGCGCACCGACTTCAATGGCACCACCGGCCAGATGCCCAACGTGCGCGTGCTGCTTGCCCACCTTCACGGTGTCGTTGACAGTGAACTCGGCGGCACCAGCCAGCAACAGGCCCGTGTCGCCCATCTGACCGCCGCTCTCGGCGTAGAACGGCGTTTGGTCCAACACGACTTGCCCCGACTCGCCCGCCTCCAGGCGCTGCACCTGCGCGCCATCACGAATGAGCGCCACCACCGTGCCAATAGCCGCAGTGTGTTCGTAGCCACAGAAATCGACGCGGCCTTCTAGCTTCACGGCATCACGCAGGTCTACGCCGAACTTGCTCGCGGCACGGGCGCGATCGCGCTGCGCTTCCATGGCTGCTGCGAAGCCCGCTTCGTCGATAGCCAAACCGCGTTCACGCGCCACGTCTGCGGTGAGGTCCATGGGAAAGCCGTAGGTATCGTAAAGCTTGAACACCGTCTCGCCGGGGATGGTGGTGCCTTCCATGGCTGCAATGGCACCTTCCAGCAGGGCCATGCCATTCACGAGCGTTTCGGCGAAGCGCTCCTCTTCTTGACGCAGCACGCGGGCCACATGGTCGCGCGCTGCACGCAGTTCCGGATAGGCCTCACCCATGACAGCATCGAGGTCCGCCACCAGGTCCGCAAAGAATGGCTTCGACTGTCCCAACTTGTAGCCGTGACGAATGGCACGACGGATAATGCGCCGAAGCACATAGCCGCGGCCTTCATTCGCAGGCTGAACGCCGTCTGTAATGAGGAAGCTGCAGGCGCGGATATGGTCCGCGATAACGCGCAAACTCGGGCTGCTAGCATCGGTGCTGCCGGTAACGCGCTGCGCGGCCTGCAACAGCGACCGGAACAGGTCGATGTCGTAGTTGCTGTTCACGCCTTGCATCACAGCGCTAATACGCTCAAGACCCATGCCGGTGTCGACGGCCGGCTTCGGCAGCGGCGTGAGCACGCCGTCGGCTGAACGGTCGAACTGCATGAACACCAAGTTCCACACTTCGACGAAACGGTCGCCATCTTCATCGGGCGTGCCCGGCGGGCCACCGAAGATGTGTTCGCCGTGGTCCCAGAAAATCTCCGTACACGGGCCGCACGGGCCGGTATCGCCCATGGACCAGAAATTCGACTTCGCACCCATACGCGTGATGCGGGCCGGGTCTACGCCAACCTCCTTCGACCACAAATCAAACGCCTCGTCGTCCGTCTCGTAAACGGTGACCCACAAGCGACCCTTCGGCAGGCCCAGCGTGCCAGTGAGGAAGTTCCAGGCGAAGTGAATCGCATCGCGCTTAAAGTAGTCGCCGAAACTGAAGTTGCCCAGCATTTCGAAAAAGGTGTGGTGTCGGGCGGTGTAGCCGACGTTTTCCAAGTCGTTGTGCTTGCCACCGGCGCGAACACAGCGCTGGCTCGTGGCGGCGCGGGTATAGCTACGCACGTCCTTGCCAAGGAAGCAGTCCTTGAATTGCACCATGCCTGCGTTGGTGAACAACAGCGTGGGGTCGTTACCGGGAACTAGCGAACTGGACGCGATGCCCGCATGCCCTTGCTCGCGAAAGAAATTGAGGAAGCGGGCGCGTACTTCGGCGCTGCCCATGAAGGGCACGGGCGGGACGGGACGTTCAACGGTCATGAGGCGGTCTCTGCTGGTACGGGGCTAATCCACGTGGGCGGAGTCCTCGGGCATGTCAGCGTCGAGGTCCAGGTCTTCCAAATCGACCCGGTCCACGACGAACGCCATGCGCACCTGCGCTGACGTGAAGCCGCGATACAGCAGGAAACGGGACTGCCGGGCGCGCTCTTCGAGCGTGCCGGGCGGCTCCACCCCGAACCTCCGACGGCGCAAGCCCTGCGCCCGCTCCGCCCACACCGGTGCCGCTTCGTTGATGGCCCCGGTGATGAGGTGTTCGGGTAGCCCCTTGCCGCGCATTTCCTGACGGATACGACGGGGACCCTGCCCACGACCTGAATGGTACGCGACAAAATGCTCGGCGTAGCGCCCGTCGTCGAGGAAGCGAGCGTTTTCGAGCGCAGCAATGGCGCTTTCGACGGCATCTGCGCTAAAGGGAACCGCCAGCAGCCGGTCCCGTAATTCCGCCGATCCGTAGTCGCGCCGGGCGAGCAGCGCTATGCCCTTTTGGCGAGCGGCCTCTGGGTCTTGCTGACGGGCAGCGGCAGCGGCAGCCGCCTCAGCCGCTGCCTCTTCAGCGGCGGCGGGATCGAGCGGGAAGAGGCTGTCCTCCCCCGCTCGCCGACCGCGCGCCCCGGACGGGCCACCCCGGCGGCTGCCGGCGCGGCCGCCCCAGCGATCAGGGCGCCGCTTCACCCGAACCCTCGGTAGAGCCACGGCGCGCCGGGAGCATCTTCTTGCGAATCTGCGACTCGATATCCTGCGAGATGGCCGGGTTGTTGCGGAGGAATTCGCGGGCGTTATCCTTGCCCTGGCCGATACGCTCGCCCTTGTAGCTGTACCAGCTGCCCGACTTCTCCACGATGCCGTGGGTGGCACCGAGGTCGACGACTTCGCCCTCATGAGAGATGCCGGCGCCGTAGATGATTTCGAATTCCGCTTCGCGGAAGGGTGGCGCGACCTTGTTCTTCACCACCTTGACGCGGGTGGCGTTGCCCACCACTTCCTCGCCGTTCTTCAGCGCACCAATCCGCCGAATATCGAGGCGCACGGAGGCGTAGAACTTCAGGGCGTTGCCACCCGTGGTGGTTTCAGGGCTGCCGAACATGACGCCGATCTTCATGCGGATTTGGTTGATGAAGATGACGATGGTGTTGGAGCGCTTGATGTTGCCGGTGAGCTTGCGCAACGCCTGGGACATGAGACGGGCATGCAAGCCAACCTGCAGTTCGCCCATTTCGCCCTCAATTTCCGCCTTCGGCGTGAGGGCGGCGACCGAGTCGATGACGACCACATCGACGGCGCCCGAGCGTACCAGCATGTCCGTGATTTCCAGCGCCTGTTCGCCGGTGTCCGGCTGGGAAACGAGGAGGTCCTGCACGTTCACGCCAAGCTTTTCGGCGTAACTGGGGTCCAACGCGTGTTCGGCATCCACGAAGGCAGCCGTACCGCCGGCCTTCTGGCATTCCGCGATGACCTGCAGCGTGAGCGTGGTCTTGCCCGAAGATTCCGGGCCGTAGATTTCCACGACGCGGCCCTTCGGTAGGCCGCCAATGCCGAGGGCGATATCCAGCCCCAGCGAACCGGTAGAGATGACGTCGAAGTCCAGGGCGGTGGATTCGCCGAGGCGCATGACGCTGCCCTTGCCGAACTGCTTCTCGATCTGACCCAGAGCGGCGGCTAGGGCCTTCTTGCGGTTTTCATCCATGGTGCGTGCCTCGGTAGGTGGAAGTGGACAGATACTGTTTGAATGTACAGTAGTGTAGCCCAAGGGTGGCTCACTACGCGAGCCCGCATTCGCGATGTGTTTATTTAATTTTCGCGGTGTCCACCGGGCGGATCGCCCCAAGCAGCCCCTCGAGGGCCAAAACGACGGTTTGGCGCCGAACGGCCTCGCGGTCGCCCGGGAATTGACTGCGCTCCGCGCGGGACTCGACGGCGCCTTCACTCCGCCAAGCCCACGCCGTCCAAACTGTCCCCACCGGCTTCGCAGATGTACCGCCCGCAGGCCCCGCCACCCCACTGACCGCCACGGCGAACTCGGCCCCAGAGCGCTCCAAAGCGCCATGCGCCATGGCCAGCACTGCCGCCTCGCTCACCGCACCGTGGCTAACCAAAAGCGCTTCCGTAACGCCTAAATCTTGCTGTTTAGCCGTATTGGAATAGGTCACCCAGCCGCGTTCAAACCACGCGGAGCTACCAGCGATATCCGTGAGCACCTTGGCGATCCATCCGCCCGTGCAACTCTCGGCTGTCGCCACCCGAGCCCCGCGCCGCAGCAAAGCTTCCCCTACCGCCACTGCCAACGGCCAATCGGATTCTGGAGACATCGCACACCCTCAATTGTTTCCCGGTCAGTTTAGCCGGGGCCTGGCCCTGCTATGAACCCAGCAGCCCCTGCCAGCGCCGACAGAGGAATATGCTACTGGTCATCGACGCCTATCCTGCGTACATTTCAGGGATTAGATTCGCGTCCCCCATCAGCGAGAAACCCATGGCCAACCGGTTGCCCATTGCCCTCCTCTCCCTGCTGCTGGCACTGCCGGCCAGCGCGCTGGCACAAGCCACGAGCAGTGCCGACACAACCGCAACGGTCGCCGCCCTGCCTGCAGTAGCCTTTGGCACCGTGCCCGCCATCGACAACGTCACGCTGTCGCTGGACGGCAAACTGCTCGCCTCAGCCTATGTCGGGAAGCAGGTTTCCATCACCATCCTCGACCTCGTCGCCCGCAAGCCGCGTCACCGCATCGCGTTTGACCAGAACATGAAGTTGCGCAGCATGGGTTTTGTCGACGACACCACCTTGCTGGCCAACTTTAGTATCACTTATGCGGCGCAGGGCGACCCGGACTCCAAGTCGGAACTCGGCGCCACCTTCGCTATCAACGCCGAAGATGGCAGCTCGCGCGTTCTCATGGAGGCGCGCGAGAACAACCGGGTGGTGCCCTCTTCGGCCAGGGTCGCCTCCCGCAAGGGCGGCGGGCCGGGGGAAATTCTGATGACCGCCCGGCTGACAGACCTGCCAGATGCCGCAGGCATGATTCCGGGCAGCGCCAGCGCCTACATCCTCGCGGTGAACACCAAGACGGGCGCTTTCCGGCCGCTCGAGAAAGGCGGCCGTTACACCGGTGGCTGGCTGTTCGACACTGAAGGCCGGGCCCAAATTCGTATCGACTCGCAGTTCCGCGAAATGGCTAAGGAGGGCACCACCACCCTGCGCTACCGTAAGGGCGACGACTGGGTCCAATTCCACGAGGCTACCGGGCGCGACTTCAACCCCATTGGCCTAGGTGCCGATGGCAAGTCCGTGCTGGTCATCAGCGCTCTGGGCAGTGACCGCAAGAAGCTGTGGACCATCCCCTTCGATGGCAGCGGCCCGCAGTTGCTCTTCCAGGACCCTGACCACGACGTAGAAGGCGCCACGACCGACCGCTACGACGGCCGCCTGTTGGCAGTTAGCATTGGCGGCCTCGAGCAGCGCATCCACTGGCTGGACGCCGACGCCGAGGGGCGGCAAGCCTCCGTGGCAGCAGCCCTGCCCGGCCGTCGCGTCAACGTCAGCGGCTACTCGCGCGACGGACGCTACGCCGTAGCCTTCGCCCAAAGCCGCACCAATCCTGGTGCGTATTTCTTAGTGGACTTCCAGACCAACCGCGCCGAGATCGTTGGGCAGGAATATCCGACGTTGGCGAAAAGCCAACTGGGACCTGCCAAGCTGGTGTCATATCGCACCCGCGACGGCTACACAGTGCCGGCCTACCTGACCCTCCCACCGGGTATCGAAGCGAAAAACCTTCCGGTGGTCATGCTGCCGCATGGCGGACCGGAAGCCCGCGACAGCATCAGCTTCGACTGGTGGTCGCAGTTCGTGGCTACACGCGGGTATGCCGTACTGCAACCACAGTTCCGTGGCTCTACCGGCTTCGGCGAGGAACATCGGAAAGCCGGTTATCGCCAGTGGGGCCGGCGCATGCAAGACGATGTCTCCGATGGCGTGAAGTATCTGGTCGATCAGGGTATCGCCGACCCGGCACGGGTCTGCATCGTCGGCGCCAGCTACGGTGGCTATGCCGCCCTCGCCGGTGCCACGCTCACCCCCGACCTCTATCGCTGCGCGGTGAGCGTTGCCGGCGTTGCCGACCTGACCCAAATGATTGAATGGGTCGCCAGCAATGGCGGCCCTCAGTCGCCCGCCGTGAAGTACTGGCGGCAACATATCGGTGACCCGGGCAGCGCTGCAGTCGACGCCATTTCACCGGCACGGCACGTCGAAAAGGCCAATGCCGCAGTCATGCTGATGCATGGCAAGGACGACACCGTCGTGCCGTTCGAGCAATCCGAGATTATGGCGAAGGCCTTGCAGAAGCAGGGCAAGGCGTACGAACTGGTACGCCTCGACGGCGAGGACCACTGGCTGTCCCGCAGTGAAACACGTACGAGAATGTTGCAGGAATTGGAGCGCTTCCTTGGTGAACACCTCGGCCGCACGGGCCGCTGATACCGCCACCCCCGCGGTACTTCCGCAAGCGCAAGCGCCAGCGCTTGCGGAGGCTGGGGCACGCGCGGCTGCCTGGCGCCCCCTCTGGTTGAGTCCCGGCCTTTGGCCCGTCCATTGGTTGGTATCCGCGCTGCTGCTGGGCACATTCGTCACCGTGCTCGTGCTGCAGTTGGGTTTTGCCTACGGATTCTATGGCCAACATCTGCAGTCCGATGAAGAAGCAGCCGCGCGCGAAAAAGCGGCAGTGCTCGCACAGACCGTCATCGCTGCCAAATCGCGCCTCACCAAGACCGTCACCGACTATGCCCCTTGGTCGTTGAGCATCGGCTATCTGGACCGCCGTATCACCGAGGCAGCCCGCACGGATGCCGAGTCGGGGGCCCGCCTCGACCGCTTGATGCTCGACGTCGATGCCTTTATCGGACCAGACCAGCGGCTCGTGCTTGGCTATCGGCGCGACCCTGCCCACAGCCTGGCGGACCTGAAGCCGGGCCTGCCACCCAAGGCGGCACTGCCACTGTCACAATCCGCTTTCGATGCCCTGTTCAACGCGACCGATTTGGCGGTTCATCTGAAGGGTGACCGCCCGGGCTCCGGTTACGCCCTGGCGGGTGGGCGCCTGTGGCTGTGGGCCTTGGCACCCGTCTTGTCACGCGAACAACCTGGCACTGTCAATGGCTGGTGGGTAGCAGCGCGCGATCTTGAGGTGGTGGTCAACGCCACCACCAACCAGCAACTCGCAGGCTACCGCCAACTGGTAGTGGTGCCAAGCGGAACAGTACCGCCTGGTAAGCCACGGATTATCGGTCGGACGACCGAAACGCTGCAGATCGAAACCCTCATCGGGCATCTCGACGACACCCACGAACTGGTGCTGCGCATGACCTCGCCACGCGAAGCCTCCGCAGGTTTTCGGCGAACAACGCGCTACTTCGCATTGACCAGCCTGGTCATCGGCTTGGGCTTGGCGATGGTGCTACTGGCCGTACTGAACGCCCAACTGCTGCGGCCGCTACGGCAACTATCCAGACAACTCGAGGCTTTGGCTCAGGGTGCCACCACGGTCACTGCACTGCCGCCCGGGCCCGGCAGCCCCGAAATCCGCAGCCTCAAAGACGCCATCGATACCCTATTGCAGGCCCGCAAGGCGCGCGAGGAAGCGGAACACGCCCGCGACGCCGCGCGCGAGGCCGACCGCCAGAAGTCGGAATTCATGGCTACCCTGACCCATGAACTGCGCACCCCTCTGCACGGGGTACTCGGCATGACGGAATTGCTTGCTGCTGCGCAATTGCCGGCTGACCAGCAAGCGCAGGCGGCCGTGCTGCATGGGGCAGTGGTGTCGTTGAAGGCTATCGCTGATGACGCCTTGACCGTCAGCACCATGCAGGCAGGACGCCTGCACCTGAATCTGATCCCTACTGATATCCGCGGCATGCTGCAGAGTCTGCGCGAGTTACACCTGCAGGACGCCAGCCGCAAGGGTCTAGGGGTCGAGTGCCATGCTGATGCGGCCCTGCACCCTGCCTATCTCGCCGATGAAAGCCGCTTGCGGCAGATCATCGGCAACCTAATGGGCAACGCCATCAAGTTCTCGCAGCGCGGCGCTATTACCCTCACGGTACGTCTCGTCGGCGAGGATGACGGACGAGTACGCCTGAAATTCTCGGTAACGGATTCCGGCCCGGGGCTGGCACCTGCCTTCCGACAGCGCGCCTTCGACCTGTTCTCGCAAGGCCCGGACAGCCAAGGCAGTGTCAATGGCGGTGTGGGCTTGGGGCTCGGCATCGTGAAGAGCCTAGTGGACCTGATGGGTGGCCATGTCGAAGTGGATTCCGTTCAGAGCGTGGGCAGCACCTTCAGCTTCACGATTCCTCTGGAACGAACCGAAGCAGTCGTGCTGCCACCCGTGGTTCGGGGCGCAACCGAAGCGACCAAACCGTGCCGCGTCCTGCTGGTGGACGACAACGCCGCCGGCAGGCAGGTATCCGGCTCGCTGCTGGCACATCTCGGCGCGGTCGTGACCCCGGCGTCTGGTGGCCAGGAGGCACTGGACAGCTACACCAGCAATCCGGAAGGGTTCGATCTGGTACTGATGGATGTTCGCATGCCGGACATGGATGGACACGAGGCCACACGACGATTGCGCGAATGGGAAGCCACCGAAGGGCAAGGTAGGCATGTGCAAGTGGTGGCGCTAACCGCGAACTCTGCCCCCAGCGACCAGTTGCAAGCACGCGCCGCGGGCATGGACGGCTACCTCACCAAGCCCGTACGACTCATCGACCTGCGCAACTTGCTGCGTAACGCGCAAAACGCCGGCAGCTAGGCCCGGTAATTTCGCACCGCTTGCTGCACTTCCTGCAGGTGCTTCGAGACCTGCAAGCTGGCATCCAGCGCGCGCTCCACGCCATGCCGTGCAGGCAAGGACAAGTCCTGACGGATGCCAAGCAACTCAAGTTGCCCGACCACCACGCCCAACCAATTGCCGAGGTCATGGATAACGCCGCCGAGTCGTTCCATATCCGCACGAAATTCCGGCAAACCCGGGTCTGGAGACAAATCACTCATCGCAACACTCCTGGCAGGGCGCCCTGAACGGCGCAATCTCCGGTAACAAACACCCTAGCGCAACCCCAACACGCGGTACGCCACCCTCTCTCCTGCCTCCATGGCTCCTTCCATTCCCGAATGCACGCGAGCCATGTGCTCACCGGCGAAGTGCAGACGCTGACCGGCCATGTTCACCGCCGCCGCGTGGCTGGCTCCTTGCCCCGGCATCATGTGGTGGTAAATACCGCGAGCCCACGGCACCTTGCACCAACTGAAAACGCGCGCGACCGACAACTGGCCTAGCGCTGATGGCCGTGCCGCCTCAAGGCGCCGGATGGTCTCTGCTCCAGCCTGCGCTTCCGACAGGCGGTCCAAATGATCGGCAAACGGGCCATAGAGCCAAGTCTTCAGCATGGGCGGGTCCTGGCTGGCTATGAACACCCGACCCAGCAGCGGATCGTCGCTCCACAACGTGTCAGGCAGCCCATCGTGTTGCCAGAACGCTGTTTTCGCCTTCAAGAACACGAAGCTGACTCGTGTGTACCCTAGCGCTGCAATATCCGTGGCTAGCGCAGGACCAAAAGCACCCTCCACCGGCAACTGCCGCAACGCCGCAAAGGGCAAGGTGCAGATGACCTGCGGTGCCTGCAGCGTGCGCCCCGAGGCGAGCCGCACACGCACCAAGCCTGGCTCTTCGCTGATACCCGCCACCGCCGCGCCTAGGCGCACCGCGCTACGTAGGCTGGCTGCCATCGCTTCGGGGAGGCGCTGGTTGCCACCTGCCACGGAAGAAGTGGCGCCAGGACCGGAGCGGAGAATGATGGATGCGCGCGCCGCCTGCAGCGCCGAGAATGAGTGGATGCCGTTACCGTTGAGATTGGCGGAAATGAGGCGACGCGCTTCGGCACTGGCCCCCGCGCGCGTCAGTCCTTCAGCCAAAGAACCGTCCAGCCGCTGAATGACAGCGGGGTCCATCCACGCTTCGCGGTCCGCGAGACGTTCCATCTTGCTGTCATAGAAACTGCCGAGCGCCGCCGGACCCACGGCGCGCTCATCGCCTGCCGTCAAGTTGGCGTTGGCGCTGACCCAATCCTGCTGGCGAACGGTCTGGCCATTGATGCGATAAAGCGCGCCGCGGCGGTCGGACACGCCGGTGACAATGGGCTCATCGACCAGCCCCACGCCCAACCGTGCGGCCATGGAACGCACTCGCCCGTAGCTGGCGCCAATGGTCTGCCCACCAGCCTCTGGGCGGCCCGGTAACTCGTCCAGCGTCCAGAGACGGCCACCGATACGCTGCTGCGCTTCCAGCACTATGACCTTCAGGCCCTCGCGCTCGAGGATGAGCGCCGCATTCAAACCGGACAGGCCCGCGCCGATGATGATGACATCGGCCTCGGTCAGCCCCCAAGCGAGCCTAGGCGCAGCAGCAGCGACCAGCGCGGCACTGGAACCCAGCAACCACTGACGGCGAGTGAGCATGGAGCGCCTCCCGAAGATGAACCCTAGAGCCATCATAAACCCGTCAGCTAGAGAGGGGGCAGGCCTTGGCGGGTTAAACTGCTGATGAGCACGACCGCCCACCCACCGGTGACCAGAACCTGATGACGACGCCAACTGGCCCCGACCTGAGCGGCCATACCCCGGTAATGCAGCAATATCTGCGCCTGAAGGCGCAGCACCCCAGTGTGCTGCTCTTCTACCGCATGGGCGATTTCTACGAGCTTTTCTTCGAAGATGCGCGGAAGGCCGCGCGCCTACTCGACATCACGCTCACGGCACGCGGGACCTCCGGCGGCTCACCCATTCCGATGGCGGGCGTCCCGGTAGTCACCCTCGAGACGTACCTCGGGCGTCTCGTCCGCAAGGGCGAGAGCGTGGCCATCTGCGAACAGATCGGCGACCCGGCCAAATCGAAAGGCCCAGTGGAACGCGCGGTGGTGCGCGTCGTCACGCCAGGCACGGTCACCGACGACGCCCTGCTGGAAGCGCACCGCGATACCTTGGTCGTGGCGCTGTGGATGCCCGGCAATGCACGAAGCGCAGGCCGCAAGCCCGGCACGCCACTCGCTGGCCTCGCCTGCGTAGACCTCGCCGGCGGTCGTTTCACGGTCAGCGAGCCCGACAGCATAGAAGCACTGGCCGCCGAACTGGCGCGTCTGCAACCCGTGGAACTGCTGGTCTCTGAAGGCGATGCCACACTGACCGGCGCGCACGAAGGCGTTGCTGACGCGTTGGAAGGCTGGAGTGGGAGGCGCGTACCGCGCGCGCCGTGGCACTTCGATCGCGAGGTCGCCGAACGCCTGCTGACCACCCAGTTCAGCACCCGGGACCTGGCAGGCTTCGGCGTCACGGGCATGGAGTTCGCGATTACCGCGGCCGGTGCTCTGCTGCAGTACTTGCAGGAAACCCAGAAAACCGCGCTGCCCCACCTAACGGGACTCACGGTGGAAAACCGCGACGAGGCCGTGCAACTGGACCCTGCTACCCGCCGCAACCTCGAACTACTGGAAAGTACGAACGGTCGCGAAGGCGGTTCGCTCGCCGCAGTGTTGGATGCGACCGCCACACCCATGGGTGCGCGCGAATTGCGACGCTGGTTGTCGCGCCCGTTGCGGGCCACGGCACCTCTCGAAGAACGGCTCGACGGTATCGCTGAGCTGCTCGCCGCTGGCGTAGTCGACTCCTTGCTCGAGGCCTTGCGCGGAGTTGGCGATGTCGAGCGCATCCTGACCCGCATCGCCTTAGGCACAGCGCGGCCACGCGACTTGGCTGGGCTGCGTAGTGCACTGGAATCCATTCCCGCCGTAGCGAACTTGCTCGCGAATTGCACCACGCCCTTACTGGAACGCGCCGCGCTAACTCTCTGTGCCGGTGGTGCCGGCCGTCGCTTGGCGGAACTAAGCGAACTGCTGTTTCAGGCCGTGGTGGACAACCCGCCGGTGGTACTGCGTGAAGGTGGCGTCATCGCCCCCGGATACGATCCCGACCTCGACGAACTGCGTGCCATCAGCAGCAACACCGACCAGTACTTGCTGGACATGGAAACGCGCGAACGTGAACGCACGGGGCTCTCCTCGCTGCGCATCGCCTACAACCGCGTCTCCGGCTTCTACATCGAACTGAACCGTTCGCAAGCCGAGCAGGTGCCGGCCGATTACGTGCGTCGGCAGACCGTGAAAAATGCCGAGCGTTTCCTGACGCCGGAACTCAAATCTTTCGAGGACAAGGTTCTCGGTGCGCGCGAACGGGCTTTGGCTCGCGAGCGCTTGCTCTACGAAGCGCTACTAGGCAGCTTGCGCGAGGCCCTGCCAACGCTGCAAGGTGCAGCCCGCGAACTGGCGACGACCGATGTACTGGCGGGCTTGGCACTGCAAGCAGGCCTGCATAACTACGCACGGCCGCGGTTCACGGATGAGCCTGTGCTGCAGATTAGCGCTGGTCGCCACCCAGTGGTGGAGCGCTTCATTGACGTGCCTTACGTTCCGAACGATCTGCAACTGGATACCAATCGGCGAATGCTGGTGATTACCGGTCCGAACATGGGCGGTAAGAGCACTTACATGCGCCAAGCAGCGCTCACCGTCATCATGGCGCGCATCGGCAGTTTCGTGCCGGCCGCGGCGACCCTACTCGGCCCGGTAGACCGTATCTTCACGCGTATCGGTGCCGGTGACGACGTGGCCGGTGGGCGCTCTACCTTCATGGTGGAGATGACCGAGACGGCGAACATCCTCCATAACGCCACCGCTGAAAGCCTGGTGCTGATGGACGAGGTGGGTCGCGGCACCAGCACCTACGATGGCCTAGCGTTGGCCCATGCTTGCGCGCTGCATCTGGCGAAGCGCACCCGCTCCTTCACCTTGTTCGCCACGCACTATTTCGAACTGACCCGCTTGCCACAAGAAGCTGAAGGCGTGCTGAACGTGCATCTCGACGCCACCGAACACGGCGAGAAACTGGTATTCCTGCATGCCGTTCGCGAAGGCCCGGCCAGCCGCAGCTATGGCTTGCAGGTCGCCTTGCTGGCCGGTGTGCCACGCGAAGTCGTCGGTATGGCGCGGCGGCACCTCGACCGGCTCGAGCGGCAAGCCGAGGCGCAGGCCAGGCTCGCCGCGGGTCCACAAGCCCAACTGGACTTCAACCCCGCACCCGTGGCGGTGGAACTGGAACCGCCCATAGGACTACCCGCGGGCCCCGACTACACGCCGCTCGTAGACGAACTGACCACCGCGGACCCCGACCGGCTGAGTCCGCGCGAAGCGTTGGACCTCGTTTACCGTCTGCGCAGTCTGTTGCCACCCACCTAAGCGATGGCCGTCATTCAGGTATCGGCAGGTTGACCTACGATGCCGTCGAACTAGAGGCGGAAATACTGCGTGCCGACCACCTCAGGCGACAGGCTCAGTCAAACTCTCCGCTAGTCAGGAACGTGCCCGCCTGATGCGCCACTTCCTTGGACAAACCCATCCCCGCATGTGCGACCGGCAGAGTCACCATGGCAGTACGGCCCTCTAGCTGCGTTTCCGCCACCTGTACCGTGCCGTCATTCGGGCCATCGAAGCCACCAGTCACCAACCCGAGCCCCAGCGGTGTCGTCCCGGCGATGACGCCAAGTGCGCGTGGTTGCCGCCAAATGCGACGGGGTGCCTCAACCAATTGCCGGTGCGGCATGGCCCCGAGCAGCGTCCGCATGCCCGGCCAACCCGAGAGGGTTCGTGCCGCTTCGGCACCATTGACCGGCGAACCCATCAGCACCACGCGCCCAGGGGGCAGCGAAGCCCCTTGCCGCTCGAACAAGTCGAGGATGAGCAACCCCCCCAGGCTATGCCCGAGGAAATGCACCGGCGCCGACAAGGAATGGGCGAGTGCTGCGAGGCGCGCAGCAGTACCCGCCTCGTCCCCAAACAGGCTGGAGTACTGGAACTGGTGCGTCTCCAGACCGAAGTCGTGGCTTAACCGCTGCCGCAGGGGCAGCAGTTCCAACCCCGTCATCCATAAGCCATGGACGACGATGCAGTGGCCAGCTTCAGGCCGGGCCGGCACCTTGCGCCCCCGCCACCAACTGCGGCGGCGTCCGCACGCGGATGTGCAGTTCGCGCAATTGCTTCTCGCTGGCGGGCGTCGGTGCGTCGGTAAGCGGGCACCCGGCATTCTGGGTCTTCGGGAAGGCGATGACGTCGCGGATGCTGTCGGCGCCCGACATGAGCATGACGAGACGGTCGAGACCGAAGGCAATGCCACCGTGCGGCGGCGCGCCGTACTGCAGTGCCTGCAGCAGGAAGCCGAACTTCTCTTCCGCTTCTTCAGCGCCGATGCCGAGCATACGGAATACCGTGCTCTGCAAGTCCTGGCGGTAGATACGCACCGAACCCCCACCAATCTCGGAGCCGTTCAGCACCATGTCGTAAGCCATGGCCAAGGCCTCACCCGGGTTCGCCTCAAGGGCAGCCGCATCGAGGTTCAGCGGTGAGGTGAAGGGATGGTGCATGGCGTTCCAACGCTGCTCGTCCTCGTCGAACTCGAACATGGGGAAGTCGACCACCCACAACGGGGCCCACTCGCCCTGAATCAGACCGCGGTCCTGCCCGAGTTTCAAGCGCAGCGCACCGAGTGCATCGTTGACCACCTTGGCCTTGTCCGCACCAAAGAAGATGAGATCGCCATCCTTCGCGCCAGTACGCGAAAGGATGCCAGCGACGGCTTCGTCCGAAAGGAACTTGAGGATGGGCGACTGCAGGCCTTCGCGGCCCTTCGCCACCTCGTTCACCTTCACATAGGCCAAGCCCTTCGCGCCATAGCGGCCCACGAAAGCCGTGTAGTCGTCGATTTCCTTACGCGACAGTTCGCCGCCTTTGGGAACGCAGAGTGCCGCTACGCGGCCCTTGGCGTCGTTAGCGGGGCCAGCGAACACCTTGAAGTCACATCCGGCAACGAGATCGGCCACGTCGACCAACTCGAGCGGAATGCGCATATCCGGCTTGTCCGAGGCAAAGCGACGGATGGCTTCGGCGTACGGCAGGCGCGGGAACGGGTTCGGCAGGTCCACGTTTTTCACGGACTTGAAGAGGTGGCGGGCCAACTCCTCCATGATGTCCATGATCTGGTCCTGCGAGAGGAAGGACGTTTCGATATCCACTTGCGTGAAGTCAGGCTGG
>CAIOHZ010000055.1 GCA_903858165.1 uncultured Pseudomonadota bacterium
CAGCGTTGTTCACGCTTCTGGGCCAGCGACAACAACGACCCCATCGAACGGCTGGCCATCAATCTCGGTTGGTTTCAGTTTTTGCCGCCCCGCGTGGCGGGCAACCATGTCGGGCCCAGCCCAAATCCCATCACCGGGCGGCAGAGCAGCATGCACTTTCGGGCGCGCGTGGCTCTGTTCGGCCATATGGGGGTCGAGGCCGACCCACGCCGCATGCCAGCGCCCGACTTCGCCATGCTGCAACAACACATCGCGTTCTATCGCGACTGGCGACGCGTGTTGCACGCAGGAACATGGAGCATCCCGGAATGTTCCGAGCCGGGTGTTTATGGCTGGCTCGCCTGGCACCAAGGGCAAGGGCTAGCACTGGTGGCACAAACTCGCCTGGTCGCCACTTATGACATACCCGCTGTACGCTTTACTACGCTAGACCCAAACGCTCGATACCGCGTAAAGCTGCCGGAGCCCTGGCCCGAAAAAGCACAACGCTATCTGGCAGCGCCGGAGCAATGGCGAGAGGGTGTGGTACTGAGCGGTACCGCGCTGGCTACTACCGGGCTGGCCTTGCCCTTGGCCCAACCGGAGACTGCCTGGCTGGTGACACTGGAGCAGTTGCCATGAATGAACCCATGCGGCTAGGCGCATGTTATTACCCGGAACACTGGCCTGAAGACTGGTGGGAGGACGACGCGCGCCGCATGGCCGCACTCGGACTCAGCCGAATTCGTATCGGTGAATTTGCCTGGAGCCGGCTGGAACCAGAACCCGGCCAATACCAGTGGGGGTGGCTAGATCGCGCTATCGAGACGCTGCACCGCCACGGCCTGGGTGTAGTGCTCGGCACTCCGACCGCAACGCCGCCCAAATGGCTGGTGGACCGCATGCCAGACATGCTCGCTATCGGCGCAGATGGGCAACCCCGCAAGTTTGGCTCAAGACGCCACTACTGCTTCTCGCATGCCGGCTACCGTTCCGAATGCCAGCGCATCACGCTGGCGCTGGCACAGCGCTACGGACAGCACCCGGCAATAGTGGCCTGGCAAACCGATAACGAATACGGCTGTCACGACACTGTCGTCAGCTACTCCAGCGCTGCGGCAGCAGCCTTTCGCCGCTGGCTGCAGGAGAAGTACACCAGCATTCAGGCGCTCAATACGGCCTGGGGTAACGTGTTCTGGAGCATGGAGTACCGTTCGTTCGCGGAAGTGGACCTGCCGCACCTGACGGTGACCGAAGCGAACCCGGCGCAGGTGCTGGATTTCCGTCGCTTCAGCTCCGACCAAGTACGGTCCTTCAATACCGCGCAAGTGGCTTTGCTGCGGGCGCATTCTCCCGGCCGAGACATCACCCATAACTTCATGGGTTTTTACACCGGCTTCGACCACCACGCGCTGGGCGCGGACCTGGATGTATCCACCTGGGACAGCTACCCGCTCGGTTTTCTGGAACAGTTCTGGTTCACCACGGAACAACGTCTGGCCTACGCGCGACAAGGTCACCCGGATATTGCCGCATTCCACCACGACCTTTATCGAGGCTGCTCGCGGGGTCGCTGGTGGGTCATGGAACAGCAACCCGGGCCAGTGAACTGGGCTCCGCACAACCCGGCGCCGCTACCGGGCATGGTGCGCCTGTGGACACTCGAGGCCATGGCGCATGGCGCCGAACTGGTGTCGTACTTCCGCTGGCGGCAAGCACCCTTCGCCCAAGAGCAGATGCACGCAGGACTCCTACGCCCAGATTGCACTGAAGCTATTGGCGCGAAGGAGGCCGCGCAGGCAGCTCACGACATCGCCAAGGTCGGCAACGTGGGCACAGCGCCGCGTAGCGTAGCGCTGGTTTTCAACTACGAAAGTGAATGGGTGACAGACACTCAGCCGCAAGGGCGAGGATTTTCGGCGCTACGGCTAGCGTTTGAGTGGTACTCGGCCTTGCGTCAGCAGGGGCTGGATGTCGATATCGTTTCCCCGGGCACTGAGCTTTCCGGTTACGCCATGGCGCTTGTGCCCTGCCTGCCGATGCTCCCACCCGGCTTCGTGGCACAACTCGCCGCCTTCACGGGCCCGGTCCTCATCGGTCCGCGAAGCGGCAGCAAGACGACTGACTTCTCGATTCCGCCGGCACTTGCCCCCGGCGAGCTACAGACTTTGCTGCCATTGCGGGTGGTCACAGTGGAGTCGCTTCGCGAAGGTTTGCTCGAGCGAGGCGACGGGTTTGCCATTCACCACTGGCTGGAGCAAGTGGAAACCAATCTCGCCGCCGAAGAAGTGCTCGCTGATGGACGCGGAGTCGTGTTCAAAAGCGGGGCCTGCCGCTATTTGGCCGGCTGGCCGGATGCGGGACTGCTGCGCCGCGTGTTGACGAACATGGCTATCGAAGCCGGACTAGACACGGTCGAATTGCCCGAAGGACTTCGGCTGCGCCGTACTGCGCAATACACCTTCGCCTTCAACTATGCGAACCATGTCAACGCCATTCCCGGTGGCGAAGCCAACCAATACCAGCTCGGCAGTGCGACACTGCCTCCCGCCGGCGTGGCCGCATGGCGACGCTAATCTCGCGGGCATGGAAATAGTCGTGGACTTGCCGTGGGCTTGAGTTCCTTCAGCGTTCGCCGAGAATCCTTCGGGACACTTCCCGACGGAATGGACGTCCAAAAAATTACCCTGACACAGGAAGGGGTAGATGCGCCTTCAGGTCACACCGCCGTTTTCACGAATTTCGGTGGTCGTTGGCTCAGCTTCACTGGCCCTGACCGCCACGGCGAGCTGGCCGATGTTATTCGCGGCCCGGAAACGCTGGAAGAATGCCTCGCCGATAACGACTATGCCGGCGCCATCATCGGTCGCTATGCCAATCGTCTTGAAGGAGCCGCGTTCGAACTGGATGGCGTTCGCCATCACCTCACCGCCAACGACCGTGGCAATACGCTGCACGGCGGGATAAGCGGGTTTGATCGTTGTTGCTGGCAGGTAGATAAAGTAGTGCAGCAAGAAGACTGCGCCTTCGTGGAAATGGTGCATCGCAGCCCACACGGCGACCAAGGCTTCCCGGGCGATTTGGAAGTACGGGCCCGTTACACCTTGCGCGAACGGGGGCGATTGCAACTAGATCTCGTCGCCACTACCGATCGAGCCACGGTCGTCAGCCTCACTTGTCATCCATACTTCAATTTGCATGGGCGACGGATGGAAGAGAGCGACAACAGCTTGGGGCATTTTCTGGAGCTGCCCGCCGCGAGTTTTCTGCCGATCTCTGCACACGCCATCCCCGCTGGCAATCCGCGTCAGGTAGCTCATACACCTTTCGACTTCCGCAGCCCGAGTGTTATTGGCGCGCGAGTGAATTGGCCAGACGAACAACTCGAAGCGGGGCACGGTTACGACCACTATTTCTATATAGATGCCGCTTCGCCAACGCCAATAGCACCCACTTTGCATGCCGTTCTCCACGAACCGGCACGAGGGCGACAACTCAAGGTCTATTCCACCTTGCCCGGCCTGCAGTTTTACAGTGGAAATTTTCTAGCCGGCGCCAGCAACCTTAGTAGCAGCGATGACAACGCCGTTAG
>CAIOHZ010000056.1 GCA_903858165.1 uncultured Pseudomonadota bacterium
CAGGGAAGCGGCGTCCCAGACGATGCCAGAATTCTTCAGGGCCGCGGTATAGGCGTAGTCGTCGGAACTGCCGGCCTTGCGTCCAAGGACGCCTTGCAAGTTCGGGCCCTGAGCACCGCCGTTGTCCCCAGCCTCCGCGCTATGACAGAGCGCGCACTGAGCACGAAAATAGCCGCGACCAGCCACCGCATCGGCACCGAATGATGGGGCCGGAACCACGACGAGAAGTGCCGCAAGGGCGAAAAGAGTACGCGCTGTCATGTTCCCCTCGTGGGCTAGTACGGTTCAGGGTGCGAACAGTACCAATGTATTTGCGAACCGGCCGACTTGAAATAGGCGCCCTACTCCGCCTCGTCCAAATCCTTGGCCGCATCCCGTGTGAAATCCTGAGTCAGGTAATCCAGCGTGATGGGCAAGGCCAGCTCCATCCGCCGAATGTATTGAATACCGACCCGGACTTTGCGTGGCACACAGCTCATCAGATGGCCGCCACGCGTACGGTCATCCGACAGGAAATGCAGGTGCAGGCCTGGCACATTCACATTGGCCATGAACGCTGGCGTATAGAACCCGGCCACGGTCCCATGCACGCTTTGGAATTCCATCAGCGCCTGCTCTCGCGCCACCTCTACTAGCGGGCGGTAGCTATCTTGCCGCGGGATGGAGCGCACATTCACCTGCTCGAATTCACCCTCGATGCGCAAGGCGTAGAAGATATTCCGCGAGGGCAGCAGGGAATACAGCGCACGTTCGAAACTCTCCCAAGTCCAAGTGCCGTCGAACTCTTCGGTACAGGTCGGCTGATAGAACGTTACGCAAGCAAAGGGAGTGTGCGCCGTATTCGGCATTTCGCGCACCACGCCGCCGCCATCAATCTGGAAAATGTGCCCGTCCAGAATGACCATCTCGCCGTCCACATGGTCAAATGTGCCAAGACCAAAATCTCCGTGCTGCAATACCTCCTGCAGCGGAATTTTCTCTTCATAGATTCCCTCCACCAGCGCGTTGACGGGGGAGCAGAGGTACAAGGGATGGTCGATGGGGGCACTCATGGTTTCATCCTAAACAATGTAAGACGCAGCGACAATTTAAGCACCGAACGCGTGCGAAAGCCGGGCTTCAGCCACGCTCGCCCATCTTCAGCATTTGTCCAACCAGGCTATCGGGTTGCCAAGTCACTTCCAGCAGCGGCAACGCCACGGCATGTTCGGCAGCAGCGCGGTCCATGCCGAGAGACAAAAGAATGCGCAGCGTGAGCTGCTCGGCATAGTCCGGGATAGTCTGCCCGAGCACCATGGCTTGTATGCCATCCCGCGTGGGCCCAATGATGAGATTGGCAGCGACGGAGCCATGCATCTTGTCGAAGGTACCCTGCTCCGTCGCCAAGCCCACATCACGCTGGAGATTCGCGAGGAACATGTTTGCGGATTGGACGATGGGCCAACCAGACTGCATCATCAGCTTGCCACACAGGGGCGCCCTGCGGCTGAAATGGAGTAAGAACCTGATCACTGTAGCAATTCGCGTGGCTCCGTCCGGAATACCAACAATCAAGCAGTCCGCAGCGGGCGCCATGTCTTCCGCCAGTTTCGTCAATAGCGCAAGAAAGACCTGATCAAGCGAATCGAAATAGGAATAAAACGTGCCTCGAGAGACGTCCGCTTGGCGGATCACGTCGTTTATCGAGATTTCGTTCGGCAGTTTTTCCGTAAGCAACCGCAGCGCGACCAGAAAAAGACGACTCTCCATCTCGGCGCGTCGTCGTGCCGCCACGGTCTTGCGGTGATCAACGGCCTTCTCCGGTTTGTCATTCATGAACTACTGACCTGCGAGGTTCTAAAAAAACCGCGATTTTGCGGTTCTAAACAGTTGTTCATTTAATATACATCCGCTCATTCCAGTCTGTCGTAAAGCATTTCCCACACCCCTCATTCCGGAGTCTTCGCCATGAGGCCACAAGCAAAAAAACCATTTTCTCGCCTGCTGGTCTTGATGTCCGCTATCGCCGGCGGCCTGCTTTTGGGGGCACCCATTGCCATGGCCGACCAGAAAGGCGACCAGCGTAATGCCGGACCGGAGTTCTTCATTACCCCGGGCACGGGCACGGGCACTGCTGTTGCTGCCAGAAACCAGCAGTTCCTGTGCCTCGCCGCCATTCCTCTGGCGCCTTCCGACATCAACTTCACAGCGTCGACCACGCCTTGGGTTCAAGGCAACAAAGTGATTGCCTCGAGAGTCGCGTTCGTTGAAGGGGAGGTGGATTGGAAAAAGGTGCCGAACGCTCGCCCGGAGTTTCGCACCTGGGTTGAAGGTGGCATGCGCCGCTTCAAGGGCAACGGAATTCCGAACCACCCGACCGGCGTGTTCCCCGTGCAGCCCGGCACTGCCGCGTACCCGTACTATGCGGCGGCTCCTGCGGAAGGCTATTCGAGCGCCGCAGCCGTTCCCATCGCGCCTTACGATCTCGACGTCACTGTCCCAGCAAATCCTGTGTATTCGGAAACGCCCAGCTGCATTTCTGACTTAACATTCGGTGTAGCTACGCAGACTGGTGCCGTTTGGCACGCCAACATCGCTTATGCCGGCGTCTGGGTCGACCCCATCGCGGCACTGCCGGTCGACAAGTGCTGGGGACATCCCTACAGCTTGAAGTATCACTACCACGGCTTCTCGTGGAAGTGTTTTCCCCGCCAGGGTAATGCTGAAAAGCATTCACCGCTCTTCGGGTACGCCATGGATGGCTTCGGCATCTACGGGCCACGCGGAGAAAATGGCAAGTTGGTTCGTAACGCAGACTTAGACGAGTGCCACGGCCACATTGGGCGCATCGAGTGGGACGGCAAGCAGCAGAACATGTACCACTACCATCTCAACAACGAATTCCCCTACGGGCCTGGGTGCTACCGCGGCGCGACTGGAACCATCGCAGGCCATGGCAAACATTCCCACGGCTTCCCGGCAGCGAAGTCGGTAGACCCAGCGGCTTCAACGGACATCTACGGCAACAAGCTGAACTAGCCGCAGAACAATGCTGCAGTGGGAGGCGCGACCGCGCCACCCACGAGGACTACCGGGCTGGACCTGCCAGCCCGGCGATTCACCTGCTCATGCTCTTGAGCTGTTCAAGCGTGACATAGCCAAGCTGCGCCTTGTCAATGCGGCTGAAATTTTTGCTCACGCGCGGCATGGCCTTGGCCTCTTCGGCGGTCAGCTTGCCGTCGTTGTTTTTATCTGCGGCGGCGAAGCGTGTCTCCAGTTCCTTGTCCTTGTCGTCCGCGTAGACATTCGCAGACATGGCAGCCGTCAGGGCTAGAATACTCACGGCGGTAAAAGCGACCTTACGAAATAAACGCATCGAGAGCTCCTTACTCGGGTTTAAAAAAGACAATACTCAAGGCTTGGGAGCCACTTGATCGACGACCAGTGCCACCCACTTGTCCAGCGCCGGCTTGAGCGCGTCGAGGCTCATGCGGGTTTTTTCATTGTCTGCGCGGCCGATGCTATCTCCCAGCAACTCGTGCTTGGATTCGCGCAGGATTTCCGAGGACGCTGACTGGCTCAGCCGCATCTCCAAAATGGCCGTAGCCTGCATGACCTTACCCATTGCAGCATTCTTCGCCGCTCCAGTGACGAGCCGCACAGGCACCAAGTCCAAGACCGTCTTGCCCTCTGGTTGCGCGCTCAGCGCTGTCAGCGCTACTTCGAGCGTGACATCGGCCGCCGCCTTATCGTCGACTACACGGGTGCGAACCGCCAGTTGAGAGCGCAGCTGCTGCTCGGTGTAAGTCAACACGGAACCGACTAAATCGTCGTCCAGGTCACCGAACTTTGCAGCCACCGGAAAGCGACCCAACGGCGTCACAAAAACTGCCGGGCTCTTCAGGTCCTTTGCACCCGGCGCCGTGTAGCCAAGATAGCGGGCGCGAAGGGAACCCTCTTTGTCCAGCCGTCCATAATCGCTAAGAAAGCCGGAACCTGCTTCACTGGCAAAGACCGGCAAGGCGAAGAGGCAAAGCGTGACGGCAAGAAGACGTTTCATGAAAGAACCTATGGAAAAAAACGACGAAGCAGAAGGCTACAACTGCCGACTTTAGTGGAAAGATAATACGATAAATCAACGGAATCTATGGAGAAGCCCCCCGAAAGACGGTCGTCCGGCAGCGCTATCAGCGCTACCGGAACGAGGCCCTCTCCTCAAAGGGTTATGCTTCGCGAGCGTGAACCGAGCAGACGTCGGCGTCTCGTTGCAGACCGGGGGAGAAAAGTCTCATGTGGCTTACTGTAGTTTCGATGATTTTATCTCTTTACGTTGGCTTCGCTATCTCGCGCAACCGGCTGTGCGCACTGGCCGCCGCGTCCGATGCACTGACGCGGACTAACCTATCCCTCTACGCCGGATTTGGGCTCGTCATCGGCGCCGCTACCTTCGTTGTCATGCCGCTGACCTTGGCTTACTCACCATGGTTTACGCTCCCGCATGCGGTCATCGTCACCGGCCCCATTCTGTTCGGCGCAGCAGTCGCGGGCTCGGGGGTGTTCGTCAACGGTGCTTGCCCTATGGGTACCCTCATGCGGCTTGGAATGGGGGAATTACAGTTCCTCTTCACCTTGGTAGGACTCGCCGTCGGTTTTGTTGTTTTGGACACAACGCACTTCCTGCCGGCGGTCACTGCTGTGTCTGGGCAGGCCGAAGTCCCACTGGCCGCTCGGATCGCCGGTTTGGCCGCAGGCGGATACCTTTACTGGATTTCAGACCGGTATCTAGCGCGCCGCCCTAGCGACCAACACCGACTGCTGCGAATCATGATGCCGGTTCTTGGGGTGGTCGGCGCGTTGCTGTTTTGCCTTTCGCCCCATCCATCTTACGGCGACGCCATTCACCAGTTGGTCGCTCCGGCGCCCGCTACGCTGGCGTCCCGTATTGGTAAAGGCCTCGTCGGAGGCGCCGCGATTTTCGGCGCGCTGCTTGTTGCATTCATCAACGGCAGTTTCGTGCTCCGATGGCCGCCGTTGGCTGGTTTCATTCGCTGCGTGTTAGGTGGCTTCGTGATGGCAGTGGGGAGCAAACTGATGGGCGCTGGCGGAGAAGAGTTGGTCCTGACTGGCGCCCCTTCGGGTGCTGCGACTAGCGTCTTGTGCCTCGCAATCATGTTCATGACAATCTTTGGCCTGGTTGGCCTGTCGCAGCTTGTTACATCCAGTAAAGCGGCTTGACCAATCGTTGCCATTTGCCTAGCGGCGTATTGAACCCATCGTCAGGGAAAAAGCGAATCTAACAAGCAAAAACATGACGAAACCCAAATCATTTCCAGATTCTTGCCCCGGACTATCCGCAATATTTTTCGCTTTTCTATTGGTCGGTGCCACCAGCTTCGGCGTCTTCATCAACTGGGAGACGAGCCAAGGCTGAATAACGCTAAATCGCGGTTACTGCCCTCGCAAAAACTGCTGAATTCAGCACGGGCAAATCCTTTGACAGTTTCCAATTCGGAAATATACTCGCAGTTAAGGAAATATTCCCATTGCAGAGGCGCGCGCCAACCCACTAGAGTCGGTCGGCAGGCAGCGAACATAAGGACACCACCGATGCGAGCACAAAGCCCCCTATCCTGCGACCCCAACCGCCGCCGTCTGCTCTCTGGTGCCGCCGCCGGCATCGCTAGCGCGATCGTTCCTCCCTGGGCCTGGGCTGCCCAGTCAGGCTATTCGAAGCGCGCCATCGCTATTGTCGAGAGCGCCGGCGCCATCGACATGCTAGGGCTGGTGACCATCAACGAGGAGGAATGGGAGCGTTGGAACTCGGCCGAGGGCATGACGGATACGGATCAGCAGCGGTTCAAGGAATGCGGAATCAAGGTATTCCACCATTCGTTTGGCCTCGGCGGTCCGAATTCACACACCGATGCCCTCGTCTATTTCGCGGGGCTCAATGCCTTCATCGCGCGCTACTCCGATACCTTCACGCGGGTGAGTCGCTGCCGGGACCTGGAAGCACTAGTCCGTTCGCCAAAGGTGGGCGTCATCCCAGGGCTGCAAAACTCGGAGCACTTTCGCACACCAGATGATGTGAAGCTGTTCTACAGCCTCGGACAGCGCGTTTCCATGCTCACCTACAACGCGCAAAATAATCTGGGCTGCGGCTCTACGGAACGACGCGACTGCGGTGTTTCGGACTTCGGTGCTGCCATCATTCAAAAGATGAATGAAACCAGCATGCTGGTCGATGTTTCGCATTGTGGCGACATGACAACGCTAGACGCCTTCGAACTGTCGAAGAAGCCCGTCGCCATCACGCACTCGAACTGTCGCGCACTGGTCAATCACCCCCGCTGCAAGACCGACGAGGCCATCCGCAAAATGGCTGCAAGCGGCGGCGTCATGGGCATCACTGGCGTCCGCATGTTTGTTCGCTCCGAAGAGCCGACCACCATCGAACATATCGTCGACCATGTCGACCATGTGGCAAAGCTCGTCGGCGTCGAATACGTAGGCGTCGGCTCGGACTGCGACCTGAATGGCTACGACAAGATGCCAAAAGCACAAGACCAGGCACTTCGCGCGTCCTATAAGGCTAGCTATGCCTTCCGCGAAAAACTCGACATCGAAGCCTTCGGCCACCCGCGAAAGATTTTTGACCTGACGGAAGCACTGCTACACCGTGGCTATGGCGAAGCCGATATCGTTGGAATACTTGGCGGCAATTTCCGCCGCATGTTCAAGAACGTCTGGGAGTATTGATCATGCGCAGAGTATCGGGATCGGTTTTTCGCCTAGCGCTGCTGTTGGCTTCGACCAGTCTTTGGGCCAATGCGCGTGGGGCTCCGGCGCCTGCCATCAAGCCTGCGGATATCGACCGCATCGTCGAGCGCACCATGGCGGCCTACCCGGTGCCAGGCATCGCGGTTGGCGTGGTTAAGGACGGCAAACTCATCTATTCCAAGGGTTTTGGCGTGCGTCTGGTCGGCCAACCGGAGCGTGTGGACGCCGACACGATGTTCAGCATTGGCTCAAACACGAAGGCCTTCACGGCGGCCGCTTTGGCTATTCTGGTGGACGAGGGAAAGCTCCATTGGGACGACCGCGTCATCGACTGGCTGCCGGACTTCCGGATGCACGATGCGTGGGTTACCCGCGAGTTCACCCTCCGCGACCTGCTTACCCATCGCAGCGGGCGCGGCCTCGGCGCGGGCGACCGGATGTTCGTTCCCAAGACGGATTTCACGCGCGCCGAGATGATCCGTGCGCTGCGGCATCTGAAACCTGTCTCCAGTTTCCGTAGCGAGTTCGCCTACGACAACCTGATGTATGCCGTCGCCGGCGAGGTGATCACGGCGGCCAGTGGCACTTCCTGGGAGAGTTTCGTCACGGAGCGCATCCTGCACCCCCTCGGCATGGAGGGCTGTGCTGCCGCACCAGCGTTGTTAACTGGCAGGAACCGCGCATCGCCCCATGTGCAGGTGGATGGCAAGTTGCAAGCAGTGCCCTTGCTGGACACTACTGCTGTGAATGCCGCAGGCAGTATCGTCTGCAGCGTGAATGGCATGGCGCGCTGGTTGGCGGTGCAACTGGCCGAGGGCGCCATGTCGTCCCCGGTGAGCGGCCATCTGTACAGCGCACAGCGCGCCGAGGAGATGTGGTCACCACAGACCATCCTCCCCACCAGCGGGCCGGTCCAGCAGCTCACCCGTACCCATTTCAGAGCTTATGGCCTGGGCTGGGCGCTCGAAGACTATCAGGGATATAAACGCGTACACCACAACGGCGGTCTGCCGGGCATGGTGACGCACGTCGGGATGATTCCCGAGCTTGGTGTCGGCGTCGTAGTACTCACCAACCAGCAGGAACCGGCGCCCGTTACCGCCATTCCTCTCCAGATTCTCGACGCCTATGCTGGCGCGCCGCAGCGCGACTGGCTCGCCATCATCCAGACACAACTGGAAGAGCGCGCAGCACGCATGGCAGAGGCCTCTGCGAAACGTGCACCGCAGCGCGCCGCTCAACCCGTTGACCCCGCCACGCTCCCGGCCTATGCCGGGCGGTACGCGGACGCCTGGCGTGGCGAAGCCACCATCGCCCTTGAAGGAGAGCGCTTGATGCTGAAGTTCTCTCGTACTGACGGATTGGTCGGTCCCTTGGAACCGGTGGCACCGGGCCTGTTCATCGTCCGCTGGCAGGACCGCACCATGGACGCAGATGCCTATGTGCGCTTCGCGGAGGATTTCATCGGCAAAGTGACGGGCTTTCAGATGCAAGCCGTCTCGGACACCACTGACTTCAGCTTCGATTTCGCCGACCTGAACTTCAAGCGTCTGGACTGAGTTACGCCCTAGGTTGTTTAGCAGACCCTAGGTGCCACTCCACCCATAAAGGTCGATGCCGCAAACTTCCTTGAACCCAAGCTTGGCGGCAATGGGCGCTGAAGTCTTGCGGTCGCCCTGCATCACCGCTGCGTCCTTTCCCATGGCGCGGGCATCTGCCAGTCGTGCGGCCATCATCGCGGTGTAAACACCGTGGCCACGGTATTCGCTCAGCGTGGCTGCGCCTTGCATTACTGCCACAGGGCTGCCACGCAGGGAAAACATACTGGAAACCGACACCGGCGCTTCAACGCCCTTCAGGTACGCCAAGTAGACGGCTCCACCATCGATGTGCGCGAAGAGCTCACAGAAGACGGCGGAGAGGTCCTCGGGTATCGGGTAGGCGTCCGTGTACAAGCGAACGGCTTCGCTTCGGTCGGCGCTGGTCGCCTTGCGAATGGTCACCGCCGGATTACACGGAATATCGCGACTCAGGTCGGTGAGTACCATGCCGGCTTGCTCGACGAGCTTGCTGAAGCCTGCGGCTTCAAGCCTGGTGACCAAATCGACCGGCGTCGAAGACGGGTTCAGCCACCAACCGACCGTATGCTTTCGCTTGGCGAAGAAGCTCTGCACTTGGGCGATGACCGCATCGGCGTTGTCTTCCGTGAGCGCGGAGACGCCGACCAGATTACCAAACGGATGGGAAATGTCAGGCGTTGCATGCCCGCGAAGCCCCGGGAAACTCGCCAGTTCCCATTGCCCGGGCATCTCCGGAAACTCGAACATGCTGTTCTCGAGTGCATGGAGTATTTCTATGTTGCTGGCGGGCATAGGGGTCGCTTCGCGGTGAGATTAGCCTGCGCCGTAGCGCCGAGAATCCTAGTGTTGCGTCTTCATCGTGGGCGGCGTGGCTGGAATACAGGAACACGAGCCTGCACCAACCAGGACTCGATAGACAGCGCTGAGCTGCCGTGCCCAGGCAGTGGCAGCGCTTGGTAACGCTCCGTCAAGGCCACCATCGCATCCAGTCGCATTTTCGGATCGTAAATCTCAAGCACGTTGACTAAATCGGTGAGCACTTGCTGCTTGTTCACCGCAGGGCGCGGAGCAATACCGCGCAGGCGCCCGTAGGCCACCAGTTGGTCGTATACCGCTTCGAGCGCCGGTCGCATGGTCTGGTACTGCGGAGCGAGATTATGGGTGTCTTGCGCCGTCCCCTGCTCCCAAGCATGCCAGAGGAAATGGCTGCCCTGCGCACAGGGAACCTGCGCGTAGTTGCTGTCGTAATTGCCAGAGTTCAGGCGGAAGAAATACGACACGTCGGTGCACAGGTGGTGCGAATACCGATCCGCGAGCGAGTGAAAGAAGATACCCGGCTTCGCGAAGCGCGTGTCATGCGGGTAGATATAGGCCGAGAACGCCTGGTCTTCTGCCACTACTGTCGAGGTTTCTGTCTCGTTCACCACCAACTGACCCAAATTCGACTGAAAGGGAATCTGCAGACGGCTGACCCCTGCGGCGAAGAAACTGGCCGGGCTATCGAGAACGCGTCCAGCCTCTTCGCAGGCGACGAAACGGTTGCGATTCCCACTGTTGCCCCGGGCCGGTAGCACCATGCCCGCCACGCAAGCATCCGGCCGCTGCTCGAAGACCCAATCCTGCAGATTGTTCAGCAGTGGTTCGAAGGCGGCGTTCGGCCCCATCAAATAGTTGGCCGGATAGCCGATGGCCGGGGGCGGCGCGCCGTTCGTTGAATAGCGAGCGTGCAGGTGCAGCAGCATGCCGCCGGCCGCGTCGTTGAACTTGTAGAGGCCATTCATCACAGGAGTAATGACCAGACAACGCCGCGGCATCGTGGCGCCCCAGTTGGCCCGACAATCCGCAATCTCGGTATCGGACATCATCTGTGCGCCGTTTTGGTCAAACGGGAAATAGTCCGACTGGTCCGTTGCTTCGTCGTAAATCATGACCTGATAGGCCTGCCACGGCGTAAAGCCAAGCAACTGTGCCATGAGGTATGTGGAGTCGGAGTGCACCAAACTGCGCCCGCCGATGATGGCATTACCGCCGGACAAGCCGCTGAGGCTATCGGCCGTAGCGGCGATACGGCAAGTCACCGGCTGCTTACCTTGGAGGTTGCTAGTGCGGCAGATTTCTTCCACGCCGATGCAGTTGCGAATGGGGGCCTCGCCAGAAGTGGGCGAGTTGTAGCAGACATCTACACCAAAGGCCTTGGCCGGTGCAGGGGAGCCTGCGCCAAACGCGGCCAACACGGCACCAAGCGCCAAGCTGAAACGGATTCCGGAAAACATCTGGTGCCTCACTCGATTTAGCGGGAAATACGTATCGCAACTTTATGCGAAGCGCTAAAATCAATCAAGCGGGTTCTTTAGCCGATGAAAGAAGTCGTCTTCCGCGACGACGCGTGGGAATAAATGGCCCTCTAATCCGGACCGCCAAACTCAGCGCCAAACTCAACACTGGACTCAACGCTCGACGGGTTCCAACCGGACCAAAGAGCGGTCCGAGTTGTCCGTCAGCAAGTAGATGAAGCCATC
>CAIOHZ010000057.1 GCA_903858165.1 uncultured Pseudomonadota bacterium
CTACTGTTATTTTTTCTTTCGTTACTTTGGCGCCCATCTTTCGCGCCAGGTGCGCCATCGGCAACGGCAGCGCCAGCCGCATCTCCTTCTGCAGGTGCGGCGGCAGCAGCTTCGGCAGCCTTGGCGGCATCCGGAGTGACGGCCGCATCCACGGGCTCTTCCATCGCCGGCGGGGTTTGCTGTTTCGCTTCCGTCAAGGTGCCGGCAGCTTCTTGCGTGGAGGAACCACCACAGGCTGCGAGCAGTGCAAGACAGGTCGCCGCAGCCGCTGCCATTTTCAGTTTCGTGGTACTCATGCGAATTCTCCTTGGCGTTTGCTAACCTCTCAAAGGCAAAAATAGCTCACTGCCCAGAGAAATACCACGGGGCTGCCGAAAAGTTGGTAAACAAACTGGCTGCGCTGGCTACAGCACCTGGAAGGAGAGCATCACTTCGTTTTTCCCCAGCCCGCCGCCACCGAAACCGCGGGCGAAGCCCAGCGAGAACATCATGGGCAAGCGGTGCATTACTTGCAGTTCAAAATCCAGTTGCATCCCCACGGAAGCCGCATTACGGCGACGCGTTTTGTTCTGTAGGTCCGTGGCCAGATAGCTCACGAAAATCTCGGGGCGCATCCAGCTGGCATAGGCGCCCGGCGTTCCGACATTTTCGAAATTCAGGGGCGGCAAGCTCCATTCCACCATCGTCTTCACCAACGTCTTGCCTTGCAGGGCGTCAATGTCGAAGCCCGGCATGGAGAGCAGGTCGCGGTAGCGCTGGGCACCGCCGTTGGCGGCATTGTCTACATAGTTGTTGCCGAAACTGCCGAGGTAGGCGTTCGACAGGGGCGAGTTGGCGCTGCCCTCGGCGATATTGAAACCACTGCGAATCCAGATGGAAGAATGGTTCAGCGGTAGCGGAATACCGAAGTCGTATTGCCCACGCAAGCTTGGCGTTTGCTTGCCGCGGGCGCCCAGTGACCGCGCTTCAATGGACCACTTGCTGCCGGACTCGGCGTCGACAGCGCCTGGTGAACGCAGGGTATCGCTGGAGACAAGCCCAACCGTGATGTCGGAAAGGTGGCTGGGTGAAGCCACTGTCTGCGCACCTGGAAGGGCATTCAAGCCACCGTAGTAAGCGGCATGTACGTAAAAATCCAGCGTCTGCGGCGGGTCATAAACCAGTGGCCGGTCGTATTTCACATAAGCCGAATAACCCTCACGCGAACGCAAGGTAGGCCCGAACAAATCGTAGAAGTCGGCGGCGTTCCACTTCACGCCGGCACTCCAGAGCCCTTGCCCCATATCTAAACTGAAATGGGCGCGCTCTTTCACCGGCAAGGAATTGCCAGGGGTGTAACTCAGGTCGGTCTTAGCCCAAGCGCGGTTCAACGGATCGCTGAACTGAGCACTGAGACCTACGGCTTTGGCATGCTTGTAGGCTGCAATACCTGGTATGAAATGGTTGAGTTCCATTTCACGGAGTGGCTGGTAGTCGCCGCGCGCGATAATTCGGGCGTCGTAATCTTTATCCGGGACGACCTTGGGCTGCCACGCCAGTACTGCCGGGTAACGAGTGGCCACTTGTTCGCCGAAGAACTTAATAGAGCCGAGCTCTTCAGTGGGTTTGGGCTCAATGACCGTCGGCAACAGGCCTGTACCGGAGTACCGCAGTACCATGAGTTTTCCATCGGGCAAAGACACCGGATGGAAAAATCCGACATCCGCGTTGCTGACAGCATCGATCGCTTCATCAGCCAAGCGATATCGGAAGATATTCGACACGCCCGTGAAGTAACTGCTCCCATACAGATACTGGCCATCGGGTGAAAACGTAAAGCCTTCCGGCACGGACGACCCCATGCGCAGACGACGCACTGGCGTGGCGTCCCCCTTTTCGAGTGCTGCCAAGCTCATCACCCGCAAGTCGGAGTTCCACCCCGAGCCAGACCCTGCTTCCGGCCCCGAATAACTCATCGACAGCAGCGTTCCGTCCGGCGAGACGTCGAGGTCAGATGCATTCGCGGGGAACGGAAAAGCCTTTACGGTCTTGAATTCCACGTAGGGATACGGCACACGGACCAGAATGACAAAGCCGCGGTTCCGCCGAAGACCCCACAGGGAGCGGTCAACAGGATTGAAGGCGAGATCGCCAATCCGGGCATCCTGCAACAAAACCCGTGCTTTGCCCGTGCGCAGATCCAACGCTTCCAGATTGCGGTACCTGGCGTTGTTCGTGGTGAAAAAAAGCGTTTCGCCGGCCGGATCGTAAGCGACCGAAGCCACCCGCAACCCAGCCGAACCTTTCAGCTCCAATAAGGTGTTCACTTTACCCGTTGCACTGGAAATCGATACCAAGCGCGGTACTTGGCCCGGGTACTTCACGGCTGCGTAAACTTTACTTCCATCGGCGGAAACAAAGTGTCTGGAAACGGCGCCGAGGGTTTGGCTGGTCACATCAACAGCAGGCGTTACTGGGTGCTGGCGAATAGAGGCAAGGTTTCGCTCCTGGAATTCGTGCTCGGCACGAACCCATGCCTGCCAGGCTTCTGGCAGTGGCAGTCCGAATACCTGTTGAAACTGTGTAGCGTAGTAACGCTGACTACCCTCATCACGTTTCCACCAAGCCACCAACTTGTCCGGACCGTACGTAAGCGCCAAGTAACTCATGAACCGCGTGCCGTAGAGATAGGCGTTGGCGCCAGCACGAAAATCGACCATGGTTCCCTTGGATACCAACGCGAGCGGATCAAAGAACGGCACTTTGCCGTCCACCATGCCGCGGAACACCATTTCGTCGTAGCCACCCTGTGCGCGGCCGACGCCGCCCATTTGCCAAGTCTCAGCGAAGGTGGCCATGCCCTCCTGATACCAGCGCGGCGCGGTGGCACGTGGCGAAGTCAGGTAGTAGTACAGGAGGCTTTCAGGATGCTGTGCGTCGACATCGACTTTGCCACCGAATAGCCAGCGAAACCGTCGGTCGGTGCTGTTGGCATAATCATTGAAGACGAGATGAATGGCTTCGTGTGCACCGGTAAGCGCGAATCGATCGCCCTTCGAATAGGACTCGAACGGCTCACTGGCAGCGGCTACCGAGAAGAGCACCTTGTTGTGCGGCACGGTAATGGCACTAGCAGCTCCTCGGTCGTCGAAGTCTGACAACAGAAGCGTGAGCTGCTCATCGGGGGTGTAAGCAAAAAGTTCGCGGTCCGCATCCAGCGCGCCTTGATACGCACGCAAACCCGCAGGCGCCAAGTAGGCCGTCGCGGGGTCGTAGTAAACGACCTTGAGGTCGGCGGTTTCAATAAACTTGAGTTGGGCATGAGCCGGCAACACAACGGCACATGAAAGCGCCAGCAAGATTTTGCACAGAGCGCGGATAGAAGAACCAACGGCCATTTCTACGCGCCTTAGTTAAGAACGGCCAGTCTATTGTACGCAAAAACAGAGTTCCCCCGCGGTCAAAACCCGCGGGGGACAGAGCCCAAGGATTCCGTAGGGCGTCTTAGTAATCAGCGATCGCTGTTACCGCTGTTACCGCTGTTACCGGAGTTACCGGAGTTGCTCTTGTTCGCGGTTCCACCGCCTGCCGTGGCAGCGCTGGCGGCATCGCCTTCGGCACCGGCCTTGGCGGCCTCTTCAGCAGCAGCGGCATCGGCGGCGGCATCAGCAACCGGAGCAGTGGCAGGGGCCGGCGTTCCGGTGGTGGCGCGCTTGGCTTCCATCAGGGTGCCGGCGGCATCGTTAGAGGCCGAACCACCGCAGGCGGCCAGCAGTGCGAAAAAGCCACAGGCCGTGGCAGCAATCAACAGCTTCGACGTCTTCATGCGATTACCCTCTGGAAAATCAATGTTTTTAACAGCATTGGCGCAAAATTAGCGCATTTCAAATGTAAATACCATCGTGGTCAGGAAAAGTTGGTAGCGTTTTCGGCTCCTGCCAGCTTAGTCACTAAGGGGCAACCGCCCGATTCTCTCGGTCCTTCGCCGACGTGTTGTTTTTTCCACTCACAAAGCCGTCGGCAATGGCGGCATCGGCGGCCGTGCCTTCGGCTCCAGCCTTGGCAGCAGCGTCAGCGGCCCCAGCACCAGCCGCCTGGGTAGCAGCATCGGCCGGCGCTTCCGGCGGTTCGGTAATATCGCGCTTGGCTTCCGTCAGCGTGCCGGCCGCTTCCTTGGCAGCACCACCGTTCGAAGCCTCTCCGCCGCAGGCCGACAGCGCCGCGAACAAGCCGCAAGCGGCAACGGCAACCCATACTTTCAGCACTTTCATGGGGCTTTCCTTTAGCTTTTGGCGTTCACGGTTTTTCTGCGGGCCGAGTGTGGCCGCTTGGCTGAACGGCGAGGCTGGCCTCGCCAACCACGCGGCCTTGGGCTTCCAGGCGCAAATTCACGCGGCCCGCGGCTATGGCCGCCGCTGGTAACTTCAACTGCAACTGTTGCCGGGCGCCGTTCGCCTGGCGCGGCGCGGCCAAGGCCTGCTCGGTGCCGCCGCCCAAAACGACCACCCGGAGGTCTTCGGCGTTAGCTAGTTCTATGTCCAAGCGCACGCCTTCGTCGCGGAAGGCCTGCGCCCGGCCGCTGACGCCAGGAAATTCGAGCGGCACACTGTCCAGCAGTTCTGCGGAGGCGCCGGGCTGCACCAGAGTGCCAGCGGCTTCGCCGGCCAGTTCCGCCGTGAGCAAACCGGACTGCTGCAGCAACACGCCCGCCCCCACCACTGCGAACAGAGAAGCGGCGTAAGCCCAAACCCGGACCATGCGGCGGGAACGTATAACCGTTACCGGCGCCACTGACGGCAGTGTTGTCGGGACAGCCGCGGGTGCGCGCAGCGGCACGACTACCGATTCACGGCGTACTGGCGGCAGGCCGGCAAGAATATCCGCAAGCACCACCGCCGGCGGCTCCACCGCGGGCAAGGCGGCCAAGCCCGCATCCACGGCAGCCAGTTCGGCGCGCAAGCGGGCCAGTTCAGGGTCGGTAGCCAAGTGGCTGGCCAGTTCCGCTTGGCCGGGCGCATCCAGTTCGCCGTCGAGTTCGGCGTGTAACAGCGCAAGTAGCCTTGGGTCGGTCATGGTGCCCCCACCGGACCGTGCTCTTCAGCCAGCAGTTCGCGCAGGCGCATGCGCGCGCTGTGCAATCTGGACTTCACGGTCTTTTCGGGCACCTGCAACACCTCAGCCATCTCCTCATAACTCAGTTCTGCCACATGGCGTAGCACCACCACTTCGCGCTGCTCCGCCACCAAGCGCTGCAGCGCACCTTCCAAGGCTTTGCCCGTCTGCTCGCCCGCCACCACCGCTTCCGGGCCGGGAACTTGGTCCGGCTCTTCGCCCGTCAGTTCGGTGGGTTGCTGGCGCCGACTACGGCGGTTGATCGCCTCGTTCAAGGCGATGCGGTAAACCCAACTGAAAAAACGGTGGCGGGGGTCGAAGCTGTCCAGATGTTCGAAAACCTTGAGGAACACATTCTGCGTCGCGTCGCGCGCGTCCTCGGGGTGACCCAGAACCCGCAGGGCGACGTTGTAAACCGTCTTCTGGTGACGCAGGACCAGTACTGTGAACGCCTCGCGGTTGCCCGCGCGGCATTGCTGTACCAGCTCTGCATCCTCATCCGACATAGGGAAGTACCCGCCCAGCACTGGAAAGTTGGTGAGGTTGTCACCGGCCCATGCGCAAGATTGTCACATAGACACGGTATCTTTCAGGTTTTCCCGTATTCCCAAGCCACCCGCTGTCCGGCAAACATCAAGCCATGAAGCACCCAACTCCCGCCGCCCGCTGGGCCGCCGCCCTCACCACGGCTTTCGCCATGTCGCAGGCGGACGCCGCCACGGCGCATTTGTCAGCCGGTGTCGCGAAACTTCATGGCGCCGCGAATCAGGGCATGCTTCACACCGTCAGCGGCTCAGGGCACCAGCACTACCTTGCCGATGATGCGGCGCTCCTGGAAGGCCCGCAGGACCTTTGGGGCGTCGGCTAAGGGATGGTGCTCGGTCACCGTCGGTCGCAGTTCCCTCGCGGCCACCATGCGTAGCATTTCCTGCAGGTTCGCCGCGCAGCGCTGCGGTTCGGCCTGCACGAAGGCGCCGTAGAACACGCCCACAATCGAACAGCCCTTCAGCAGGGTGAGGTTCAGGGCAATCTTCGGAATCTCGCCGGCGGCGAAGCCGATGACCAAGAGCCGCCCCTTCCAAGCCATGCTACGTACCGCGGCTTCCGTGTAGGCACCGCCCACCGGGTCGTACACCACGTCCACGCCCTTGCCGCCCGTCAGCGCCTTCAAGCGTTCACGCAGGTCTTCGGTGGCGTAGTTAATGCATTCATCCGCACCGGCAGCACGGCACGCCGCCAGCTTTTCTTCCGTGGAAGCAGCGGCGATAACGCGCGCACCCATCAGGCGCCCGAACTCCACCGCAGCCAGCCCCGTACCGCCGGCAGCGCCTAGCACCAGCAAGGTTTCGCCGGGCTTCAGCTCGGCGCGGTCTTTCAGCGCGTGGTACGTGGTGCCATAGGCCAAGGTGAGCGCGGCGGCTTCGTCAAAGGGCACGCCTTCCGGCAAGGGCGTTACCGCCGGCGCCGGCACCACCACTTCTTCGGCGTAGCCACCCCAAGTACACACGGCCAGCACGCGGTCGCCCAGCTGGAAGCCGGTCAC
>CAIOHZ010000058.1 GCA_903858165.1 uncultured Pseudomonadota bacterium
CGAAAGCTGTCGTTGTACAGCGGCTGCCGCACGCGGTCCGGCATGACCGAAACCGAATGGAAGTACGCCGCCACCGAACTGCGCGCCAGTGACTCGAGGGTGGTCTTGGCACGGAGCCATTGCGGGGCGCGGTCGAGTTTCGGGTAAAGCGCACCGGCCAACCCGAACAAGGGACCACGCACGGCTTGTGGCAAGCAGGCTCGCAGCTTCTCTTCCAGCATGTGCAAGCGGTGTCGCCGATAGCCAGCAAAGTTTTCATCGCCACCATCGCCAGATAACGCGACCGTGACATGTCGACGCGCTAACTGGCAAACCCGATAAGTGGGCAGCGCCGAGCTGTCGGCGAAGGGTTCATCGTAGGCCGCTACCAAGGTGTCGATTAAATCGAAGTCGTCACTGTCCACCTGCTCCACATGGTGGTTCGTGCCGAATTGGCGGGCGACCGCGGCCGCGTGCGCCGATTCGTTGAAGGCGGGGTCGCCAAACGAGATGGAGCAAGTCTCTACGGGACCGCCCTGCAGCGCCGCCATGTTGGCAACGATGGCGCTGGAATCGACACCACCGGACAGAAACGCCCCGAGCGGAACTTCCGCCACCATCCGCAACTTGACCGCTTCCCGCAGGCGCTCCTGCAATTCCGGAATAGCGGCCTCCAGCGACAAGGGGCGGCTCGAGTCGAACGACGGGCGCCAGTACTCTGCCAAGCGCGGCGCGACACCACGCTGCAGCGTCAGCGTGTGTGCGGGCGGCAGCTTGTGCACGGCGGCATAAATAGTGCGCGGCTCCGGTACGTAACCGAAAGCCAAGTATTCCTCGACGGCCGCGGAGTCCACCTTGCGCGACAACCCCGGCAAGGTCCGCAGGGACTTCAATTCGGAAGCAAAGGCGAACCAGCCATCCGGCAACTGCGTCCAGTAAAGCGGCTTCTCCCCTAGCCGGTCGCGGGCCAAGAACAGCGTCTGCCGGTTCCGGTCCCACAGGCAAAAGGCGAACATGCCGTTGAATTCCTGCACGCAGGCTTCGCCCCACTCTTCCCAGGCGTGGACGATCACTTCCGTGTCGGAGCGGGTGCGGAATACATGCCCCGCCGCTTCGAGGCGCGGAATGAGCGAGCGGTAGTTGTAGATTTCGCCATTGAAGACGACGACCACACTGCGGTCTTCGTTCCACAAGGGCTGCTGCCCGGTGGCAAGGTCGATGATGGAAAGACGCCGATGGCCCAGCCCCACGCCCGGCTCCACGTGCTGCCCACCCTCGTCGGGGCCGCGGTGAAACTGCAAGGCGTTCATCCGGCCGAGGACAGCAACGTCCACGGCGCGCAGTTCACGCGCGTCGAATAACCCTACGATTCCGCACATGGTTCATTCTTTCCCGGCGCACAAGCGTGCGTAGATGGCCGCATAAGCCACCTGCATCGAAGCCATGCTGAAGCGGTTCTTCACCACTTCACGCCCTGCCTCGCCATGCTGGTGGCGCAGGGGGGCATTTTGGACATAATCCGCAAGGGCGTCCGCGAATCGGTTCACATCTCCCGAAGGCACCAGCCGCCCAGTCGCCCCGTCCACCACCACTTCGGGGTTCCCGCCCACAGCACAGGCCACGACGGGCAGGCCGGCCGACATCGCCTCCAGCAGCGTGTAGGAAATGCCCTCATTGAGAGACGCCAGGGCGAACACATCGAACCCCCGCAATAGCGTCGGAATGTCGTCGCGCGCGCCAGGCAGCCAAACATGGGCCAGCAACCCGAGTTCCGCGGCGGTGGTCTCCAGCGTAGCGCGCTCCGGCCCCTCGCCTATCCAGGCCAGCCACAGCTTCGGCCCAACCGCGGGTTGGCGTGCCAACAGCGCCGCGAACGCCTCCACCAAGACCCGCGGTCCCTTCACCGGGTCCATGCGGGCCACGCAACCGACGACAACATCGCCTGGCTGCCAGGGCACGTCTGCTGGCACCGGACCCGTGGGCGTGAACCGCTCGGTGTCGACGCCGTTGCCCACCAGTTCCACCTTGTGACGCGGCAGACCGATGTCCTCGACCAGCCAGCGGGCGATATCCCGCGACACGGGGATGTAACGGGTAATCCAGCGGTCCGTCC
>CAIOHZ010000059.1 GCA_903858165.1 uncultured Pseudomonadota bacterium
CAGCCCCACACCCAGCTCGTTGGCTACGATATTCGCCAGCGTCGTCTTGCCAAGACCGGGCGGCCCGAAGATAAGCACGTGGTCGAGCGCTTCACTACGCCGACGCGCAGCCTCAATGAACAGACCCATCTGGGCTTTCACAGCCGTCTGGCCCTGATAGTCCGCCAAGGTGCGTGGGCGGACAGCGCGGTCCACCACGTCTTCATCACGCGGCTGGCCCGCCACTACGCGGTCACGTTCATTGGTCATTTGCCAGCCACCTGTTGCAAGGCCTTGCGGATGAGGTCTTCGGTGGTGGCGCCTTCAGTGGCCACGGTCTTTAGCAGGCGGGTCACTTCTGGGGGTTTGTAGCCCAAGGCCACCAGCGCGCTGAAGGCTTCGGCCTGCGCACCTACGGGTGCGGCAGCCGCGCCAGGCAGGAACTCCGCGCCACCCTCGCTGGCCAGCGCTTTCGCGCGATCACGCAGTTCGATGATGATGCGTTCGGCTGTCTTGCGCCCGATGCCCGGGATGCGCACCAGCGCGTTCGCGTCCTCGGCCTCAAGGCATTGCAAGAAGACTTCGAGCGTAATGCCTGAGAGCACGCCGAGCGCCACCTTCGGCCCTACCCCCGTCACCTTTAGCAAGGCACGGAACAAACGGCGCTCATCGTCCGTGGCAAACGCATAGAGCAGGTGCGCGTCTTCGCGAACAATCAGGTGCGTCAGCAGCTTTACCTGAGCGCCCACGGCCGGTAGCGAATAAAAGGTGGACATAGGCGCGTCGACTTCATAGCCCACGCCATTTACGTCCACTACCAATTGCGGCGGCGCTTTCACGGCCAACACACCACGCAGAAAACCAATCATCGCGTACTCCCTTCGCCCAAGCGCCCGGCCAAGGCAGCAGTCCAAGCCGAGCGCGTAGAGCGGCGGCGTGCCGCCACCGGAGCCACGGCTTGGCCGGCCGCCAGCGCCGCGGCTTTCGCCGCCGGCGAGGTGCGCGTGTGTGCATGACACAAGGCAATGGCCAAGGCATCGGCCGCGTCGGCCCCCAACTTGCCTTCAATGGCCAGCAAGCGGCGCACCATGGCTTCCACCTGCGCCTTCTCTGCACCGCCGGTGCCCACGATAGCCAGCTTCACTTCTCGCGGGGTGTACTCGGCCAGCGCACCCGGCGCCGCAGCCCAAGCCGCGCATAGCGCCGCACCGCGGGCCTGACCCAGTTTCAGGGCACTGTCGGGGTTCTTGTGAACGAACACGCGCTCTACGGCAACTTCATGCGGCTGGTACTCCGCGCACAGCGCCTGCACGCCAGTGAAGATTTCGTGGAGACGGGCGGCGAACACGTTGCCGCCCTCGCCTTGCACGGCTTTCACGGTGCCACTAGCAACATAGCGCACTTCGCTGCCGATGCAGTCCACCAAGCCCCAGCCCGTCAGCCGGGAGCCCGGGTCGAGGCCGAGAACCCGCACCGCAACGGGTGGGTTTTTAGGAGCTGCGCGCATGGAGCGTATGATACCGGGAAAGACTTCGTGCCCCCATGGAAACCACACGCCTCCGCCCCGAAGACCGCTCGCCCGAAGTGGCCGGCATCCGCCAGCAGGTGCTGGCGCTGGTGGACACCCTTGAGCCCGCTACCGCCGCCGCCATCGCCGGTGGGGATGCCGTACTGGAGCTGGTGGCCTCGCTCGAGCCCGATGCCACCGTGGCCGGCGCCGCCCTGTTGGCGCCCCTGCTGGCGGGTGGGCATCTAACGCTGGAACGCGCGCAAACCCACCTCCCCCGCGACATCGTGCGTCTGGCACAGGCCTTGCCGAAGCTGGCCAGCCTCGATGCCCTGCCGACCACTTCCAGCCTGTCTAGGGGGCCAGGACTTTCCGGTGCACAGGCGGAAAGCCTGCGCCGCATGATGCTCTCGGTAGTGGACGACCCACGGCTGGTGGTGCTCCGGCTCGTCGTGCAATTGCACAGACTACGCACCGCCAAACACGCGCCCGAAGACGAGCAGCGGCAACTCGCCCTGCAAACCCGCGAAGTGTATGCGCCGCTGGCCAACCGGTTGGGCCTAGGGCTCTTGAAGTGGGAGTTGGAAGATCTGTCGTTCCGTTATCTGGAACCAGACGCCTACCGCCGCATTGCCGCGGTCTTGAGCGAACGCCGCGCCGACCGCGAGCAGTGGATTGCCGATGTTCGCCAGCAACTCACCGAAGAATTGGCAGACGCTGGGCTCAGCGGCCACGTGGAGGGCCGTGCCAAGCATCTCTACAGCATCTGGCGGAAGATGCAGAAGAAGGGATTGGCTTTCGAACAGCTATTTGACGTACGCGCCGTGCGCATTCTCGTGGACGATGTCCCCGCCTGTTACGGTGCCTTGGGCGTGGTGCACAGCCTCTTCGCCTATCTGCAAGGGGAGTTCGACGACTATATCGCCACGCCCAAGCCCAATGGCTATCGCTCCATCCACACCGCGGTACTGGGCCCGGGCGACAAAACACTAGAAGTGCAGATACGCACCCACGAAATGCACCAAACCTCCGAGCACGGCGTGGCCTCGCACTGGCGTTACAAGGAAGGCAGCGTGCGGGAGGCTGGCTATGACGCCAAGCTGAACGCGCTGCGCGACCTGCTCGCCCCGCGCAGCCCCGGTGAAGGGGACTTCCTCGATCAGCTCGGTTCGCAATTGTTCGCCGAGCGCGTCTATGTGCTCAGCCCCCGCGGCGACGTGGTGGAACTGCCGGCAGGTGCCACGCCGCTCGACTTCGCCTACCAACTTCACACGGACCTTGGCCACCGTTGCCGTGGGGCGAAAGTGAACGGGCGGATGGTGCCGCTGACCACGCAGCTGAAGAACGGCGAGCAAGTGGAGATTGTGACTGCCAAGCAGTCTTTGCCGAGCCGCGATTGGCTGGTGGAAGCCAATGGCTTTCTAGTCACGCGTTCGGCCCGCTCCAAGGTTCGCGCGTTTTTTCGTCGCGAAGACGAGGGCACGCACCGGCAGGAAGGCAAGGAAGTCCTGGCGCGAGAAATGGCCAAAGCGGGCGATGGCGCGGGTATTACCTTGCCTGTGCTGCTGCACGAACTTGGCTTCGACAACGCCGAAGAACTTTACTTGGCGATCGGCGAAGGGGAAACCACGGCAGCGGCTGTGTCTGGCGCCATCGGCCGACTGGTCACCCGCTTGCGCGCGGCGCAGGCCACCGAGGCGCTGGCATCCGGGCAAGGAGCCACACCGCAAGGTCGCCAGGGCGACAAGAACGCGCCGCGCAATATCCCGAGCGGCGTTCAGGTGATGGGCGTTGGCGACTTGCTCAGCTCGTTCGCGCGCTGCTGCCGCCCAGTACCTCCCGAACCCATCGCTGGCTTCATCACCGTGGGCCGTGGGCTGACGCTGCACCGCACGGACTGCATGAACCTGAAGCGGCTACGTGCCAAGGACCCGGAGCGCGTCATGGAAGTGAGCTGGGGCTCGGCGGAGGTGCAGGAATACAGCGTGGTCATTTCGCTGCAAGCACTGGACCGGCGCGGGCTGCTGCGCGACATCAGCGGGCTGATGACAGACGAGAAAATCTCCATCGACCGCATGTCCACCGCCAGCGATCATGCCCGTGGCACTGCCGATATGGACATCACGGTCCGCGTGCCGCATCTTGAAGCCCTGCGCAAAGTGATGGACCGGCTGAGTGCCCTGCCGGATGTCTTGTCGGTTCGTCGCCGCGGTTGAACCCTGCCCTGGAGCATCCTCGTGAACAAATCCCTTGCCATCAAGTTGCTCGTCATCCTCGGGCTCACCGTGCTGTTGCTAGTTCCGCTTGCCTTCATCTCGGGGCTGACGAACGAACGCGAACGCCACCGCGACGAGGTCGTGAAGGATATCGCTGCCAGCTCTGCCAACGAACAGCAGATCACCGGGCCACTGCTGGTGGTGCCGTATGTGCATACCGTGCGCACTTGGACGGACGACCCGAAAAGTGGCCAGCGGGTGCAACGCGAAACGGAAGAGCGCGGCGCCCTCCACTTCCTGCCTGAGCGCCTCGAAGTTGCGGGCGAACTCCGCACTGAGCGTCGTTTCCGGGGAATTTACGAGGCGCGCCTCTACACCCTGCAGGGTGATCTGACCGGACACTTCATGGTTCCGGAGAACTATGGCCTGCCCGCCGCACGGCTTGCAGAATACCGTCTGGAAGCACCCACGCTCGCTGTAGGCATCAGCGATGTTCGGGGCATCCGTAACGATGTGCCGCTGGTCGTGAACGGGCAGCCGCTACGTTTCGAGGCAGGCAGCGGGTCGGCGGTGTTGGGGACTGGCCTGCACGCGACGGTGCCCATGGCGGCACGCCACGACTTCAAGCTCAGCCTCACCTTACAAGGCACCAGCGCCCTACACTTCACCCCGGTGGCCCGCGAAACCAAAGTGAACCTTGAGGCGGACTGGCCTCACCCCAGCTTCGCTGGCGATTTCCTGCCGGTAGAACGCACAGTGACCGACCAAGGCTTCGCCGCCCGCTGGCAAGCGTCGTTCTTCTCCACGAATATCCAGCAACTGCTCGTGGCGTGTGCCGATGACGGCGCCTGCGAAGGCTTCAACGGCCGTCGCTTCAGTGTGTCGTTCATCGACCCCGTCGACCACTACGCGAAGATGGGCCGTGCAGTGAACTACGCGCTGCTATTCGTCACCCTCACCTTTGCAGCCTTCTTCCTGTTCGAAGTATTGCGTCGCCTCGCTATTCACCCGGTGCAGTACTCCCTGGTGGGTATAGCGCTCGCGCTGTTTTTCCTGTTGCTGCTGTCGTTGTCCGAACACATCGGGTTCACGCGGGCGTATCTGGTTTCAGCGGCGGCCTGTGTCGGACTGCTCGGCTTCTATATTCGGCATGTTCTCGGTGGCTTTGCCCGCGGAGCCGGGTTCGCGGCTGGCCTGGCAGCCCTCTACGGCTTGCTGTTCCTGTTACTGCGCATGGAAGACTATGCGCTGCTCGTCGGTTCCCTGCTGCTGTTCGGCACGCTGGCCGTGGTCATGGTGCTGACGCGCCACATCGATTGGTTCACCGTCGGCCAAAAGGCTCTGCCTTTGCCGCCTCCGAATACAACGTCGATGCCCGCCACGGTCGCGACAATCCCGACAAGCGCAGTGCCGCCCCCACTTCCCCAAGGACTAACGCCGTGACCGACGAAGCCCGCCTCGAGACGATGGAAATCAAGATTGCGCACCTCGAGGACACGGTGCAGCGTCTGAGCGATTTGGCCTATGCACAGGCGCAGCGGCTAGATGCGGTGCTGGAAAGGCACCGTCAACTCATCCAGCAGGTAGAAACGCTGGAAGGCAAGAACGAAGAACGTGTACCTGTAGAGATTCCGCCGCACTATTGAGCGGCGGATGAGCATCCGGGGCCTCTGCAGGCCCCGGAACCCAGCTCAACGATTTAGGAAGTCGATGGCTCGCTTGTCGGCGTTCAAGGCGGCCTCGTGCAAAGCCTCCGAGAGCGTCGGGTGCGCATGGATAGTGACCTGCAGGTCTTCGGTAGAAGCCTGGTATTCCATGGCCAGCACGCCTTCGGCGATGAGTTCACCGGCCATGGGGCCAATGATATGCACGCCGAGAATTTCGTCGCTGTCCGCGTCCGCTACCACCTTGGCAAAGCCGTGCGCCGCTTCCATCGCGCGGGCACGCCCGCTGGCCTGGAACGGGAAGCTACCCACCTTGATGTTCTTGCCCGTAGCACGCGCGGCTTCTTCGGTAAGGCCCACCCAAGCGATTTCCGGAGCTGTATAAATAACGCTCGGCACCTGTGCGAGGTTCACATGCGCATGACGCCCGGCGATGCGGTCCGACACGCACACGCCCTCTTCCTTGGCCTTGTGCGCCAGCATGGGGCCACGGACGCAGTCGCCCACCGCCCATACCTGCGGCACGCCCGTGGCGCAGTCTGCATCCACTTCAATGAACCCACGCGCATCCAGCTTCACGCCTGTGCCTTCAGCCAGCAGGTTGGCGGTGTACGGCTTGCGGCCAATGGCCACCACCAGCTTATCCACCACCAGGGTCTGTTCGCCCTTGGCGTCCTGGTAAGTCACCGTAACGCCATCGGCACCCGCGGCAGCCCCCGACACCTTCGCGCCAAGGCGGATATCGAGGCCGAGCTTCTTGAAGTGTTTGGCGGCTTCCTTTGCCACGGCACCGTCGGCAATTTGCAGAAACTGGTCCATGGCCTCAAGTACCACCACTTCCGCACCTAGACGACGCCAAACGCTGCCGAGTTCCAACCCGATGACGCCCGCACCAATAACGCCGAGACGCTTGGGCACAGCCGTCATGTCGAGCGCGTCCCAGGAATCCAAGATGGTCTCACGGTTAAACGGCGCGCTCTTCAGCTCGAACGGCTCCGAACCGGAAGCGAGAATGACGTTCGTCGCTGTCAGCACCTGCACGGTGCCATCAGGCGCCGTGAATTCCACGCGGTTCACGCCACCTTCCGCCGGCAACAACTTGCCGTGGCCCGTGAGCGCTTCCGCCTTGGCGGCCTTCAGTAGGGACAAAATGCCCTGCGTGGAGGTTTTGACGATATGCGCCTTGCGCTGCTGCATCTTGGCGAGATCAAAAGCCGCACCCTGCACGCTGATGCCGTGAGCGGCGAATTCACTGTTAACGCGGTGCCAAAGTTCGCTGGACTCCAACAGCGCCTTCGAAGGAATGCAGCCCGCATTCAAACAGGTGCCACCAAAGGCATAAGTGCCGTCACGGTTCTTCCAACCGTCGATGCAAACCGCCTTCAAGCCGTTCTGGCCGGCGCGGATGGCTGCCGGATAACCGGCCGGACCACCACCAATAACAACAACGTCGTAATGCGTAGCCATGACTTAAACCCCTAACAGCAGACGCGCCGGATCTTCCAGGCAGTCTTTCATGGTGACGAGGAACTGCACCGCTTCCTTGCCGTCGATGATGCGATGGTCGTAGGTGAGCGCCAGGTACATCATCGGGCGGATAACAATCTGGCCGTCAACGACGACCGGACGATCTTGAATCTTGTGCATACCGAGAATGGCGCTCTGCGGCGCATTCACGATGGGCGTGGAAAGCAGCGAGCCGAACACACCGCCGTTGGTGATGCTGAACGTGCCACCAGTCAACTCTTCGAGCGTGAGGCTACCTGCGCGAGCACGGGTAGCAAAATTTCCGACCGCCTTTTCCACATCGGCGAAGTTCAGCTGGTCGGCGTCACGCAGCACCGGCACGATAAGACCACGCTCCGTCGACACGGCCACACCAATGTCGTAGTAGTCGTGGTACAGGATGTCGCCTCCGTCCACGTAGGCGTTCACCACTGGGTACTTCTTCAGCGCCTCGACAGCCGCCTTCACGAAGAAAGACATGAAGCCGAGACGAACGCCGTGCGCCTTCTCGAACTTGTCCTTGTACTTCGTGCGCAATTCATTCAGCGCCTTCA
>CAIOHZ010000060.1 GCA_903858165.1 uncultured Pseudomonadota bacterium
CAAGGTGAGCGCGGCGGCTTCGTCAAAGGGCACGCCTTCCGGCAAGGGCGTTACCGCCGGCGCCGGCACCACCACTTCTTCGGCGTAGCCACCCCAAGTACACACGGCCAGCACGCGGTCGCCCAGCTGGAAGCCGGTCACTCCCTCGCCGAGCGCGGCGATGGTGCCCGCCACTTCGCCGCCCGGTGAAAACGGCAGGGGCGGCTTGAACTGGTACTTGTTCTCGATGATGAGCGTGTCGGGAAAGTTCACCGCCGCTGCATGCACCTTCACCACTACCTGCCCCCGGCCCGGCAACGGCGATTTCACTTCTTCTAGGGTGAGCGTCTCGGGTGGACCGTACTGGCGGCAAAGGATGGCTTTCATGGGCTTCCGTTAGATGGCGGGTGCAGCGCGAATCTTCTCAGGACTGTAGGCCTGCGCGCACGCATTTTTCGCTAAGCCAATGCGCGCACTGCATGCAGGGCAGGCAGCAATTGCGGTTGGCGGAGCCACGCGCGGCGCGTGTTAATCTTCTGCCCTTGTTTTAACCTGCCCGCTCGCCAGAGGTTGCCCTGCGGATGAAGCGCTACAACGCCTGGAACATGCTGTGGCAAGGGCTTACCGGCCACCGTGGCTGGGAGCCTGCCTGGCGCTCCCCGGAACCGAAGCCGCGTTACGACGTGGTGATTATCGGTGGCGGTGGCCATGGCTTGGCCTGCGCCTACTACCTCGCCAAGAACCACGGCATCACGAACGTGGCGGTGCTGGAGCGTGGCTGGCTGGGTGGCGGCAACACCGGCCGCAATACCACCATTGTCCGCTCGAATTACTACTACCCGCAAAGTGCCGCGCTCTACGATTTTTCGTTGCGCTTATACGAAGGCCTGTCGAAGGACCTGAACTACAACGTCATGTTCAGCCAGCGCGGTGTCATGAACGTGCTGCATACGCGCCACGACATGGAAGCCGGCCACCGCTGGGTGGGTGCCATGAACCTGAACGGCATCGACGCCTTCATGCTCACACGCGACGAAGTGAAGCAGCGCATTCCGCTGCTGAACACCGCGCCCGATGCGCGTTACCCCGTGCTCGGTGGTTTCGTGCAGCCCCGCGGCGGCACGGCCCGCCACGACGCCGTGGCTTGGGGCTATGCGCGTGCGGCTTCGGCGCTCGGCGTGGATATCTTGCAGAACTGCGAAGTCACGGGCTTTCGCAAGTCGGCCGAAGGCCGTGTGGTTGGCGTCGAGACGAGCCTTGGCTATATCGGTGCCGAGCAAGTCGGCATGTCGGTGGCGGGCCATTCCAGCGTCATTGCGGGCCTTGCGGGTTTCCGCTTACCCGTGTCCAGCTACGCGCTGCAGGCCTTCGTTTCCGAGCCGCTGAAGCCGGTGATGGACACGGTGATGACGTCCTTCGGCACCGGCATGTACTTCAGCCAGTCCGACAAGGGCGGCTTGGTTATCGGCGGTGGGCTGGACCACTACTTGTCTTACGCGCAGCGCGGCAACACGCCCATGTTGCGGCATGTGCTCGGCGCAGTTGCAGACCAATTGCCGTCCATCGGCCGCGTGCGCTTGCTGCGCCAATGGGCTGGCATCGTGGATGTGGTGCACGACTCCAGCCCCATCCTTGGCGAAACCCCTATTCCCGGCTTGTTCATCAACTGCGGCTGGGGCACGGGTGGCTTCAAGGCCATTCCGGTGGGTGGCTGGATGCTGGCCCACCACATCGCCACGGGCCGCGCCCACGATATTGCCGCGCCCTTCGCGCTGCAGCGCTTCCACACCGGCGCGCTGGTCGACGAAGCCGCCGCGTCCGGCATTCCGCACTGAGGCCTTTGCATGTTGCGCATACCTTGCCCCTGGTGCGGCCCCCGCGACGAACCCGAGTTCCAGTGCGGTGGCCAGTCCC
>CAIOHZ010000061.1 GCA_903858165.1 uncultured Pseudomonadota bacterium
CCGACAGTGCTCTCGCTCCAGCCCGGCATGTCTTCGTAAACCGGTTCGCAATCGCCGAAGTGGTCGGACAACAGCGGCGGTTCCACGGTGACTTCGCCACCGCGACGGTAACCAACACACAGCCGCAGCGTGTCTAAGCCATCAAGAACGTCCAACTTGGTGATACAAAGACCCGTGACGCTGTTGTGGAGGATGGAGCGGCGCAGCGCGACGGCGTCGAACCAGCCCGTGCGACGACGACGGCCAGTGACCGCGCCAAACTCGTGGCCAACGCGCGAGAGATGCTCGCCTGCCTCGTCGAATAGCTCCGTGGGGAAAGGCCCAGAACCCACGCGGGTGGTATACGCCTTCACGATACCGAGCACGTAATCGAAGTTACGCGGACCAATACCCGTGCCTGTGCCAGCGTTTCCAGCAGTGGTATTCGAAGAAGTCACGAACGGATAAGTCCCGAGATCCACATCAAGCAACGCGCCCTGCGCGCCCTCGAACAGCACGTTCCCACCAGACTTCCGCAGGTTACCCAGCGTCAGACTAACGTCTTCCACCAACGGCTTCACGCGCTCGCCCTGCGCCAGAATTTCCTCGAGAGTTTCCTGGAAACTGACGGGCGCTTCTTTGTAGTAGTGCTGCAACACGAAGTTATGGAAATCGAGCAACTCACCCAATTTCGCCGCCAACCTCTCGCGCTGGAACAGGTCCGCTACGCGAACCGCGCGACGGGACACTTTGTCTTCATAGGCCGGACCAATACCGCGGCCCGTAGTACCAATGGCGTTCTCGCCGCGGGCACGCTCACGCGCCTTGTCCAACGCCACATGCGAAGGCAGGATGAGCGGGCAGTTCGGCGACAACCGCAAACGGTCATACACCGGCACGCCGCGCGCGACCAGCATGTCCGCCTCACGTAGCAACGCGGCCAGCGACACCACCACACCGTTACCGATGAGGCAGCGCACACCGTCCCGCAGGATGCCGGACGGAATGAGCGAGAGCACAGTCTTCTCGCCACCAATGACGAGCGTATGGCCGGCGTTGTGGCCACCCTGAAAACGGGCGACGGCGGCACAGCGATCCGTCAAGAGATCGACAATCTTGCCTTTGCCCTCGTCACCCCACTGGGTGCCGATGACGATGACGCTGCGCCCCGGGGCCACAGCCGGGTTCTGCTGATTCAACGACCGCTCCCCGGCTGCTTCATATAACGGAAGAATTCACTGTCTGGTGCGAGCACCAACACATCGCCTTCCTTGCCCATGGACTTGCGGTAAGCCTGCATGCTGCGGTGAAAGGCGTAGAACTCCGGGTTCTTCTGGTAGGCACGCGCGTAAATATCCGTCGCCTTCGCATCGCCCTCGCCGCGAATCTTCTCCGCATCGCTGGCCGCATTCGCAATAATCTCGACTCGCTGACGCTCGGCTTCGGCGCGAATACGCGTGGCCTGCTCCTGGCCTTCGGCGCGCAATTGCGCCGCCTGGCGAGCAAAGTCCTGACGCATGCGGTTGAAAACCGAATCACTGACTTCTTCCGGCAGATCGATCCGCTTGACGCGAACATCCACCAGCGCAACACCCAACTGCTTCACGGAGGAACCCGCAAACGCCAGCATGTCACCAATGAACTCCGTGCGCTGTGCCGCGACCACCTGCTGGATGGTGCGTTTGGCGATGACACCTTTCAGGCCGTCTTTGACAATTTCCGCGAGACGGGCCGAAGCGGCGTCCTCGCTACCACCGGTGGCACGGTAGTACTGCGCTACGTCGGTAATCTTCCACTTCACATAGAAGTCGACGTTGAGGATCTTGCCCTCGCTCGTCAAGAACTGCTCTGCAGGATAGTTACGGGTAAGCACCCGCTTGTCGAAACGGCGGATATCGTTCACGAACGGCAGCTTGAAGTGCATGCCGGGCGTGTAGTCCGCTTCGATGATCTTGCCGAGCTCCGAACGGATGGCCAATTCGTTCTGCTGGACGATGAACACGGACTGCGTCAGCACCAGCAAGGCGGCGAAAGCCGCGGCAATGCCGGCCAGGGTACGGGTTTCCATTAGCGACTCCCTCGCGAACGAACATCAGCTTCTTCAGAGGCGGGAACGGGGGTGACAGTCACCTCGCCGTTGCGGGGCATGGCGGACCCGGAAGACGGTGCCGCCGGTGCCGAAGCGCGACTGCGCTCCACCAACTTGTCTAGCGGCAGGTACAGCATATTGTTGCCCGCCTTGCTATCAACGATAACCTTCGCGCTCTGGCCGTAGACCTGCTCCATGGTCTCGAAATAGAGCCGCTGCCGCGTGACGCCCGGAGCCTTGGCATAAGCTGAGGCCAACGCAATAAAACGTGCGCTTTCACCACTGGAGTCGGCTACGACGCGGGAGCGATAGGCAGCGGCATCTTCCAGCGACTGCTGGGCGGTACCGCGAGCGTTCGGGAGAATATTGTTCGCGTAGGCTTGTGCCTCTAGCGAGAAACGCTCCTTGTCCTCGCGTGCCTTGATGGCGTCCTTCTGCGACGGCGCCACTTGCTCAGGAACACGGACGTCCTGCAGATTCACGCTGATAACATCGAGGCCCGTCTTGTATTGATCGAGCGTGCGCTGCACCAGATCCTTCGTGCGCACCGCCACTTCCTGGCGTCCTTTCTCCAGTACGGCATCCATGGTGCTCTGGCCGACAATCTCGCGAATGGCGCTTTCCGAGACCTCGCCCAAGGTTTTTTCCGGGTCTGCGACGCTGAACAGGTACTGCACCGGGTCCTTGCGGCGGTACTGCACTGCGAGGTTGATCTCCACCAAGGCCTCGTCCTGCGTCAGCATACGAGTGCTGTCGGCGAACGAAACGAATTCCTCGGTGTTTACCAACACGCGGCGCTCTACGGGCCAAGGGATATGCCAATTGATACCCGAACTGGCAATTTCGCTGAAGGAACCGAAGCGGGTAACCACCGCACGCTCACCCGCGTCCACGACATAGAAGCCCGTGAGGCTCCACAGCGCCACCAGTGCCGCGGCAATGGCGCCCCAGTTCACGCGCGGCGCAGGCTCATCATTCGACTCCGGTGGCTTGCCACCACCAAACAGGGCTTTCAACTTGACCTGCAAATTGCGCACGATGTCATCGAGGTCCGGCGGGCCCTCGTCCGGGCGCGGGCGGTTCTTCCAAGGCTCTTTGCCACCCCCGGATTCGTTCCATGCACTGGCGCGCCAGGGCCGTAGCACGAAAGTCGCCGACCGTTGGGCCAGAGCGCGGAGCAGCAGACCCAAGGCCGACAGGACCGAGAGCAAACCGACGAACCCGTCCCGGGCGCGGCGGGCATAAAGGATGGCTGAGGAAGGCATTGGGAGTACCGGGGGTTAGGCGCGCAGTGCGGCGTCCGTGCGCGACGATTGTAGGAAGGGGGCGTTGTCGTTACAAGGTAAAACCGCACCTAAGCC
>CAIOHZ010000062.1 GCA_903858165.1 uncultured Pseudomonadota bacterium
CCGCCACGCTAGTAGTGGCTGTGGCTTTGTTTCTGCACCAGCCGGACACCCAGCAGGAATTGCTATCACCGGGCAGCGAAGAGAGGGTCGCAAGTTATAGCGTGCTAGCCCATGAAGCGGGCAGCGACATCGCTACGGACCAAGATCCATCATCAGGAGTCGATGAACTGAGGAGGTTACCGCCACCACCTCCCCCCCTGAGTGCACCACCACCCGTGCCAGCTCCGCCGATGGTAGCGATGATAGATTTGCCAGCACCTAACACGGCACGCATAGCACCCATGGGTATCATCGCGGACGGTGCACTGGCAAAAATGCAGCTTGGCGCATTACTGAATGAAGCAGCCGGAATGCCAGCGAAGGAATTCTGTGAGCGCCTGCAGGCCCTTTGGACCGCAACCGATACGGCGCCGGACTGCCCGACTACCGATGGCCAACACCAATGGCCAGCCCCGCTAGCCGTTACTTGGCAAGTGACTGGTGGCCATGTGCAAAGCGCGGAACTGCGGCGCTAGTTAGCTAATGCCACACTCCGCGCTAGGCGCAACCCCTGAAAATCGCCGCGGGGCATGACAGCGCCGCGGCCGCGCATGGACAAGCGGTAGTTCAACGGTAATTCATCGAACGAACCGCCGCGCATGACACGATTGCGGCAATCACCAGTCAGCCAAGCGCTACCATCAACGGGTGCGCCGTTGTAGCTGTCATTCCAGCAGTCCTGTGTCCACTCCCAGACATTACCGATGACGTCGTACAGGCCGAAACGGTTGGGCGGCAGCCGGCCTACCTCGCGCTTCACTTCTTCCCCACACGGAAACACATTGGCGTATTTGCAGGCCTTCTTGGGTGAATCGCCCCAAGGGTAGCGAGTCGTCACGCCGGCACGCGCTGCGTATTCCCATTCAGCCTCGGTGGGCAGACGGTAATCCACACCCGTCTTCACCTTCAGCCAATCGAGATAACCCTGCAGGTCGTTCCAGCCCAAACAACCCGTAGCATGACGTGGCGTATTGCCACAGCCTGAAGCCGCCTTCGGGTTTTCTACCGCGTAGAGTTCCCACTGGCCCATGGTCACTTCGTACATGGCCAATTCGAACGCCGGCACGACAACTTCATGCACGGGCAGTTCGCTGGCCCACGCCGTCACATCGCCAGGCGCCGCGCCCATGACGAACTTGCCAGCGGGAATCTGCACCATGGCACTGACGTACGCATTCGCTGGCGTCACAGGCAATGCAGTCTTTTTCGCGGCAACCCCTAGCGCAGGCACCACCAACAGCAGCGCCGCGCATGCAGCCCAGCTCCAAGCTGTCGCCTTGCGCACCTATCTCACTCCTGCAGAATCGTTGTGGGCCACAGCTGTCGCCAGGCCCGCTGCCGCTGCGTAAACCACCTCTGCCTGCGGCCAGTTCACTGCTACTGGTTGCAGCACCGCTTGGCGCGCCACCAACCGCACCAGTGCCTGCAGGTCCGGGTCGACAATGCGGGAATCCGTGCTTTCCAGCGGCGGGTGCGCTTCCACATACAACTGTCCCCTGCGCCAGCCGGTCTTGTGGGGTTGGTTGACGATATGCACCGGAGTGCCTTCCGCCACCATCGCGAACAGCGCTTCGATGTCTTCGGGGTACAGCCGCATGCAGCCATGCGTCACCTGCATACCCACACCGGCAGGCTTATTGGTACCGTGGATCATGTAGGCGCCACCGGGAATGGCCAGCCGCATCGCGAACAACCCGAGCGGATTGTCTGGCCCGGCAGGCACCACCTTGGGAAGTACCTCACCGTTCTTCAAGTGTTCTTGACGCACCGAC
>CAIOHZ010000063.1 GCA_903858165.1 uncultured Pseudomonadota bacterium
ATTCACACCGTGGCTGCCGGCGGTGGCAGCGTATTGCGGCATACCGATGGCCGTTTGACGGCGGGCCCCGCTTCGGCAGGTGCACACCCCGGCCCGCGCTGTTATCGACGTGGCGGGCCACTCGCCATCACCGACGCCAACGTGCTGCTGGGCCGGTTGTTGCCCGAACGTTTCCCGCAGGTGTTCGGCCCCGCGGCCAATGAAGGGCTCGATGTCGCAGCTGTACGCGAAGCCTTCGCGGAACTGGCAGACGAAGTGACGGCCAACACGGCCCGCGAAGCCGCCACTGGCGAGGCGAGCGATGACGACGTGGACCACACCGCACAACTCGCCGAGGACTTTCTGGCCGTAGCCGTGGGTGCCATGGCCAATGCCGTGCGGCATGTGGCGCTGCGTGCCGGCCACGACCCGGAACAGTTCACGCTCGTGTGCTTCGGCGGCGCCGGTGGCCAACATGCCTGCCAAGTAGCCGCCGCGCTTGGCATGCGCCGCGTGTTGGTTCATCCGTTGGCCTCCGTACTCTCGGCCGTTGGCATTGGCCTCGCCCCACGCCGGCAAGTCGTACGCCGTGGCGAAGGGCGCAACCTCGCCGCCGTCGTCGCTGGCGGTTTGGCAGAAGCGTTCGCGCCCTTGCAGCAGGCGCCATGGCCTGACACGCGCTGGACGCGCTATCTGCAGCTGCGCTTGCCGGGCACGGACGCTACGCTGCCAGTGGAATGGGTGGCAGAAGAAACGCTATCCGTGGTCGGGTCCACACCGCACGACGCGTCCCTCACCACGACGCCCGACAACGCCACGGTCTGCCGACTGCTTGCGGAACGCTTCGCAACGCTCTACCGGCAACGCTACGGTTTTCAGCCTGCGGTAGAAGACTTGCAGGCCGAGCGACTCATCGTTGACGCACTGGAAGTGGAGGCGGTGGCCGATGCCGACCGCGTACTCGCTGCAGCGCCCGTCCTTGATCGTAAAGTTTTTGCGCCCGCCACCACGCGCGCTTGGTTTGACGGCGCGTGGCACCACACCCCGGTGCTGGATCGCGCTGCTTTGGTCTCTGGAACGGTCGTGGCCGGCCCCGTACTCGTCACTGATGACGGCGCCACCACGGTCATCACCCCGGGCTGGCAAGCCACCGTACTGAAGCATGGCGAGTTGTTGCTCGAACCAGCACAGCAACTCACCGCGGAATCGGTCCCGGAACAGGCCAACGAAACACCCACACCCGCCCGCCTCGAAATCTTCAATGGCCTGTACATGCAAGTCGCCGAGCAAATGGGCTTGGTGCTGCGCGATGCGGCGCGCTCAGTCAACGTGAAAGAGCGACTCGATTTTTCCTGCGCCGTGTTCGGCGCGGACGGCTCCCTCGTCGCCAATGCCCCACACATGCCCGTGCACCTCGGCTCCATGGGTGCCAGCGTTCGCGCAGTGCAAGGGCGTCTTGCCGAACGCGCACAGCAGGTAGTTGAGGGCGATGCTTGGCTGGTGAACGTGCCTTGGGGTGGCGGCACCCACTTGCCGGATGTCACCGCGGTATCCCCGGTGCTACTCGCTGGCGAAACCACACCCCGCTTCTGGGTCGCCTCGCGGGCGCATCATGCCGACCTTGGCGGCATCACGCCCGGGTCCATGCCACCAGGCAGCGTCTGCATCGAAGAGGAAGGCATTGCCTTTGATGGCTTTCAGATCATGGCGGCCGGTAAATTCCTCGACGCCGAGTTGCGACAACAATTGGCACACTCCGCTTGGCCCGCACGCAACCCCGACCAAAACGTGGCAGATGTGCAAGCGCAGTTAGCAGCGAATGCGCGTGGTGCGACGGAACTACGCCGACTCTGTGCACAGCATGGCACCGCGCGCGTGGTGGCTTACTTGCGCCATGTGCAAGCGAATGCGGAAGCGGCGGTACGTCAAGCCATCGGCGCGCTCTCCCCGGGAGAGTGTCGGGTACCGCTGGATGCCGGCATGGAGATTGTGGTGCGCATCTCCATGGACTACACCGCTGGAACCGCTTGCATCGACTTCACCGGCACTTCGGCCCAAGACTTCCCGCGCCCGCACAATTTCCACGCGCCGTTTGCGGTGACCACCGCCGCGGTGCTGTATGTGTTCCGGACCCTCATCGACCGCGACTTGCCGTTGAATGAAGGCTGCCTGCGTCCCTTGCAGATTGTGGTACCCGAAGGCTGCCTGCTGAATCCGCGGGCTGGTGCAGCAGTCGTCGCCGGCAATGTAGAAACCTCGCAAGCCGTGGTAGATGCGCTTTATGGCGCACTGGGCTTACTAGCAGCAAGCCAAGGCACCATGAACAACTTCACCTTCGGCGACGCCAACCACCAATACTACGAAACCATCGCCGGTGGTGCCGGTGCGGGCCCCGGTTTTGCCGGCGCTTCGGGCATCCAGACGCACATGACGAACTCGCGTCTGACAGACCCCGAGATTCTCGAACAGCGCTTCCCGGTGCGCCTCGAAAGCTTCGGCTTCCGCCACGGTTCCGGGGGTGAAGGGCAATGGCGCGGTGGCGATGGCCTGACACGGGTAGTGCGTTTTCTGGCACCCCTCACCGCTGGCCTGCTCAGCCAGCGGCGGATTCATGCGCCTTTTGGTCTGGCGGGCGGTGGCGCCGCCCTGCCCGGGCGAGCACTATTGCGGCGCGCCGATGGCACCGAACTGCTGCTCGACGCCTGCGCTACCGTGGAGGTAGCACCGGGCGATGTGCTGCAGATTGAGACGCCCGGTGGTGGTGGCTACGGCAAGCCGGCTTAGTTGCCGCTGGCCGGCACGGGCCACCGGGCGAGCCGTTAAGCAACCCCCTCGGAAAGCCGCTTGGCGAGCGTGGCACTGTCGATATTGGCACCACAGATAATCAACCCCACCCGCTTGCCGGCCAAGGTCTCGCGCAAGGGGCCCAGCAATGCGGCCGTAGCCGCCGCAGCCGCGGGTTCTACCGCCAGCTTGGCACTCTCCGCCAGTAACCGCATCGCCGCCAACAGCTGAGCGTCGTTCACCAAGACCAAGCCATCGAGATGTCGTCGACACAGCGTATAGCTGATGGGCAGCGCGAACGGCGCACCTAAGCTGTCGGCGATAGTAGCGACGCGCTCGATAGCCTGCGGGCTACCGGCCGCAAAACTGCGATGCATGGAATTGGCACCTTCCGGCTCTACGCCATAAACCAACACCTGCGGTGCCAGTACTTTCACCGCTGCGGCAATGCCCGCAGCGAGGCCACCGCCACCGATGGGCACGATGATGGCTTCCAAATCCGGGCACTGCTCCAGAAACTCCAGCGCGACGGTCGCAGTACCCAATGCCGTAGTGCGCCCCTCGAAGGGATGCAGCAAGGTGCGTCCTTCTTCTTCGGCAATACGTCGCACCCACTCGAAACCGGTATGCACATCAGGTGCAAAGACCACTTCGCCGCCATAAGCCCGCACCCGAGCCACGCGCAACGGGCTGGCGCTGGCCATCATGACGACCTTGGCGTGCGTGCCCGCCTCGCGTGCCGCAAACGCTGCAGCGATGGCATGGTTACCGGCACTGATGGCAGTAATGCCACGGGCTTTCTGCTCTGCGCTCAGTAGGTCGGTGTTCAACAAAGCGCCACGCGCCTTGAAGCTTCCCGTGCGCTGGAACAACTCCAGTTTCAAAGAAAGACGGGTGCCTGCCGGCAGCCTCTCCTCGAGCAATGGGTCTTCCCAGTGCAACACGGGGGTAGTCAGGACGCGGGGCCCGAGGCGCGCTCGGGCATCGCGAATTTCATCGGCGGTCAGGTCGTCAACCAACGGCGGTACTGCATGTTCCATGGACGAATGATGCCGCAACTGCGGGCCCGGCGTTACAGCACCCGACTATCTTCCGGATGAGTGACCCAGTTCACAACCGGTTACCTGCCGGGGGTGGGACACTCCTCTCCCGGAACACTCCCCACGCCCTAGGAACGGGATACCCCCATGGAACGCAGGCTAAACACCCGCCATCGCGCGAAAACCACCGTCTATGTGACGGTGCCAGGCCGTGCAAGCCGCGTTTGCAAGGCCCACAATCTGAGCGCTAACGGCGTATTCGTGGAAACCCCAGACCTGAAACTGACCAAAGGCGCCGCGGTGGAGTTGGCGTTCGCCATCAACCTCGGCGCGGTCACGAAGATTCATCGCCGCAACGCCATCGTGGCGCACTCCTCGCAGAGCGGCACGGGCCTGCGAATGGAAAATTTCACCAGCCAGCAAAGCTGAAGCTCGCGCTTCGGTCGGCCTTTGGCCTTTCTGGTCTACGACGACAGGCAGCCTCTCAGCACCACTCCAGCAGCAACTCTGCACCGGTTCGTGCCACGACGTCGTTGACTGCGCGGGCAGTGCAGCGCAAGCCCGCCGCTGCTTCCCGCCCAGGGTCGGCAGCGACCTCCACTTCACCAAGCCCGCCCCGCAACCACCGTTCATGTCCGCGGTGCAGTTCCGCTTCCAGTAACGGGTCCCATGGGCCCTCGTGGGCCACTGCCAATCTTGCCAAGGCCCAAGCCAACACCGGTTTTCCGGCAGACTCGGTATAAGCCAGCGTGAACCGCCAGCCAGCGCGTTCGCCCCGCACGCGCCAGGCACCAGCCCCCGCCTCCTGCCATTCGAAGCCCACCGGTGCCCAGTTGGCAGGTTCACCGCCAGCCGGGCGTACTACGATGCTTTCTCCATCGGCGAAGCGAATGCCCTGCGCATCGAACGACCAAGGACCGTCGGCTGCGGCGTCTGCCAAAGCCGCAGCCACCAGCGCATGGCATTCCGCACGCGTACGTTGCCTCCAGAAGACACGCGAGGCCGGCGGCAGGTGCTCCGGGAGCTCGGCGATGCGTAGCGTAATGACAGCAGCGCCGTTCAGCGCCGCATCCACTCCACACTCCACCACCCCCCAGGCAGTCCGCTGCTGTGGCGGCAAACCCCGCGGCAAACCCCAACGAGCCGCAAGAGATTGTTCCTGCGCTGCCGATTCGCCAAAGCGCGCCGACCACCAACGTCGCCAAACGCTCCGCCGCGGCCGCAAGCGCAACAACACGCAGCGCCCCTGCACCGATACTTGTTCCGCTAGCCAACGCCGACCAGCATTCACCGGCTGGGTGACCATAGCGACCTCCAGCGCGACGCGGTCCGCAGGGAGCTGCGCACCCCCCGGCAATGGCGCCACCAAGGCACCAATACCCGCGAGCTTTTGCCCATCCACAGACACGAGGCCAGCGGCTGAAACGCTGATGCCAGACAACCGCAAGCCATCTTGTTGCTGCTCAGCGTCCGAGATCGATGGTGCCGACATGGGCCAGTCCCTCCGTCCGTGTCAGGAAATACTGCTCGATGCCACCATTGCCATGCTGCAGGTTGCTGCCCGCAATGCTCACAGCGCCACCGATGGGCTGGGTAACGCGGTACACCTGCACCTGCGTCCAGCGCCCATGGTTGTCACTGGTGCGCATCTGCAAGCCATCGTACAACGCCGCCGCCCCCGCAGCCCGTGCCTCGGCCGGCGACAGCGCGAAGAAATACGCGCCCGGGTCGTTGGCACGCCCGAACTGCAGTAGGACCGTACCGGGCTCCAACACCTTGGTCTGCCAGCGGTCGGCGCGGCCATAACGCGGGTTCACCTCTTGGTGACGCGTTGCCTTGGCAACCGCTCGATGCGCCTCCAATTTGTCCGTGATTTTGCGGAGCAATTGGAAGTTTTTCAGCGTGCCTGCGACCGGCACCATCGCCACCGCTTGCTCTACTGCTTCGCGGGGTTCGCCGCGCAGCAGCGATACCAGGCCATTGAGCCCATCGAGCGCAACACCCAAAGGCTCACCGATACCGGTCAGGCCTGCGCCTGCCGAGGCGGCATTCAGGCCTCCTTGCAGCAGGTCAAGACGCTCACTGATGCCGACCGTGCCGTCATTACCCGAGAAGCGCAGTTGAAAGCCCGGCCCCACTTCCTGACGAAAATCTGGGTCGTCCCAATCGTAGAAATATCGCCCATCCGGCCCGGAGGGCACCACACCGAAGCCAAAGTCGCTGCAATCGGCATTACCGTCGGCCGTGCAGTCACCACCCCCCACACGGATACCGAAACCATCGGTACCGACAAAGATCTCCACCTCGGTGTTGCCATACGGGTCGGCCACCGCATAGGGTGAATTCCAGGCATAGGCGTAGCGATTCCAGTCCTGACTGTTACCGGCCTGCGCTACCAGTGGGTCTGCCGAGAGGAAGCGGCCTGAGGCCGGGTCCAGCACACGTTGGCCAAAATGCACCAGCCCGAGATTGTCCGCATGCACCTGCATGCCAAAACCTCGACGCGTGGTGGCTGCAATGGCTGTTTGCTCCTGCGCCTGCAAGCCACCCGAGCTTCCAGGAACGCTGGAGGCCCGCGCACCGAACGGCGAATAGCGCAGTCGCGACACCACGTTGCCTTGCGCGTCCGTGAGCGTATCAAGGCTGCCCATTTCATCCTGCGTGGCGTACCAGGTGTCCCTCGTGCCATCGGAACGCCTCACCACCCAAGCCACTGGCCCTTCGGGACCCACAATGACTTGGCGCTGGTGTTCACGTGCCGAGGTGACTACACGCTCGACGAGTTCGCCGACATACGCGGTGTTTTCGGTACCGCTGACGAAGAGGGCTTCCTGCGCTACCAACTCTCCCTCCGGGCCGTAGGTGTAACGGCTCTGCAAGCCATTGGCACGCAATACGGCGGGCTGGTCGTTGGAATTCCACGCGAGGCTGGCACCATCGCGTACGGCCACGTTCCCGTTGGCGTCGTAACTGTAGGTGTGGGTACCAGCCTGCAACAAGCGCCCGGGCACAGCCGGGTCGTAGCGAAACGCACCGATGTCACTACGCTGCAGCACATTGCCAGCGGCGTCGTACTGCACGGCAAGGCTCGCCGCCGCCGGACCGGTCACTGCGGTCAGGCGACCCAGTAAATCGTGCCGGAAGGTGGCATCCATACTGGCGAAGGCATCCAAACGACGCACCAGCAATCCACGCTCATCGAAAGTGAAGCGCACATCCTGCAGGTTGCTGCCGTCCGCACGTCGTGCCAGGCGCCAATCGGGCAGGCCAGTCACCGCATCGCGCGCGGCAGAACGGACAACCCCATTTCCCAGCAATTCGTCGATGGGCAGTCCGCCCACATCGAACGCACGGGCTTGCCAATACAACTGCCCACTGTCGGCATCGCGCAAGGACAGTAATTGCCTGCCATCCCAGCCATGACGGACGCGCAAGCGCGTGCCATCTGCCGCAGGCGGATACACCAGAACCTCGAGCCGACCGGCAGCGTCGTAGGTGTAGTCGTAAGCATCGCCGCGAGCGCCCGCCCAGCCGCGACGCAAGAGACGCCCAAACCCGTCGTAGGCAAAGCGCTCATTGGTAGCTGGCCCATCAATGGCGACCAACCTCCCCGCCTCATGCCGCAGCCCATCGATGCCCCAGGTCCAGCGGGTTTCGCCTTCGGACTGCAAGCGTCGCACCACGCGCCCGAGCAGATCCCGTTCGTAGCTACGCACCTGCCCCTTGGCATCTCGTTCGGACACCACTTGGCCCAACGCATTCAGCGTGAACTCGCGCCGCCCGGCTTGAGCATCCTGCAGCGCCACCTGCCGCCCCAGAGCGTCATACTCGAGGCGTGTCACCGCACCCACCGCGTCCACCACGCGAACAAGACCCGCGACGCCATAGGTGTAAGTAGTGGTGCCGCCGAGCGGGTCGATGACTACACGCAAACGCCCCAGCACGTCGCGCTTGAATACCGTGCGGGCGCCAGTGGCATCCGTCGCCGTGGTGATAGCGCCATCGAACTCGAAGGTTTCCGTAACCGGCGTGGTGTCGGCGCCAGAACGTGGCCGCTGCACGGATTGCACACGCCCCCAGGTGTCGTAGCGCAGCGTTGCCTGCGCGGCCGGCAAGCCGACGTATGCGGGCAAACTAAAGGTGGCCAGTTGGCCATCGGTATTCCAGTTCCAAACCTCACGGACCTTGGGCCCCAGCGGACCACGCCGATCCTCCGCCATGGCCTGACCGCGGTCGCCGAAGTAGGTAGTGACCTCATCGAGGGGTGTGCCATCGGCACCGGTCCAGCGCTCTGTCTGCCACCAACGACTGCCCAACTGCGCGCAGGACTTGGCGAGGCAGGTTTGCGTTTCGGCACGCCATTCGCTGCCATCGGGCGCACGCCAGCGCACCTTCCGCCCGAACTCGTCATAGTCCGCCTGCCAGCCTTCACCGTTCATATCGATAGCGGCAGCCAGCACTCCAAGCGAATCGCGCCAAGCCAAACGCGTGGTTTGCCCCAACGCATCTGTGCTGGTGGCAGGCGCCACACACCGCGAACCGAAATCCTGACGAACGGTACGCACCGCCATTCCCGCTGGCGACAAAGTCGTAGCGTTGCGGTTGCCACAGGCGTCATAACTCCAGGCGAGGCTGCGCAGCACACTGCCATCCGCGGCAAGTTCGCGCCAAGCTACCGCGCGACACGCGGCCGTATCGACGTCCTGCTCAAGGACTCGCACTACGCGCGTGCCATCCGGTGCGGTGACGACGCGCTCTTCCCTTGCTGGCAAGCGCAAGCACCAGCCGCTGGGCTCATGCCGATAGCTGCGCGAGAGCGTCTGCCGGTGCACTTCACCGAACCCGGGCGACAGACTGTCGAGGTCCGTTACTTCCACTGTCTGCTGGATGAGGCCGCCGTAAGGGTCACGTCCGAAGGACTGCACCGTAGAGCGCTGCGGCGCACCCACCCGTAGCCCACCGAGAACGTAATCTTGTCGCCGCGTCTGCTGCAACTGCGGCCATCGCCGAACTTCCGTGCCAGCGCCGTTCTGGGTAACGGCGTAGACCCGGTCTTCCTGCAACACCGCTTGGCCCGTTCCGCCCGTGACACGCCGGCTTGCCAATAGGCCGCGGAGTGGAAAGGCCTGCTGAAATTGCTCCCGCAGCACGGTGCCATGTCGCTCGTCTTTTTGTTCGCGCCATGCCGGCCCAAGCCATTCGCGGCGCAGCACATCACGCCGTGGGTCGCCGTAGCGAAAGCGCAGCGTGGCATGGGTGCCAAGACCGTCCTCCACTTCCTGTCGGCACACCGGAACGCCGCTCGCGGCCGCGCGCAACAACGAACCGCTACCCGCCGACACCACAGGCATGCCTTCGAGGCCAGTCGTGGCTACGCAGGTTTCGCTGTCGGCATAAAACCAGGACATCACGGCGCCTGCGCCCTCCACTACCCTGGAGACCCGCGCCTGCGTCGGCCCTACGCGCTTCACCACATGCCAGCCGATGTCCCGCATGGCAATGCCGAACAGGTCGGGCGTGCCGTCACCATCCACATCACCGACGCGATAAGCGCTGCCCATCACTTCGCTACCGGTAACGTTCGCGGCCTGCGACGCCAGCAGCGCTTCGCGCCCACGCTGGCCAGCAAAGAACACCCAGCCATCGGTACGAGCGTCCAACAAGTCGCTGGCACCATCACCATCCAGATCGAAGACCAGCGCGGCGCTCGAGGGCGCGGGAGCCGCCTGCGCATAGGCAAAGCCATTCCCTGTGAACGCGCGCGTCGACCAGACGCCGGAAGGAAGACGGAACAACACGTCCTGGTAGCCATCGCCATTGAAGTCGCCGATACGCGGCGCGACCGCACCATCCGTATCACCGAGATCTGCCACCCACTGCGCTACCGGCGCAGCAACCGTTCCCCGCATGAGCAAAGCACGCAACGTGGATGCGCCAGCCGCCGGCGCGAGTGCCTGCAGGCTGGACAGGGTGTTCATCGAATAGCCAAACGATGTACCACTGGAGGTGGTGGTGCCGGTGGACACTGGAACCGTACAAGCCAATAAGTCGGCGCGGCCATCGGCGTCGAAGTCCACCGCACCAATCTCGGGTTGCCGAGCCGTCAGCCCACTCCCCGCACAGAACGCTTGGCCGGTGGGCATGGCCCACAACTGCAAAGGCAGCGCCGCGGGGCGCGTGCCGTCGTGCAGGCGCGCCATGACGCGGGCCGGCGAGTTCACGGCATACACCAGATCATCGCGGCCATCGCCATTCACATCCACGGCCACGGCACGCAGACCGATGCTATCGACGCCATAGCCGGTATCGACTGCAGCCGCCAAACTGGTGCCAGTGCTCCGAATCCACCACCAGCGCGCCGTGCCATTCACGCCCAGTACCGGGTACAGCAGGTCTTTGCGGCCATCTGCGTCCCAGTCGACAATGACAGTTCGATCGGTCTGCACCGGCACCACGCTGGTGGTGACCCGCGGCCCAAAGCCGGAGGGCTGCGCTGGGTCCGCAAGGCGAAACGACCAGTAACCGGCTACGGCCGTAGGCGAGACGAAGTCTTCACGACCATCGCCATTCAAGTCCGCCAGCAAGCTCGCGTCCGCTTGGGGATAGCTGGAGAGATCCCCGGGTTGCTGCAAGCCGGCCACCGCTAACGCCGCTGGCGTCACCAGCGCGCGCAGCGGTTCGCGACAACGGGTGGGGCCGCATTCCGTTACCCGCCAGGCCGCAGGCGCAGTCTCTGCCGCCAGGCTCCACTGCCGCACCAAGGCCGCATCGTGGCGATGTTCTACTCGCACCAAACGCTGCCAGGACACCACCAGCGTTCCGGCCTGCCAACCCGCTTCGACGGGTTGCACAGCCGCTTCGTAGATGAAACGAACCGCATGATGCGCAGGCTCGCCATTACCGGCGGCGGCATAGGAAATTTCCAGCGGACGATAACCGTACTGCCCGCCATACACGCCTTGCGTGACCAACGCCGGGCCAGCATCTTCTTGATACGTGACCCGCAAGGTATTGCCAGCACGGTCGCGACGCGACGACAGGGCCCAGACACGAACGGTTTGGCCGCTAGCGTCCTCGATGCGGCTGTCTGCAGTCCCGCCATAGGTGAGCACCGTGCCATCCGGTTGCTCCACCGTAAACCACGCCGGACCATTGCCCGCCGTCCCTTGCGAAGTGACGCGCAGGAAGCTTTCGGATTCGGTTTGGTACACCGTGCCAGGTGCGCCCTGCACACCAGCGACGCGCCGCAAGCGCAAACCATCTAGGCAGTAGCGGTCGCCAGTGTCGCCGGTCGTCATCGACACCGCGGCGGCCACGCCATCCTGGCCTGTGGTGCGTGCACAGCGCGTAATGCCAGAGAGGCCAAGCAAGTCCCAGCCCTGCCCAAGCAAACCGCCGCGCCGTGCCGAAGACCACTCCAGTGCCAACTGCGGGACAAGCCCCCCAGGCCCCGGTGTTAGCGCGAGAGGCACCCGCAAGTGCGCCGTGCCGTCCGCCGATACCTGCGCCTCTCCGGGCGTAGCGCCGGACTCGAGGCCCGCCCGCACGGCGAACGGCCAGCACAATGCTGCAAACAATCCTGCCGCCGCGAATACGCGACGCCAGCTTTCCCTGGTTTCCATGAGCCACCTCCTTGTGGCGTTAGCGTCCAATGCGAGTGCGCACGAAGGGCGGCTTTCAGCCCCTGCGAGTCACCGGCAAAGTCCATCATGGGAAGCGCTGGAAGTGTCCGCGCATATCGACTGCGTATCGCGAAAAACGCGTGCGGCCGTGTCGAGAGCCGAGGCTAACGCGGCGGAGCGTTCAATTTCGCGGCGGTGCCTGAAGGCGGGCAGGCATCACACGCACAGCCACTGGCCGTTGCTCGCCAGCCTAAGCGAACCTGCAAACGCACTCGCCAGGTTTGGGGCAGCAGCCGCCACGCGGCATAGGCAGTACTCGCCAACACGAGCACGAGCACCAACGTCCATTCCAGCCAAGGTGCCATGGCTTTAGCCTACCCAGGCCAAGGCAATGCGGTAAGTGACGAAGGACGCCGCATAGGCGAGACCGAACAAGTACGCCGTCATCACCAGCGGCCAGCGCCAGCCGTTGGTTTCACGGCGTACCACGGCGAGCGTGGACAGACACTGCGGTGCAAATACATACCAAGCCAGCAGCGACAAGGCCGTCGGCAAGCTCCAGTCGGCCGCGATGAGTGGCACAAGCGCCGCCCCGGTGTCGTCGCCGGTGGCGCTTAGTGCGTATACCGTGCCCAGCGCGCTCACAGCCACTTCACGCGCAGCCAAACCGGGCACCAGTGCCACGCTAATCTGCCAGTTGAAGCCAATGGGGGCGAATACCACCGCCAGCAACGCGCCTAACTGCCCCGCCCAACTGTATTCAATGGCCGGGCCTACCGCACCCACTGGGGGCGCCGGGAAGCTGCTCAAGAACCACAGCAAGACACTCAGCGCCAGCAGAATACCGCCCACACGCGAGACGAAGATGACAGCGCGCTGCCACAGGCCGAGCGCAAGGCTGCGCAAATGCGGCCAGCGATAGCTCGGCAATTCCATGAGCAAGGGCTGTGGGCCGGCACTACGCCCGAAGCGCTTCAGCAACCACGCTACAGCCAGCGCCGCGGCCACTCCCGCGAAATACAAGATGAACAACACCAGCCCCTGCAGTTCGAACACGCCAGCCACCTTACGCGCCGGAATGAAAGCGCCAATGAGCAAGGTGTACACGGGCAAGCGCGCAGAGCATGTCATCAGCGGCGCCACGAGAATAGTGACCAAGCGGTCGCGTTTATCGGGGATGGTGCGCGTGGCCATGATGCCGGGGATGGCGCAGGCAAACGATGACAACAGCGGAATGAACGCGCGACCGGAAAGCCCCACGCCCCCCATCAAGCGGTCTAACAGAAACGCGGCGCGCGGCAAGTAGCCGGAGTCTTCTAGCACCAGGATGAACGCGAACAGGATGAGAATTTGCGGCAGGAAGACGAGTACACCACCCGCACCGGCGATGATGCCGTCCACCAACAAACTGCGCAGCGGCCCGGCGGGCAACACGCTGGCGCACAGCGCTCCGAGCCAACCCACGGCCGCTTCGATGCCATCCATGAGCGGCGCAGCCCAAGCAAACACGGCCTGAAACACCAGGAATAAGGTTAGCGCCAGCAACGCCGGGCCCAGCACCGGGTGCAGCACGAAACGATCGATCTGGTCGGAAGTAGTCACACCCCCCACGTCCACCGCCTCGCCCAACAAGCGATGGGCCGCGGCCAACAGTTCTTCATCGGTTTCCAGGCCAAGCACGGGCACGGCTATCGGCCGGTCCAGTTGCGAGAGCAGTTCCAAGGCACCGTGGCGCTCCACTGCCGTGGTCTCCACCACCGGCACGCCCAGCAACGCTGCAAGCCCCGCAGCATCCACGCGGGCGCCGCGGTGGCGGGCCAGGTCGGTCATGTTCAGCGCCAGCACCAGCGGCAACCGGGAACGGCGCAAGGCCAGCGCCAAGCGTAAGTGGCGGCGCAGGTCGGTGCTATCGAGCACCCCCACCACTACTTCTGGAGCGGGTTCGTTAGGCAAGCGGCCGCATAGGAGGTCGGCAGTCACCTGCTCGTCGGGGCTTTGCGGTTCGAGACTGTAGAGCCCCGGCAAGTCCAGCACGCGCACCGCCCGGCCCGAGCGCGTGCGAAACGTGCCTTCCTTGCGCTCGACGGTGACGCCGGCGTAATTGGCGACCTTCTGGCGGCTACCGGTCAGCAGGTTGAACAGGGCGGTTTTGCCGCAATTCGGGTTGCCAGCCAGAGCAACGCGCAGCGGGGGCAACTGGGGAGCAGACGACATGGGCGTGGCGCCGGGTTAGCCCCGGTGCGGCAACACCTGAACGCAGGCTGCCTCGTGGCGACGCAGCGCAAACGTGGAGCGTCCCACGCGGACCGCCAGTGGCTCGCCGCCCAGCGCGCCACGCGCCACAATGCGCACGTACTCGCCGGGAACGAAGCCCAAATCGGCCAGACGCCGCAGCAGGGCGCCGCCTTCAACCAATAGCCCAGCCACGCGGCCTTCGGCGTTCACCGCGAGGTCGGCAAGACTGAGCGACGGGGCTGGAATAGGGTCCATAGGGACATCCTAGCTGAGAATGGTTCGCATTTCACCTTTGCCAAGGTGAAGTTACCGGGTTCCCACCCCCATCGCCATCAGCAACTACCGAAGGGGCCGGGCCACCGCCCGGTGTAGCATGGCGTAATGTTTTTGCCCTCCGCTCCGCCGGCTGGCCGCCAGGCGGCCGTTGTCTTTGTTTTCATTACTGTCCTGCTCGACATGCTCGCGCTGGGTATCGTGCTGCCAGTATTGCCGAAGCTCATCGAAAGCTTTGTCGACGGCGATACCTCCAGGGCCGCGCACATCGTGGGTATTTTTGGCACCACCTGGGCGCTCATGCAGTTCCTGTTCTCGCCGGTGCTCGGCGCGCTCAGCGACCGCTTCGGACGGCGCCCAGTCATCCTGCTCTCGAACCTAGGACTCGCCGGCAACTACCTGCTGATGGCGCTGGCGCCCTCGCTGGGCTGGCTGTTCCTGGGGCGGGTACTCAGCGGCATCACTTCAGCCAGCATCAGTACCGCCAATGCCTACATCGCCGACATCACGCCGCCCGCGGAGCGCGCCGCGAAATTCGGCATGATGGGCGCGGCCTTCGGTGCTGGCTTCGTCATCGGCCCCGGGCTCGGCGGCATTTTAGGGGGCTTCGACCTGCGCTTCCCCTTCTGGGCCGCGGGCCTGCTCAGCCTTGGCAACTTCATCTATGGCTGGTTCGTGCTGCCCGAGTCGTTGCCAAAGGAGCACCGGCGGAGCTTTACGCTCGCCACCGCCAACCCGTTGGGTTCGCTGCAACTGTTGGGTGCCACCAAAGAGCTGCGGCGACTGTCGGCCATGAGTTTCCTGTTCAGCCTTGCGCAGTACGCGCTGAACAGCGTGTTCGTCCTCTACGCGGGCTACCGTTACGGCTGGACCACCACGCAGGTGGGCTTCGCGCTGATGCTGGTGGGCGTTTGCTCGGGCATCGTGCAGGCCGGCCTGCTCAAGCATCTGCGCAAGCGGTTCGATGAACGACAACTGCTCGTAGGGGGAACCCTTTGCGGCGTGCTGGGTTTCGTCATGCTGGGCGCTTCCAGCGCCGGCTGGGTGTTTTTGTTAGCAGTGCCGCTCAACAGTCTGTGGGGGCTGGCGGGTCCCTCGGGCCTCGCCCTCATCACCCAACGTACCGCCGGCGACACGCACGGGCGCGTACAGGGTGGGTTGGCGAGCTTGTCCGGCATCGCCGGGCTGGTGGGGCCGCTCACCTTTACGAGTGTGTTTGGCTTTTGCATCGCCGCCGACACCCCACTCCAACTGCCCGGTGCACCGTTTCTGCTGGCAGCGGGCATCGTGGCCGCCGGGCTGGTGCTTGCCATGCCGGTGCTGCGGCGGGCGGACCAAACCGCGCATTGACTCGCCCCGCTCCCCAATGTATTAATGTTAGAACAATCAACCTTACGCGCGGCGCTGCCGGGCGGGAGCCGTGAATGAGCCAACAACGAGTGCAGTACGTCAAGCCGGTCCGCGATGCGGAAGCCGAAGCTTGGCTACAGGAAGAGATTGCCGACCAGCAACGGCGTTATGCCAGCATCGTGGCCGAGCAAGCGGCCAATACCGCCCAGCGCGAGATTTGGTACTCGCAGTTCCTGGAAATCATCCAAACCCGTGGCTTCTACGTCACCGGCGACGTACGCCGTCTGGTGTCGAAAGAAGAGCTGCCGCCGAAGCCGGACCGCCCCGACGCCATGCGCGTCGTTTGGTAGCGCGCGCCTTTCCCTGAACTTTTACGGAGTGCCGCCATGGCCCGCCCGCATATCGAACCGTTTGTCGAACTGAACGAAGGCTACAAGAAGTTCCGCCTGCGCGGCTTCATGGGAGCCGATTTCAAAACTCTCTCGCTGGACCCGGATAACGGCGCCTGCACCCTCAAGGTGAAGTTCAATGGCGGCTTCAAGCGCCCGCCCGGCCTGTCCTACTCCGACGTGGAAATCTTCCTGCTGAATGGCGAGATGATCGTCGGCGGCAAGCGTTGTATTGAGGGGCACTACTTCTTCATTCCCGCCGGCGTCACCATGGGCGCCATCGAAGTACCACAGGGCTGCGAGGCACTGGTGTACTTCAACGACTCCGAGCCGCACTTCGAGGCTTCGGCAGAAAACCACCACTTTGCGTTGGCGGCCGGGTACATCTCGGTGAATTCCTACGAGGACCGCCCCTGGGCGAGCGGCTCCATCGTTTCGCCTTCCACGGCTACCGGCGTCATGCTGAAGCTGCTGCGCTACGACCCACTCACCGAAGCGATGACCTTCCTGTACTGCATGTCGCCCGAATACCTGCAGGACAACATCAGCTATCACGACTGCGCGGAAGAGAGTTACCACATCTGGGGCACCAGCTGGATGATGCAGTTCGGCGAACTGCCAACCGGCGGCTATTTCTGGCGTCCGCCGTTCATCAACCACGGCGCATTCCGTTCGAAGCAGGGCTGCATTGCGCTCGGCCGCACGGACAGCAAGCTGCACAACTACTTCCACTTCAACCCTTGGTCGAACCCGTCCGAGAATCTGCATCGTGCGGCGGCATTCTTGTACCGCCAGCGTCCGCAGTTGTTCAAGTGGATTGCCGCGGCGGACCACAACCATCCGCATGGTCCGCAGGGCCAGGTGGAAGCGTTGGCGCCTGCGGAAGCCCCACCGGACTTCGAGCGAAAGGATTATGCTAGCGACCCTCAGGTGGCCTATCTGCACAAGCAGATGTTCAGCTTCCTCGAAGCAGACCGCAGTGCCCCCAAGGCACTCACCCCGAAGGGCGCTGCCCGCCACATGGACCATACGCACACCCATGACCACGACGGCCTCGGCTCGCATACCCACGGTCCGGGCGGGCACCATCACCATACCTAGTACCCCACACCGGGGGTGCCCATGAGAACGCGGGGCGGTACAGCCGCCCTGGCGTTACTCAACCGCGACCTCATCGACACGCAGTCACCGTCGCCGCTGTACTTCCAACTGTTCACGGTGCTGAACGATGCCATCTCGCGCGGCGTCATCGCGAACGGGTCGCGCATGCCTTCCGAGAAGGAAATCTCGGATCGCTTCGAGGTGTCGCGCATCACCGCCCGCCGCACGCTGGCAGAACTGGCCGCCAAGGGCTTGGTGGTACGCCATCGCGGTAAGGGCACATTCGTCCAGCACGCCTACCAGCCCAACCCCATCGTCGCGCCACTCAGTTCCATGATGGAAAGCCTCGGCCATATGGGCCGAGACACTACCGTCACCCTGTTGTCGAAGCGTATGGATACGCTGCCGGCGGATTTGCAGGAAGTGTTCGGCCTGGAGGCCGAGGCCCGCGTGTGCCACCTCGTGCGTGTGCGCAGTGACGGTGGCCGCGCCTTCGGCCATTACGTGTCATGGACACCCCGGTTCGACGCCAGCACGGCCCGCAAGGATTTTGAAATTCGCTCGCGCATCGAGTTGTTCAAGGCGCACGGTATCAAGATTGCCCGCGTGGAACAGTACCTGAGCGCCGAGGGCGCCTCGCCGGAGATTGCCCGTGCGCTGGACGTGACCACCAGCAAACCACTACTGAAGTTGGTGCGCTTTTCCTACGACGCCAGTGGCCGGCTGCAGGACCACCTGACAGCGCGTTATAACAGCGACTTGTTTAGCTACAAGATGGAAGCGGAAGTCTAAGGCGTACTCAGTCGGTGGCGTGCATCTCGTTGCGGTGCGTTTCCGGCAACAGCCACATGCAGACGAAGGTGATGGCGCAAGTGATGGCCATGTACACCGAAATGCCAAAGGTATTTCCCGTCTGCCCCAGAATGGCCGTGGCAATGGACGGCGCGAGGCCTCCCCCGAAAATGGCACCTAACTGGTAGCCCAGCGTGGCAGCGGAGTAACGCACGCGCGTCTCGAACATTTCCGACAGCAGCGCCGCCAGTGGCCCATACATGATGGAGCCGAAGACCTGCGCCGTGGCAATGCCCACGGAAATCCACAGCAGGGAACGGGTTTCGAGCAACGGGAACAACGCGAACGCCCAGCAACCCGAAAGTACCGCACCGACCATATACAGCCGCCGCCGCCCGATACGGTCCGATAGCGCAGCGAAGCCGATGGTGGTCGGAATCATCGCCGCCGCACCGATGAGCACGGCCGAGAGCATCAAGGACTTCGGCAACCCAAGTCCACTAGCGCCACTGCCATAAGCCACCACGAACGCAATGCAGATATAGAACGACACCTGCACACCAATGAACGCACCGGCCGCCAGCGCAATCTGGCGCGGATACTGGCGCAGAGCCTGCAGCACGGGGGCACGCTGCACCACGCCAGCCGCTGCACTCGCTGCGTTCTTGGCTTGCAACTGCCGGAACGCCGCGGTGTCTTCCAGCTTGAACTGCGCATACACCGCGACGCCAATGAGTAGCACGCTGGCGATGAACGGCACGCGCCAGCCCCAGACCGCAAAGTCCTCCGCTGACGTGAGCGCCCCCATGGCGAGAAAAGCGCAATTGGCAAGTACTACGCCAACCGGCACACCCACCTGTGCAAAGCTGCCGTAGAAGCCGCGCTGTCTGGCAGGTGCGTTTTCCGTTACCAGCAACACCGCGCCAGCCCACTGCCCGCCGATAGCTAGGCCTTGCAGAATGCGTAGAGCCACCAACAGCAAAGGCGCCAGCCATCCTGCTTGTGTGTAACTCGGCAATAAACCGATACAGGTGGTCGAGACCGCCATCAACACTAGCGCAGCGATCAGGGCCCGCTTGCGTCCATGCCGGTCGCCGAAATTACCAAACAGCACGCCGCCCAGCGGGCGCGCGAAAAAGCCCACGGCGAAAGTAGTGAAGGAAGCGAACTGCGCCACCAGCGGCGGCATGGAAGGCGGGAAGAACAACGCCGGAAAAATCAGTGCCGCGGCCGTTCCGTAAAGAAAGAAGTCGTACCACTCAATACTGGTGCCAATCAGCGCCGTAAAGGCGACACGACGCAATTCGCGTGGCGACTGCAACGTGGCGGAATTCTCAGCCGCTGCCGCGTTCGCGCTGTCAGGTCCGGTCTGCATTTCGCTCCCCCTCTTTGCAAGCCTGTGGCCAGCCAGCCAGCCAGCGGCCAGCGGCTTTTCCCGGCTCGTGTGGCCGGATTCCAACGCATGCTACGCCGGTTGGGTCAGCGCTACAGCCAGCACCCCGACATTGCCTGGGGCGTTGGCCGCCAGCGGCAGCAACCAGTCGGTCTCATCGTCCCGCCAGACACAGGCCTTGGAGCGCAAGGTCTGCACAGTCACACCCGCGATCGCGGCGGCCTGCAGCGCACCCCCAAGGCCTTCCACCAAAGCTTCGCGCCAACACTCGCCGACACCCGGACGGCAGCGCACGGCGTCAAACAGTTCTTGCTGCAACTCGGCGGGTTCAAGGCCCGTGGGTTCCGCCAACACTTCGTCGCGCGTCAGTGCCACCCCGGGCCAGAACAGATGCCGGTCGCGCAGGGTGTGCCATTGCTGCAGCCAGTGGCCGCCATGCGGGTTCGGTGCCGGCGTGTCGTGAAAGGCTTCGCGCCAGCGCAGCGCGGTAGCCGTGTCTACCGGCGGCGGATCCACCAGCAATACTTGCACCACTTGCGCCTGACGCTGCAACGCCATGTCGAGCGCTAAACGGGCATGGGCGCCGAAGGCCACGACCGAGATGGGTCGCGAATCTCTACCCGCAAGACGGTCGAACAACACGGCGCTAGCCATGCCGCCGACCGCGAAGTCGTCGGACTCGCCGTGCCCAGGCAGGTCCGGCAGCAATACTTCAAAGCCGCCGCGCGCCAATGCCTCGGCGAGCGCCGTGTAAGCACCGCCAGCACGCCCGACTTCGTGCAACAGCAACACCCGCGGGCCACGCGCCGGCCAGCGACGCAGCCACAACTGCGTCCCCTCGGGACCTTCGGGCACTGGCAAGCCCGGCGTGGGCGCTGTCACCGGCAACAGCGAAGGGCCTATCTGTACCGCTCGGGCGGGCGCCCACTCCAGCAACTGCTGCGCTATGGCGTCCCACATGGCCAGCGGCGAAGCAGCCGTCATGGCAAACACTTCCGGTTCGCGCCAACGCGCCGGCAAGCGCGGAAGATGCGCCGTCAACGGGTCCGTTTCGCGGTAGAGCAACTTCACGGGCACCTGCACTGCCTCGAGAGCTTGGGCAGTGTCGTGGCGGAAGGCCGCACCATAACCGCGCGCGTAGCCGGCACCGGCATACAGCATCTCGTTCATCCACGCGTTCAGCGCTGCGGCGGGTGCCACGTCGTACACCATACGGTGCGCTGCATCGCGCGCGTACCAAGGGAAGAAGAACAGTTGCTCGCGAGCGCGCGCCCACAGCCTTGCCAGATGGCTGCCGTCCCACTCCGGCGTATATGCGGGGAAATAGTTCGCCAAAGCAGCGGCGCATTCTTCAGGCGTAAACAGGGGTAGACCGTCGAGCACCAGCCCGGCAGCAAGGTCCGGCGCTTGTCGCGCCACTTCCAGCGCGATGACGGCTCCCGTGTGCGTGCCTGCCAACAACGCTTGATGCAGGCCCGCTTCACGCAACACCGGAATGAACGCCGCCGCGAGCGCGTGCATGGTGAATGGCGCCTGCACGCCGCCGGGTAGCGCGGGCGAAATACCAAAGCCCGGCGTGTCCGGAGCCCATAACCGCCAACCCGCAGGCAAGCGTGCGGCGAGTGGCGCTGCGGACCGTGAACTGACCGGGGATTGGTGGAAGTACACCACTGGGCGTCCACTGCCCGCGGTGCGCACATGCAAGCGAAAGCCACCGCCACTCAACCAGTGCCGCGTGAAGGTCAATGCAACGGCTCCACGCGCGGCACCATCACGCTGATAATAAGGGCCTGCACGATACACAGCGAAGACGCCACAGCGAAGGCCGCCGGATAGCCATAGTTCGCCACCAACGCGCCTACGCCTAACTGGAACAGCGCGCCGCCCAGCGAACCCGCCGCACCAGACAAACCCCATACGGCCGCCACATCTTGTGCCGGGTAGAGGTCAGCAGCCAATGGGAAATTCGAAGCGGTCTTCCACTGAATGGAACCAATGGCGAGCGACACCAACACCAGCGCCAACACCCAGGAGTCGACGCTCGCGGCGGGGAATGCCACGAGGGCGCCGATGGACCCCGCCCAAATCATCGTCTTGCGCGAACGGTTCACGCTCCAACCACGTTGAATGAGTTTTTGCCCGGTCCAACCGCCGAGCAGCGAACCAATATCGGCAAACAAGAACGGCACCATCCCGACCCACATCACGGACAGGATGGAGAAGCCACGCTCCGTTTGCAGGTAGAGCGGCAACCAGAAGGCAAAAAAGTAGTACGCGCCATCGCCCACGAACCGGGACAAGATGAGCCCCCAGGTTTCACGACGATGCAGGTGTTTGCGCCACGCCTGCCACTGCGCAGCAAAGCTGCCCACTACCGGCGCTGCTTCTCCGTGACGGTCTGCCAGCGCGATAGCGCGCTCGGCACTGGTCAGCCCGGGGAAGTCCTCGGGCGCCCTGTAGAAACGGCGCCAGTACACCACCCACAGCAAGCCAAAGATACCCGGCACCACGAAGGCTGCCTGCCAACCATAGGCAACAGCCAACCCACCGGCCAATAGCGGCGCAAGAATCAGCCCCAAGCCGGTGCCTGCCGACACCCAGCCCGCCGCCAAGCTGCGCTCGGAACGCGGAAACCATTCCGCCACCACACGCATGGCCGTGGGATAGTTCGGGCCTTCCGTCAGCCCTAGCGCTGCCCGTGCCACGAGCAGCCCGGTGAACCCAGTAGCCAGTGCATGCGCCATGGCAGCGAGGCTCCACAGGCCTGCGGCCCACGCCAGCGACAAGCGCGTGCCCAAGCGGGCGACGAAAGGCCCCGACAACAGCTGGCCGACGGCATAAGCGCCGAGAAAGGCAAAGCCGAGTTGCCCGTAATGAACTGCATCTAGGCCGAAGGCTTCCTTCACGCGCGCGGCAGTGACGGCCATCGCTTGGCGATCGATGGAACCGATAGCCGTGACGAGCGACAGCAACAAGGCCACCTGCCAACGACGACGCGTGGCGAAAAAACCAAGCGATCCTTGGCCACCCGTTGGAACTTCCTGCATTGCCCCTTCCCCTTGCTATCGCGCTAACGCTGCCAGACCCGTCAGCAACCCAAACCCTGCCCATTCGAGTCGCTGGAACGGCCTTACAAACCCAACACACCCGGATTCATGCGCCGCTGCGGGTCCAGTGCCTGTTTCAGGGCCCGCACCAATGCCAAGGTGTTCGGTTCTAATCGCTCGGCGTAGTGATAGAACTTGCCAATCTGGAAGTGCACTGCCCCGGCGCTGGCCAAGGCCTCACGCAGTTGCAACTTCATGCCGTCCACGTAAGCCGCCACCGCGGCATCATGCGGGTGCTGCGGCAACTTCGCCAAATAGTCCGCGGGCAACACGCGCTGATGTAGCGGTGGCTGCTCCCCAGGCCAGTAGAGACAGGGCTCCACGATCATGGCCTGCGCGCCCACCGTGCACATGAGCACGCCCGTGGTCACCCCATTCGCTGCCAGCGCTGCTGCTTCCGTGTCGAATACCGCTTGTACGGCTGCATAGGCTTCCACGGCACGCGAAAACGGCACGACGCCATGTACCGGCACCCAACGTTCACCGCCCGGGCCCAGCAAGGAAGCAATGTTCGCGAATGGTGCGCTGCGTAGCACGGTAGGTACCGTGTTCGGTACTGTCTTGCCACCAGCGGACTCGACGATGCCGCGAATCTCTGCAGCCCGGGCCGCGGCTTCGGCAGGGGTTCGCCCTTCACACGCCAAGTGCAAACTGCATTCGGCATCGTCTAGAAAACTGCGACCGCCCAGCGCTATCTGTGCGCCCTGCTTCAAGCCCGACAGCAGTGACCCCGCACCACCCACTACGCGCCCGAGCGCCTTCACATCCTCCAGCAAGGAGGCGCGCTTCATGCGGAGATTTTGCAAGCCGGCATCGAACGCGAAACACTCGGTAGCCAGCCCTGCACGACCAATCTCGGCCATGGTGTCGAGTAACTTCGTCGCACCAGGAAAGGCAAACGACAGCGTTTCGAGCGCGCCTTGACGGCGCACCAATGGCAAAGTAGCCCGCACCTTGAAGCCTAAGGCGCCGCAGTCGCCCGTGAATAGACCCGTCAGGTCCGGACCATGATGGCGAAAGAACGGCGCACGTACGCCATCGGCAGCGGCGCCCGTACGCAGCAGTTCGCCGTTCACGGTGACCACCTCGAGACCAAGCACGTTGTCGCCACTGGTGCCATACGTTCCCGTACCGAGAAACGCACCGCCTTGGGAAAGCGAGCCGCCCACCGTGGCGCGCATGCCAGACAGCGGCCCCCAGAACCGCGGGCGCACGCCATGCGGCGCCAGCGCCTCGTCCAAAGCGCGCCAAGTGATGCCGCACTCCACCGTGACATACATGTCTACGAGGTTTACCTCCAGCACCTGGTCGAGGCGGGTGAGGTCTACGAGCACGGCGCCGGGCTGTACGGCGAGATAGCCGCCGGTGTACGACATGCCGCCACCGCGCGGCACCACGGGCACGGCAGTACCTTCCATGGCACGCAAGGCAGCTTGCAGCGTGGCCACGCTGGAGGGCTGCAACACCGCCAGCGGCCGTTCGCCGGCGCTGTAGACATCGTGCGAGTAGTAGGTGAGTTCTGCCGCGTCGGTGGTCAAATCACCGGCAGGAACCGCAGCAGCAAGGCGCGCAAGCATGAGTGTCTCCAGCGGCAAAGCCTTTAGTGCCAAGCCGGTTTGGCCACACCCAGCCACGCTGCGCTTAGCACGCAGGCGTAGATGATGAGCACCAGTATTCGCGAGTGGTTCATGGAACGCTGCAAGGTAGCCTCCACCTCAGGTGTGGAACCTGTCGTGACCAACTGCCCGAAGGCCGGAATGAACGGCGCCAGAGTGAACCGCACGCCCAAGCCGCAAGCCACCGTAGTAGCCAGCAACCCGAGCTTCACCGACAGCCACGGCGTAACAGACCAAACCTGCGGCTGCATGGCCAGAACAATGCAGCCGAGCAACAGCACCACCCGCAGCAGGGTGTCGAGATTTACCAGCACCGCTGAAGGCGCACCAGTGGCGAGGTGAATTTTGGCTTCGAGCACCATCCAAGCCAGCACCAGCAGGCACCAACCCACCCACTGCCAAGTGGCTACGGCCACGCCAAGCCATTGCGCGGCCAGCAAGGGCCCAATGGCCACCACCAGCAGCATGGCGAGGCGTGGTACCAAATCCAGTTTCATCAGCAACTGCATGGCGTACTGCCGCACCGCGACAGACTGCTTCGGGTCCGTGGTCGCGAGGCTCGCCGTGAAGACACCCAAATCCGTGCCGAACCACAGGGCGAAGGTGAGGACATGCAACCACAGCAGCAGTTCGTGCGACATGAAAACTCCAGACTAGGCGATGACACCACGGGCGATGAGGGCGTCGATCTCGACATCGGGCAACCCCAGTTCACGCAACACCTCGCGAGTGTCGCGCCCTGGCGCTGGCACTGGATGGTGAACGCCAAAGCGTTGTCCATCAAGCGAAACGGGTAGCGCCGGCAACTGCGTATGTGCACCATCCGGCATCGCAATGTCCAGCAAGCCACCAGAAGCGTTCAGATGCACATCGGCGAACAAGTCTTCGGGGCGGGCAATGGGCGCATAAGGCAAGCCACAACGCTCCAGCCGCGCCATCAAATCTGCCTTGGTGCAGGCCCCCAAACTTTCGCGCAGCGCCGGGATGATGAGATCGCGGCGCGTGACGCGGCCACTATTGACGGCGAGCGTGGCATCTTCTGCCCAGTCCGCGAAACCGAACTCGCGACAGAACACCGGCCATTGGGTATCGCTCACCACCGCCACGAACACTTGCTGTGCATCGGCGGTGTCGAAGATGTCGTAGACGGCCCAAGCGGAGACACGCGCCGGCATCGGCGGTGCCGGTGTGCCGGTAACCGCGTATTGGGCCATGTGCTGGCCCACCAAAAAGGCGGTGCTCTCGTAGAGCGCGCTTACTACGCGCCCGCCCTTGCCGGTGTGATGGCGCTGTTCGAGCGCGGCCATGATGCCAATGGCACCGAACATGCCACCGGTCACGTCGATAACAGACGCTCCCGCGCGCAAAGGCCGCCCCGGCGGGCCGGTCATGTAGGCGAGGCCGCCCATCATCTGTGCCACTTCGTCCAGCGCCGTACGGTGCTGATAAGGCCCGTCCAAAAAGCCGCGGGTGGAGCAGTAGATCAGCCGCGGGTTCAAAGCCGACAACGCTTCCCAGCCAAGACCCAGTTTGTCCATGGCGCCCGGACGGAAGTTCTCGACGAAAACATCTGCTGCAGCGATGAGCTTCAGCAGCAGTTCACGGGCTTCGGGACGCGCGGTGTCCAGGCACAGGCTGCGCTTGTTGCGGTTGTAGGTGACGAAATAGCCGGCGCCGGAGCCGCGCAGTTTGCGGGTCTTATCACCACCCACAGGTTCAATCTTCACCACGTCGGCGCCTAGGTCGCCCAGCACCAGCCCCACGGTGGGGCCCATGACCATGTGCGACATTTCGACGACTTTCACGTGCGACAGCGGCAGGCGCTGGTCCATGCGGGCTCCCTGACGTTAGCTGGCACCACGCCCGGCTGACGATTCATGCGCTTCATCGGCAAGCCGCGGCTTGTCGCGAAATTGTTCTAATAGTATAACATCCTACATATTTCACGGGGGAACCCCATGACCAAGCTCCACCGCCTCTGCGGCACGCTGTTAGCGTTGCTGGCCAGCCTTTCCGGCACTGTCATCAGCACCGTGGCCCATGCCGCGCCCGTCCCCGAAGCGCAGCGCATTCCGGTGGATATTCGTCGCACCACCTTCGTGGTGCGCAGTATCGATACTTCTCTGCCCTTCTACCGCGACGCACTCGGGCTGACGCAGGTGTACGACCAACTGATTGGCGCCGGTACCGATGCCGATGGCAAGGCCACCCCGGCCACCATCCGCTTGGTGCTGCTACGCGCCAACGACGACTATGTCGGTCTGCTGGGGCTGATGCAGCGCTTGGACACCACCCCGCCGCCCCGCCGTGAATTGCGCAAGGCGCAGGCTGGGGAAACCATCATCGTCATCAACGTGGGCGATCTCGAGCAGCGCTTCCCCCGAGTGGCGGCCACCGCGGGCGTTACCGTAGCGGAAACCCCGCATCTGGTGCACTACCCGGCCCCGGGCGGCGGCAAGATTGATGTCATGTTCAGTTCCGTCTGGGACCCAGATGGCAATTACATAGAATTGAACCATCTGCTCGGCACCCCCGCTGGGCAGACCGCCCCTGCTCAACCCGCTCAGATCCAACCCGCCCCCACTGCGTCCGCCCCCGCGGCCACGCCAGACCGAGTTAAGTCGAAGGAGTTTCCATGAACACCTATCCCACACGACGCACGCGCTTCGCGCTAGTCACTTCCCTGCTGTTGGCTGCCGTGGCCACGGTGAATGCGCCGGCACTACTCGCAAAAACAAAAGCACCGGCGGCGAAACCGCTCGATATCACCCAGCCCGCCGACACCATGCAAGTGTGGCGCAAAGTGCAGTGCTCCACCGTAGACGGCAAGCCTGCTGTATTCCACTGGTCGGGCAAGCTGTATTCGCGCATGGAAGGTGAACGCGACCGCCACCTGTTCAATGTCGAAGGCATGAACATTCGCCAGTGCGGCAGCGCCCAAGACCCCGTCAAGGGCACCGGCGTGCGCTTGGTCAGCCGCGAAATCATGATGTATACCGACCCGAAGACCGGCCAGCCATTGCGCCGCTGGACCAACCCGTGGTCCGGCAAGGAAGTGGAGGTGCTTGCGGTCGCCAACGACCCAGTCAACCAAGGCCCCATGTTCAGCACGACCATGAATCTGCGTGAAACCGGCGGCATGTTCCATTACCTCATCGAAGTGCCGCTGTTCTACAAGAACCCGCTGGCCGGGGACTGGCAGGAGCAGGTGGGCAACCACTACCACGCCGTGGAAATGTTCAACTTCTTCTTCGACAAGGCTGATGCGCTCGACGCGCGGGCCACGGAAATGCAGCGACTGACAGTGAGCTGGGTGCGCATTGGCCCTTGGCTGCCATGGATGGAAATGGGCTCGCGCCCAGGCGTCGTGTTCGTGAATGCTTCCGGTGACCGCGTCGCCACCGTCGCGGACCTGCCCGCTGTGCTGCGCGAAGAGATTGCTACGCACTACCCGGAATATGTCGCGCCGCCGCCGCTGGATGACAAGCGGCCGAACGAGACGTCATGGACCTACTTCCGCAAGGTGATGGAGAAGCGCCGCGCCGCCGCGCCGGGCCCCTCTCCGGCCCCGACGCCGACCCACTGAAGTACACCACTGAAATAGCGCTTGCCTGGCCGCATTAAGCGGACAGGCAAACCCGCCATTAACCTCACTATTACCCTTACAGTTCCCCTCGGCCCGACCAAAACAAGGGACCGCCCAAATGATGACCTACTTTTTCTACAAGTGGCTCCACATCCTCTCCATGACCTATTGGCTGGCGGGCGAATGGGGCGTGTTCACCACTTCGCGTTGTGTAGTGGACCCCACCCTCACGTTCGCGGAGCGCATGCGCCATCTGGAAAGCGCCTATCGCATCGATGTGCTGGCACGCGCCGGCATCATCCTGCTGCTGCCACTGGGCCTGCAGATGGGCGCCATGAACTTCGGCATTCCCATTCCCGACACCTGGCTGCAAGTGATGTGGGTGTTTGTCATCGGCTGGCTGGCACTGATGCTCGCAGCCTTTTTCCATCGCGGCACCGAAACTGGCATTCGGCTCACCAAGTTGGATGAATACGTCCGCTACTTCATCATTCCCATCTTGTTCGTCGTTTCCATCTGGTCACTGTTCTTCGACGGTCCAGTGGAACTGCAGTGGTACGCCACGAAGATGGGCATCTTCGGCATCCTGCTGTGTATTGGCCTGTTCCTGCGCTGGGTGATGCGCGACTGGTTCTACCAGTTCAAACTCATTCAGGAGAATGGCCCGAACCCGGCGGTGGAGAAGCGCCTGGCGTTGACCATGTCGATTTCACGCAAGGTGGCCTACTGCTACTGGGTACTCATCGGTACCATGGCCTTCCTCGGCGTCGCCAAGCCCTTCTAAGGAAAGCCCATGTCCAGCGCCTCCTCCGGTTCCTATCGCGAGTTTCGTTACGGCTGGGGGGTGGTGCTAGCGGCTGCGCTCGGTATCGGCCTTGGCATGTCGCCGCTGCCGTTCTACACCATCGGTGTGTTTGCCGGCCCCTTGTCCAAAGAGTTCGGCTGGCAGCAAGGCCAGATCATGGCGGCGCTGCCCATCCTGACATTGGGCGCTTTGGTGATGGCCCCTTTGACCGGCTGGATCGCCGACCGCTTTGGCGTGCGACGCGTGGCGCTCACCTCCGTGGTGCTGTTCGGCCTGAGCATGATGGGCTTTGCGCTCGGCACCGGTTCTTTGAAGTTGTTCTACTTGAACTGGTTGCTCGTGGCCTTCCTCGGTGCCGGCACGCTGCCTATTACCTGGACGCGCGCAGTCAACCGCTGGTTCCATGATCGCCGCGGGCTCGCACTGGGCTTTGCGCTGGTGGCCACTGGCTTCTTCGGCGCCAATGCCAAACTGTTCGCCAACTGGCTCATTGAAGCCTATGGTTGGCGCACCGCGTACATCGGCGTGGGCTTGCTGCCGTTGGTCATTACGCTGCCCGTGGCCTGGTGGTTGTTCCGCGATGTGGATGACCCGAAGGTGGCCGACAAGGTGGCCGAACTGCGCGCTGGCGGCAACCCGGATGCCGCGCTGGTGCCCGGTGGCATGACTATCGGTGCCGCGCTGCGCGATTGGCGGTTTTGGTTGCTGGCCTATGCTTTCGTGCCCATCTCCTTCGCCGTCGGCGGGCCCATTCCGAACCTAGAGAGCATTGCCGGCGCCAAGGGTTTCTCCAGCGGCGATGCCGTGGTGCTGGCCAGCCTCATCGGCTACTCGGTCATCTTCGGTCGCTTGCTAGGTGGCTGGCTTATCGACCGCTGGTGGGCGCCGGGTGTAGCCGCTGTCATGCTCAGTCTGCCGGCCATCGCCTGCGTGGTGCTGCAACAACCCAACCTCACTTATCCCGTCATGGCCGCAGCCATCGTGCTATTGGGGTTCGCGGCCGGCGTCGAGTACGACCTCATGGCCTACCTCGTCTCGCGCTATTTCGGCATGGCGAACTATGCCGCCATCTACGGCAGCCTCTACGGCTTCTTCGCGTTGGGCGCAGGCTTGGGGCCGGCGTGGTTCGGCAAGCAGTTCAGCGCCACGGGCAGCTACGACTACGCCTTCGGCGTGGCCGCGGTGCTGTTTTTAGCGGGCGCGCTGCCGTTGCTGCTGCTGGGCGCGTATCGCACTTTCGCGCCGCCGTCAGCGGCGCCAAAATAACGGCCGCACCTTAGCGCTGGGCCAAGGCGACCAAATGGCGCACGGCCAGCACATAGCCGTGCGTGCCAAGCCCCGAGATGATGCCCGTCGCCACCTGCGTCATGATGGACTTCGAGCGCCATTCGGCCTCGCGGCGATGGATGTTGCTGATATGCACCTCCACCACCGGGCACTCCACCATCTTGATGGCATCGAGCACGCCATACGCGGCGTAAGTGAAAGCCGCGGGGTTGATGACCACACCGGCCGCGCCGACACGGGCCTCCTGCAGCCAGTCGATCATCTGGTGCTCGGCGTTGGTCTGGCGAAACACCAACACAAATCCAGCGGCTTCAGCCACTTCGCGGCAGGCGCGCTCCACGTCAGCGAGCGTATCGCTGCCATAGATAGCCGGCTCGCGGACACCGAGCAGGTTCAGGTTCGGTCCGTTCAGGACGTGGATCGTGCCAGCCATTTGCTTTTCCCCAATGCATCCCCGAGGGATATCGAACAGGACTCTAGCGGTTTGCCCTGCGCGCCGGAAGTGAATTTCGCGGCCAGTTGCCGGCACCACCGTTGTACTTCAGCGCAAAGCAGTCCGCGCTAGTTCAACGGAGGCCGTCAGCGAAGCCCCAAGCGCCGTAATGGCGGCCGTGGGCCAGTAGCGCGCGAGATGGTGGTTTCTTCCGTGTAAAACGCCTCGCAGGCACGCCCGCCTTCGCGGCCCGTGCCCGACTCGCCAAACCCACCGAAAGGCGCCCGCAATTCGCGGGTGACCGTCAGGTTCTGCCATAGCGTGCCCACACGCAGTTCGTTTTCGAGCCGGGAAAGCGTATCGACGTTGCGCGTCCAGGCGTACGCCACCAAACCGAACCGCGAATCCGCCGCCAATTGGCAAGCTTCGTCCAGCGTATCGAAAGTCATGACGGTGGCCACCGGGCCAAAGACCTCTTCCTGACAGATAGGGAGCGACATTGACGGCGCTTGCAGCGCCGTGGGTGCCACGAAGCTCCCCTGCGACGGCACGACGGCCTCCGGCCCACCTACCAGCAGTTGGCAGCCCCCTGCCAACGCTCTGCGCACCTGCGTTTGTATCCGGTCGCGATGCACGAGGGAGCCGACGGGACCCAAATCGGTGGCTGCTTCGAAAGGGTCTCCCAACTGCAGGCGGGCCGCACGTTCCGCGAACGCCGCCAGAAAATCGCCGGCAATTCGCCGCTCCACCAGTAAGCGCGCGCCGGCCAGGCACTGCTGCCCGTTGTTGGAGTAGATGCTTAGCAACGCAGCATCCAGCGCTTGTTCAAGGTCGGCATCAGCGAACACGAGGTTGGCGCTCTTGCCGCCCAGCTCCATGGTGGCGGGCACTAGCGACTGCGCCGCCGCCGCCATGACACGCCGCCCAGTGGCGGTGCCACCCGTGAACGACACCCGCGCAATGCGCGGGTCCGCCACCAGTGCTGCGCCCGTGATGGCGCCGCGCCCCTGCACCAAGTTCACGGCACCGGCTGGCACACCGGCTTCTTGCAGCAGTTCGCACAAACGCCAAGCGGTGAGCGGCGTTTGCTCGGAAGGCTTCACCACGCAGGTATTACCGAAGGCCAATGCCGCGGCCACCTTCATGGAAGTGAGCGCCAGCGGCGCATTCCACGGGCCGATGAGTGCCGCCACGCCCGCCGGGCGGCGGCGAACATAGGTGGTAACACCAGGCGTTTGAAACCAAGCTTCACCCGCGGCCTGCCCGAGGTAATCCGCGAAGAAGCGGAAGTTGTAGGCGCTGCGGCGAATCTGCCCTATCTCGAGCTGGCGCAAAGGAATGCCGGTGTTCAAACACTCAAGCGCGGCCAACGCCGCCGCGTCGCGGTCGATGAGGTCCGCCACGCGACGCAGCACTTGCTGCCGCTCTTCCACCGGCAACTGCGGCCAAGGGCCAGTACGGAAGGCCCGCTCGGCACTGGCCACGGCAGCCGCCACCGTGGCAGCAGAAGACTCGTGCAGTTCGGCGATGCTCTCGCCCGTGTAAGGGTCCAGCACGGGCAGCACTTCGCCGCCCCATTGCGGTACGCCATCGATGATGGCTGCTACCTGCGCGGGCACTCGCAGGGCTGCACGTCCGGTGGCCATGGGGTTGTCCTGCTTCATCGGTTCGCCTGCTCCCAACGTGCGCGCCAGCCGGCTATTTGGCGCGGCTCGGCACCCGCCCATGCGTGGTGGCCGGATTGTCGCAGCATCTCCCACACCAAGCAGAGATTCGAGGAAAGCACAGGAGGCCCCGCCGAATCCATGGCCGCGGACAACAAAGACAAACTCGGCAAGCCGGTACCGCTAATGACGACGGCATCTACCGGCAGTTGCCGCAAGGCAGCCAAAGGCGCAGCAGCCGCGGCAGCAGTCAACGCATAGATGCCACGCGTATCGGCAGTAGCCGTGGCCAAACGCTGCAGCGCCACCACTTCCACGCCAGCGCGCTTCCACCAGTCGCGGAGTGCTACGCAAAGCGCTTCGGGGTAGGGGCACAGCAAAGCAATGCGCCGTGCACCCAAGACCGCCACTCCAGCACGCAACGCCGCCGCGCCGGTGACCACTGGGGCCTGCAGCGCCGCGGACACTTCATCCACGACGGCGGCTTCTGCGGCCGGGTCCACCAGGTACGAAGTACCAGTGCAGGCAAAGCCCAGCGCTTCCAGACGCAAGGTATCGAACTGCGCCGGAGCCCCACGCAACACCTGCAAGTAATGCCGCAAGCGCGTGAGGCTGTCCTGCTCCGGGCTAGCCAACCGCATGACGCAGGGCGTAGCAACCCAAGGAAACAGCAAGCGGCATTCCGCCTCCACCGTGGGGTTGGCTTGTGGCGTGGCGATGCCGAAGTACGCAGACACGCTCAGTCCACCCGGGCCGCAGCGCGCAGCCCCGTAATCATGGACGAGCGCAGCAAGTGTTCGCGCGCCGCTACCGGGTCGGCCACCACCGCCTGCAGCGCGCTCAAGGCCCCGCGGCGCGCCGTGGCATCGCGTGCCTGCATGCGCGCACGGTTGGCATCGGCCTGCCGTTGAATGTCATCACGCGCGATAGGCAGACGGCGGCGCTCGTAACGGTCTAGCAAGGTCAATGGCGCACCATCGCGTATCTCGAGCAAGGTGCAGGCCAGCTCGAAGGCATCGTGGATACCACCGTTCATGCCCATGCCTCCCGCCGGGGAGTTCAAGTGGGCAGCATCACCTGCCAACACCACGCGCCCATGGCGATAGCGGTCCACGATGCGGCGGTGGATACGGTATTGCCGGCATTCTTCGACGGGCGCACTACCAGCCCCCGGCACCAACCGCTCCAGCAAGGCCTGAATCGCTTCAGGGCGGCAAGCCGCATCCAAGTCCGTGCCCTCTGGCAAATGGAAGTTCACCCGCCACAGTCCGGGCAAGGCGAGCAAACTGTAGGTCCCTTCTGCCCACCAAAGGTAGTTGACGTTGGAGAGCCCCGCGAGATGTTGTTCGAACGGGAAGCGCGTGGTGGCCAGTAACGTGGTTTCCGGATAGGTCTCGCCATCGAAGCGCTCACTCAC
>CAIOHZ010000064.1 GCA_903858165.1 uncultured Pseudomonadota bacterium
CAAGGCCCGCGCCGCGCAGCTGCCCTATATTCAGCGCCGCCTGCCCGTGGTCGAGCTGCTCAGCAGCGAAGCTGTGGATGTCATCGAACACAACGCGGAAACGCTGCTCGAAGAGATTGGCGTTGAGTTCCGCCGTGACCCAGAGTCCTTGCGGCTCTGGCGGGAAGCCGGTGCCGATGTGCAGGGCGAGCGGGTACGTATTCCTCGTGGTATGGCCAAACAACTGCTGTCTACCGCGCCTGCGGAATTCAAGCTCGAGGCTCGTAACCCAGCGAAGTCGGTCCGCTTCGGCGGGAATGCCACGGTGTTTTCGCCTGTGGGTGGCCCGCCGTTCGTTTCCTGTCTGGACCGCGGGCGCCGCTACGGCACCCTCGAAGACCTGCACAATTTCATCAAATTGGCCCACGTGGCCCCCGCCATCCATTTTTCGGGCGGCGCCATGGTGGAGCCCATGGACATCGCGGCCGGCAAGCGCCACCTCGATACCCAATACGCTTTCTTCCGCTACAGCGACCAAGGCTGCGAGGCGACGCCGGAAACTCCGGGCCATGCCCGCGATGCCATCGCCATGGCAGAACTGCTGTTTGGCGCCGACTTCCTCGAGACGAACACTGTCGTGCTCGGCAACATCAACTCCAACTCGCCACTCACTTTCGATGGCCGAATGCTCGGTTCTCTGCGGGCCTTCGCCGAGAAGGGCCAAGGCTGCATCATCGTACCGGCCGTGTTGGCCGGTGCCATGGGGCCCGTCACGCCAGCAGGCTGCATGTCGGAAATTCTCGCTGAAACCCTCGCTGGCATGGCCTTGACGCAATTGGTCCGCCCCGGTGCTCCCGTCATCATGGGGTCATTCGTGGGGGCGGTTTCCATGCGCACTGGTGCGCCCACTTTCGGTACGCCCGAAGCCACGCAGATGATCTTCGCCACCGCGCAACTGGCACGACGCCTTGGCGTGCCGTGCCGCAGTGGTGGTTCGCTCTGTGCTTCCAAGGTGGCCGACGCCCAAGCCGCCTACGAAAGCGCCCACACCTTGTTGCCCACGCTACTGGCCGGCGTGCACTTGGTCACGCATTCCGCCGGCTGGCTGGAAGGTGGGTTGGTAGCGGGCTACGAGAAGTTCGTGATGGACGCAGACCAATTGACGATGATGCAAATCCTAGCGGGCGGTATGGACCTGAGCGAGCGCGGCCAAGCCATGGATGCGTTGCGTGAAGTACCGCCTGGCGGACATTTTCTGGGCTGTGCCCATACGCAAGCGAACTTTGAGGCAGCGTTTCACCAATCGAGCATCGCGGACTATTCGTCCTACGAGCAATGGTCGGCAGAAGGCAGCCTGACCGCCGAACAGCGCGCCAACCGCGTCTGGAAGCAGTGGCTGCAAGACTACGAGGACCCGGGTCTCGACCCCGCGCGGGACGAAGCACTACAGGATTTTATGAACCGTCGCCGCGAGGTACTAGGCGATGCGGTGGAAGAGGAATAAGGCATGAAGACGCATTATCGGGCAGTCGTCATTGGCGGCGGCATTGTCGGCACTAGCATCCTCTATCATCTGGCGCGCAAAGGCTGGACGGACATTGCGCTCATCGAGCGTGCCGAGCTCACCGCAGGCTCCACTTGGCACGCCGCCGCCGGGTTCCACGCGCTGAACGCCGACCCCAATGTGTCTGCGCTGCAAACCTACACCATCAACCTGTACCGCGAGATCGAAAAGGAAAGCGGTCAGAGCGTAGGCATGCACATGCCCGGCGGCTACAGCATCGCCACCTCGCCCCAGCGCTGGGAATGGCTGCAAGCCGAAAGCGCCATCTACGAAACACTCGGCATTGGCGCACGTCTGGTAACGCCGGAAGAAATTGTCGCCGAATGCCCCATCGTGGCGCCAGAAGGGCTGCTCGGCGGGCTCTTTGACCCGCACGAGGGTGCCGTGGACCCCCATGGCACAACGCATGCCTTTGCCATTGCGGCCCGGCAACGGGGTGCAGAGGTCATCCTGCGCAACCGCGTACTGGCCATCACGCCGCATCCGGACGGCGGCTGGCGCCTGGAAACGGAGCAAGGCCCCGTTATCGCCGAGCACGTGGTGAACGCAGCAGGCCTCTGGGCCCGCCGCGTCGGCAACATGGTGGGGCTGGACCTACCGCTCACGCCCATGAGCCATCACTACCTCATCACGGAAGACCTCCCGGCTCTGTTGGCGATGGACCACGAGATGCCTTGCGTGACGGACCTCGAGGGCTTCACGTACCTGCAGCAGGAGCGCAAGGGCGTCATTCTCGGCGTCTACGAGCGCGACCCGCGCCACTGGAAGGTGGAAGGCGCGGACTGGGACTACGGCATGGACCTGCTGCCAGAAGACATCGACCGCATCGCGCCCGAACTCTCCATCGGCTTCGAGCGCTTCCCCTGCTTGCAAGACGCGGGTATTCGCAAGTGGGTGAATGGCGCCTTCACGTTCACGCCGGATGGCAACCCACTGGTGGGCCCGGTGCCTGGCCTCAAGAACTTCTGGTCTGCCTGCGGCTGCATGTCCGGCTTCTCGCAGGGTGGTGCCATCGGCCTTGTGATGGCCAACTGGATGGTCGATGGCGACCCCGGTATGGACATCTTCGGCATGGATGTGGCGCGCTATGGTGCCTTCGCCAGCAACGACCGGTATCTGCGCGAGACCACCGCCCAGTTCTATCGGCGTCGCTTTGTCATGGCCTACCCCAACGAAGAACTGCCCGCCGGCCGGTCACTGAAGATGACGCCGAGCTATGACGCGCAAGCAGCTTTGGGCGCGCGGTTCGGCGTGGTGTGGGGAACCGAAAGCCCGCAGTACTACGCGCCTAACCAACCAGACTTCGTCGACCCACCGACGGCACGACGCGCCGAATGTCATCGCTTCGTCGCGCAGGAAGTAGCGGCGACGCGCAGCGCGGCCGGCTTACTCGACGCAGGCGTTTACGCGCGCTATGAAGTGACGGGCCGTGGCGCAGCCGCCTGGCTGGATGGCTTGCTGGCCAACTCCTTGCCCCTAGAGGGCCGTGTGCGTCTGGCTCCCATGCTGGCGCCTTCGGGGAAGCTGATGGGCGATCTGACCGTTACTCGTCTCGGCCTAGAGCGCTTCTGGCTGGTGGGTTCGTACTACTTGCAGGAATGGCACCAGCGTTGGTTCCACGAACACCTGCCGGCGAACGCGCGTGCCTCAGGCAGCGTGCAAATCACCAACCTCTCGGAGAGTTGGTTGGCATTCTCGCTTTCCGGCCCGAAATCTCGCGAGATACTCGCCGCTCTCACCCGCGCTGATGTCTCCACTGCTGCCCTGCCCTTCCTTGGCGTTGCACGAATGGATGTTGGTCCCACCCAAGCCGTGGTCGTGCGTATGTCGCTGACGGGCGAATTGGGCTACGAGATTACGGTACCCGCGGCCCAGCAGCGTGCGCTATGGCAGGCCTTGATAGAAGCCGGTACGCCGCAAGGCATGCTTCCCATCGGCATGCGCGCACAAGATAGTCTGCGTCTCGAGAAGGCTTATGGCGTGTGGTCGCTGGAGTTCGCGCCGTCTTATACGCCGGCCATGTCTGGCCTCGACAAGTTCATCGCTTGGGATAAGGGCGAGTTCATCGGCCGCGCAGCAGCGCTGCAGGAGCGCGGCAAGACGCCCGACCAGCAATTGGTGCTGCTGTCGATTGATAGCCACGACGCCGACGTCCTGGGCCGTGAACCCGTGTTCTCTGCTGGCGAACGCGTTGGCTTCGTGACTTCCGGTACCTATGGCCATCATGTGAAACAAAGCTTGGCGCTCGCCTACGTGGACAGTACCTGCCTCGCTGCCGGCGCCAAAGACCTCAGCGTAGCCATTATTGGCCAGCCGCAGCCCGCGCGCTGGCTGCGTGAACTGCCCTATGACCCCAAAGGCACACGCCTGCGCGTCTGAATCGAAAGGAATCCGTCATGGCCTCGAGGTTGCCGAAGATTCGTGTCCGTTGGTGGATCTACGCCTACATGTTCATGTTCGCCGCCATGGCTTACGTGCAACGCACCAGCATCGCCGTGTCCGCGCCCGAAATGCAGAACGAACTGCATTTCACGGACCAGCAACTGGGCTGGTTGTTCTTCGCGTTCACTACGGTGTATGCCCTCTGCCAACTGCCCGGCGGAGCGCTGGGGCAACGACTCGGTCCGCGAATCGTTTTCACAGTCGTCGGTATTCTCGGTTTGCTGGCTACCCTGACCACCCCACTTTTCCCTACCGTCTTAGGCGGTTTCGCCTTACTGCTGGCGCTGATGGCCGGCCAAGCCGTGCTGGGCGCCTCACAAGGCCCGGTGTTCCCGGTATTCGCGGCCGTGGTGGAACGCTGGTTCCCAGCGCGCCAGTTCGCCATGGCGAATGGTGTTGTGGCCTCTGGAATGCTGCTCGGCGGCGCGCTTACCCCGCCCTTGCTAGTGGAACTGACGGTCTCCTATGGCTGGAAAGGCGCCATTCTCTGGACCGCCCTTCCCGCAGCGCTGCTCACCGCCGGCTGGGCTTGGTATGGCCGCGACCGCCCCCAACAGCACCCGAAGGTGACCGCTGCAGAACTCGCCGAACTGGATGAAGCGCCCGCTGCCCCGCCCTTGACGTTTCGCCGCATGGGACAAGTATTGGCCAACCGCAACATTCTGTTGCTGTCTCTTTCCTACCTCTGCATGAACTATGTGTTCTACATGATCAGCTACTGGTCCTTCCTTTATCTAGTCAAGGAACGCCACCTGAGCGGCCTAGAAAGCGGACTGATGGCCATGGCGCCATGGATTGGTGCCGCGGTGGGTGCGGCAATCGGTGGCGTTATGGCAGATGGCTTGGTCATCCGCATGGGGGCCACTCGTGGCTACCGCCTGCTGCCACTGCTAACGCTCCCCATCGGCGCCGTCTTGCTGTACTTGACGCCTACTATCGCCAGCGTCTACGTGGCCGTGGCCGCACTCACCGTCGCCTTCTTTGCCATGGAGGTGAATGAAGGCCCCTACTGGGCAGCGACCATGAATGTGGCACGCGCCGACACCGGTGCAGCGACAGGCGTGTTGAACACCGGGGGTAATATGGGCGGTATGCTTTGCCAGCCGGTTGTCGCCGCGCTCGCGGCGGCTGGTGCTTGGCACGGGGTTTGGATCAGTGGAGCGGTGTTTGCGGCGCTGGCAGCAGTACTTTGGCTGTTTGTGAAAGCGGACCCTGCAGAGACAGCATAGGCGTCCCCACGCTAGACGCCTGTTAGTGGGGCCTCGAGCCAATACGAGCGAAATCGACCACATCTACGGAGTAACTCAATGCACGAACGTGTCTCTTGCTTACTGTATATGGCCATCGCGACGGTGTTGTTAACGACCGGGTGTTCCAAAGAAACTCCGGCAGCCGACACCAATGACGCGACCGGGACCATCGTTGCTGCGAAACGTACCCTCAACACCGAGAGTGAGTCCAACGCAAACGCAGGCTCCGCAACGGTAGCCACTGACGTGGTCGCGGCCGAAATTGCTATCAAAGATCTGAGCAGCAACAGTGCCGAGGCAGCTAAAGACGCTGCGGGCGCGAGCGCTGGTGGCATCAAAAATGGCGACCGTGAGATAGACCACAACAAGTGGAAATGACTCGCGTTTCGAGATCGAATGCGTTTTTGCGGAACTCGGTGTGCTGGGATCACAACCATGAACGTCCAAACCCCTTTGCTGAAGAATCATCACGCTGCCCACGAATCACAAGGCAAAACAGCCCGGCTTTTACGTCTGTTAAGCGCCTTCTTGATAGCCTCCGTGGCACTGCCACTGCATGCAGCAACCGGACTGAGTTTCTTGGAAACCAAGGACCTGAGAGTCATTTATTACTCGCCAGGAGGAACGTTCCTGGTTCCACCCACCGTCCAGAACTTGACAGCCAGCCTTGAGTCGAACCGCAAGATTTTTGGCTATTCACCGCAAGACAAACTCAATGTACTGCTCCAAGACTTCTCCGACATATCTTCGGGTGCGGTCATGCCTGTTCCCCGGAACCGCATCTTCATAGATACCGCACCCCAAAGTGATCCTTATGAATACACCTCCGCGGGTGAACTCCTGGCTTGGATAAGCGCCCACGAAGTTTCCAGCCTGATGTCCACCGACAAGCCAGGCCCCAAGGAAGAGCGCTACCGACGTTTCTTCCAGGGCAAAGTCGGTGTCGACTCAAGCCATCCGGAAAGCGTCTTTTACCGCTACCTCACCAACCCCAGGCTTTCTTCACCCGGTTGGTTTCGCGAAGGAAGTGCAGTATTCAGTGAAACCTGGCTGATGGGCGGCCTAGGGCGCGCGCAAGGTGGCTACGATGAAATGGTCTTCCGGGCGATGGTCCGCGACGAAGCACGCTTCTATGACCCGCTAGGGCTAGTCGCCAACGGCACCGAAGTGACATTTCAGACAGGCGCCGCGGCGTATCTCTACGGCACACGTTTCATGAACTACTTGGCACTGACCTATGGTCCAAAACGTCTGGTTGCTTGGTGGAGCTTGGAAAAAGATTCGCACAGCGACTATGCCGCCGACTTTCAACGAGTTTTCGGCCTACCTCTACAGCGCGCTTGGCAGGACTGGGTGGACTGGGAAAAAAACTTCCAACAGAAAAACCTGGCAAAAGTGGGTGAGAACCCCCTTACGCCGTTCAAGGACTTGACCGCCAAACCGCTGGGAACCATGTCTCGAGGTTTTCTATCGGAGGATGGCTCTACCCTTTATGCGGCGACACAGCGCCCTGGCCAACTAGCCAGCATCGTCGGTATCCAACTGCAAAATGGCAAGGTGGCTCCACTGCATGAGGTAGTCGGGCCGTCCAGTATCAAAGTGACCTCGCTCGCTTATGACCGAGCGAACGAGATTCTTTTCTATACAAGTGACAACAACCACTTTCGCAATTTAGAAGCGTTTGAGCTACGCACCGGAACTGCCAAGACACTCCTGAAGAAAGCAAGAATCGGCGATATCGCGTTCAATTCTGCTGATCGTTCTTTATGGGGAATTCGCTTCAATAACGGTTTGGCAATGCTGGTGAGGGTCCCCTATCCGTATAGTGCCTACGAGGTCGCTCATCTCTTCCAGTACGGCGAACGTCCGTTTGATTTGGACGTTTCGCCGGATGGATCAATGCTCGCTTATTCACTCATCCGTCCGGGCAAGACCCTCGCCACTCCCTTAACGCAGGTGAATATTCTCCGGACGGCTAGCGTGGCGGAAGATGCCGCGAAACCCTATCGCATCTTCACGCTCGAAGGTTCGGTACCCGAGGGCTTCGTTTTCGGCAAAGATGGCCGCTCTCTCTACGGCAGCAGTTACTACACCGGCGTTTCGAATATCTACCGCTACGATATCGAACAAGACACCAGCGAAGCCATGAGCAACACGGACGTTGGGTTCTTCAGTCCCATCGTCATCGATAGCAATCGCCTGATTGTCTCTCGCTACACCGCGCAGGGGTTCGTCCCGACGCTGGTCGATATCGCGCTAACCAAGGACATCAGCGCCATTGGTTTTTTGGGCCAGCAAGTTGCCGAACAACACCCGGAGGTTCGCACTTGGATGCAACCTCCTGCCGCCAGCCTTCCATTCGAGGCAAGTGTCATTCGCCGCGGCGACTACGAACCAGTGAAGGAAATGAGTTTGCAGTCCATCATCCCTACCATCGAACGCTACAAGCAGTCGACGGCACTGGGCCTGGCCGCCGATTTCAGCGACCCCATGGGCTTCGCGACACTTTCTTTAAACGCTGGATACAGCCCAGACAAGGAATTGAGCTCCCGGGAAAGAGTTCACGCCACAGCGGATTTTCATTATGGCCGCTGGTCCATGGGTGCGAAATGGAATGCAGGCAACTTCTATGATTTTTTCGGACCGGTGAGGCGGAGCCGAGAAGGCTACAGTGGCTACGTGAACTATGAACGGCCAATGGTGTACAACCCACCGTTGACGGTAGATTTTGTAGCCAACGCAGCCTATTACGGCGGTCTAGATTCTTTGCCGAGCTTCCAGAACGTGCAGTCCCCATTCCGCCACCTGTCTACCTTATCCGTCGGTTTCCGTTCGGCGAACTTGCGCTCCTCGCCCGGCGCTGTCGACTTCGAGACGGGCAATTCATGGTTGGTCATGGCGCATGGCTATGGGGCGGAAGGTAAAGTCACTCCGAGCCTGCAGCTCGAGTACCACGCGGGGGCTCCGTTACCGATGGATCACTCATCCATCTGGCTACGGACGGCGGCCATCATTTCCAGTGGGAAACTCGACTCCCCTCTCTCGAATACCTATTTAGGTGGATTCCGTAACAACTACGTCGATAGTCGGATTTATAGTGGCGCCCAGCGCTATCGAGGTTCACTACTCTCCAGCATGCCCGGCTTTGAAATAGACAGTTTGTCAGGGAGAACGCTTGGCAAGGTGATGCTCGAATGGTGTCTACCACCCTTGCGCTTCGAGAACAGTGGACGCCCTGGGCTATACGCCTATTGGATGCGTCCGGAGTTTTTCGTCAGTGCGGTTCAGACCAACCCGGACAACCGTTCGCGCCGTGAGACTGCGAAGAACATCGGAGTTCAGTTGGACTTCAGCATCATGACCATGCACCGGTTACCCGTGGTTTTGTCGGTGGGCGCAGCCAAAGGCTTCGGCGCGGGCGCCAAAGGCAAGAGCGAATTCATGCTTTCGCTACTGGTCCTTTGACCTCTGGTAGCGACCCGCGACCCTCGGGAACTTTTGCCTTAAGCCGTAGCTCTCGGGACGAGCGACACCACCTTCGCTACCTTGCTCACCAGCATGGCGTCGTCGAAGGGTTTGGTGATGTAGTCGCGTACGCCCAACCGCGCCACGGTGGCAATGGTTTCGGGGGACGAGTTAGCCGTCAGCATGATGACCGGCAGACGCTTGGTTTCAGGGTTGTCACGAAGGCGACGCAGCATGCCAATGCCGTCGAGCACCGGCATGTTGTAGTCCAGAATGATGACGCTTGGCTTGTGTTGTTCGACCGCCGCCAGGCCTTTTTCGCCATCTGCGGCCGACACCACTTCGCATTCATAGCGTGCGAACAGCCGAGCGATGGCCATGCGGATGAGGCTACTGTCGTCCACGCTGAGTATTTTAACTGTCATCAACTAATCGTCCTGAGGTCAAACCGAACTTCGAGGGGCTGGAGATCACACCACCAGAAGCCGTGGTAAGCGCTTCCCTCTGCCTGAAGTGTTTCATCCGTGGATGGCCCGGCCCCAGAACTGGATTCCGGGATACCGATCTCGACCGAGTGGCCCATCTCCGCGAGATACGCGCTGAGCCGCCCAGCCAACATGTTGCACAATTCGCGCGCTAGGTCTTCGAGCGCAGCATCGAGTTCTTCCGGAGGGATGGGCTGCCCGACCATGGTTTCCAGCATGCGCGCCGCAAGCACACTGCCAATCCGAACGCTTACGGAACCCTCGACACCCGTACCATGTAAAGGCATCCGCGCAACTGGAAGCCCAGCCAGCGAGGCCGCTGCGTCGGCAACCGCCACCTCCTCGCCGTGCTGCAAGTGCTCAATCTTGAACTGAGTCTTAAGTACATCGATAACGGCTTTCGCCGCGAGGGCCTCAAGGTCGGGGATAGTCAGAACACTAGTCATCGCTTAGCCCCTTCAGCCAAGGCACGAAGAACTGCCTGTGGCATGCGTTGCAATGGCAATACCTGCTCCGCCGCCCCTAGTTCGATGGCAGCGCGAGGCATGCCAAAGACAACGCAGGACTCCTCGGATTCAGCGATGGTGCGAGCACCGGCGCCGCGCAGCAGTTGCATACCACGGGCACCGTCCGAACCCATTCCCGTCAGCAGCAGCGCTACCGCATTAGCGCCCGCTTGCTCGGCTCCCGAGCGGAACATCACGTCTACTGACGGACGGCAATAATGAACCGGCGGAGAACGCGTCAACCGCACCCCGAAACCGCGCCCAGCCTTCTTCGTCAAGACGAGGTGGAAGTCGCCGGGCGCCACGAGACACAGTCCTGAGCGCAGATCATCGCCATCGACAGCCTCACGAACCTGGTAAGGGCACAAAGCATTGAGGTGTTCCGCCATGGTCCGCGAAAAGTGCGCGGGAATGTGTTGAACAATGACAATGGGCGGCAGCCCAGCGGGCAGTCGCGGCAGCAAATAACGCAGGGCCTCGACGCCCCCGGTCGAAGAGCCAATCAGGAGAATCTGCTTGTCTGAATAAGACTCGGCAGCTACGCCTACGGCTTCCCGTTCATTCACGACTTCTCGCAAACGGCTACGCTGGGAACGTGCCGCCGCCTTAACGACATGCGCCAGTTGCCGGGCAATGGCCCCGAGCGAACGGCTGCCATCGGGCTTGCCGATGACGTCGATAGCCCCCGCTTCGAGGGCCGCCAAAGCCATCTCGGAACCAGCCTGGGTTAGGGAACTGACCACTACTACCGGTAGCGGATGATGTTCCTGCAGAATCCGTAGGAAAGTAAGGCCGTCCATCCGCGGCATCTCAAGGTCCAGCGTGATGACATCCGGCTGGAGCTCCAAAATCCGATCGCGGGCCACGTACGGGTCGCTGGCGACACCGACCACTTCAATGGCAGCATCATGCGACAGGGCATCGACGATAGCTCGTCTAGCCAAGGCAGAGTCGTCGACGACGAGCACACGAATCTTTCGTGTCTGCGCCGAGTTGCCGAATAATGGACGGGTGAGGATTGTCATGGCCGCTGGTAAATGCCTTGCTGCAGGCTGACAAGCCCGTGGTTGAGTCCGGTCAGACTTTCAGAATAACCGATAACGAGCAATCCGCCACGCGCGAGATGGCGCGTCAGGCGCTGCACCGCTTCCAACCGCGAGGGTTCGTCGAAGTAGATCAGGGCATTTCTGCAGAAGATGATCTGATAGCCGAGGCCGACCGGATACGCCGACTGAAAGAGGTTAATTCTCTCCACCTGCACCCGGGACCGCAGCAATTCGACCATGCGACAGCTGCCGGCATAACTACCGATACCTTCCTCGAAGTAAGCCTTCAACAGCGCTTCAGGAACCTGATTCAACGCACCTGTGGCGTAGATTCCGGCCCGAGCGCGGTCGACCATCCTCGCCGAAATGTCCGAAGCGGTAATCTGCCAGTCAACCTTCGGGTAGGCGCGGAGGAACTCTGCCAGCACGATCGAGAGGGTATACGGTTCTTCACCGGATGAGCAGGCAGCAGACCAAACCTTCAACGGCGTGCCGGTCCGTTCCAATTCAGGAGCGGCGTCAACGAGCCAGCGGTCCGTCAAATAACGGAAATGGTCGGGCTCCCGGAAGAATTGGGTATGGTTCGTGGTGACTAGGTCGACGAGGACGTCGACCTCGGCCTGATTCCTCCCTGACTTCAACAAAGCGCAATAAGCATCGAAGGAACTTATACCGAGTTCACGCAGACGGCTACGCAAGCGGTTAGCAAGCAACACCTGCTTGCCAACCCCAACGCAGATACGGCTGCGCGAGTAGACGAGACCCACGATGGTGTCGTAGGCCTCTCGCGAAAATTCTTCGCCGGACGACTTCATGGGCCGACTGCACGGACCTTATCCGTCACGAGAACTTCCGGAACGAACCGTCGATAGAGCCATCCGATGACGGATCGGGCATGGGGATGCTGCCCAGCGAACGATTCGGACGTGCCATACCCAATGCCGGCACCGGGCGCTGCGTCGCCTGGCGGGCACCAGCGTTACCGGGCCAGGCCACCGGCGAAATCGGGGCTCCGTAGCGAGACCCAGAAGCCGAGGCAGCCTGCGCTGCAGCGTGGCCACCCACCAGAGCGCGAAGCTTGCCAACCGACTCCCTTAGAACCTCAGACTGCGCATTCAGTTCCTCGGCGGCGCTCGCACTGTCTTCGGCAGACGCAGAATTGGCTTGCGAAACTTTGTCCATTTGCGAAACGGCGACACTGACCTGAGAGATGCCTTGCGCTTGCTCGCTCGCCGCCTTGGCAATCTCCGCGACGAGAACGTCTGTTGCCGCCACCTTCTCGGTAATTTGGATGAGCGCACGCTCCACTTCGCTGCTCGAGGTAGAGCCACGGCGACTGCTGGCGATAGCAGCGTCGATTTTGTCTGCCGTTTCCTTAGCCGCTGCGGCGCTGCGCTGGGCCAAAGAGCGAACTTCGTCGGCCACCACCGCAAAGCCGGCGCCAGCCTCGCCAGCTCGTGCCGCTTCCACCGCTGCGTTGAGGGCGAGGATGTTGGTCTGGAAAGCAATTTCGTCAATGTTCTTGACGATTTTGGCGATATCAGAGCTGGAAGTATCGATTTCCTGCATCGCCGTGAGCATCGCCGTCATGGTCTGGCTACCCGCCTGAGCCACCGAACGCGCTTCTGCCGCAAGAACCTTGGCCTTCTGAGCGTTGTCCGCAGTCGACCGTACCATGCTGGACATTTCCTCGAGCGAGGCGCTAGTTTCCTGTACCGCCGAGGCTTGCTCTGCAGCACCGGAAGACAACTGCTGGCTGGCCATGGAAACCTGGCTGGCGGCAGAAGACGTTTGCAATGCACCACGGTCGAGGTCGTCGGTCACTTCGGAAAGCGCCTTGTTGACCGAGCGGATGATGAGCCACGCAAAGCCTGCCGAGAATAAAATGCTGATGACGAGAATAATACTGACGACGCGAACACCCAAAGTTGCGCTGGATTTTCCGTCATCGGCGGAGACAATACCGACTTTTGCGTTGTAGGCGACGTTGGATTCGATAGCCTTCAATGCGCGCTCAGTGGTCGGCTCGACGGTATCTTTCTTGAAACGATACACATCCGCGGCCGAAGCGCCTCTTTTGAAGAGCTCATGTTCCTTCTGCATGGCCGCGCCCTGGGCCTTCAAGGACGACTTGACCTCTTCGAAGAGGCGCGCATCCTCTGCGTCAAAGAGCAGGTTTTTTTCGTAGTCCGCCAAATGCTTTTCAATAGCCGCTGTGGTGGAGCGTATGGCGGCCTCGATATCCGCGCGGTCCTCCTCAGCAGCACCGGCCAGGCGTTCTTCATCGATGACCAAACTCTTCGCGTCGGAACGGAGAGCAGTGAGCAGGAGAATGCTCGGGAGCGAGTTGTCAGCCATATTCGCCAACGACTCGGACATGTTGGACATTCGGGTGAGGGAATAGCCACCCACCGTCAGGATAAAAACCATCAAGATGGCAAAGCCGGTAGTAATCCGTCGAGACAAGGTCCAGTTGTTCATGTTGGCGATCACTCAGTTACGTTGGAAAGGGTTTGCGGCGTAATTCCGTGCATCGCGACACTGCCGTCTTCAAGGAAAATCTTTTGGATATTGAGCAGCGTCTTGACGCCGCCGCGGATGGTGGCGATACCAAGGATGTATTGCGTGTCGGGCATGCCGCCGAAGTCCGGCGTCGGCTCGATCTCGTTCGCGGCGAGACTGACGACTTCCTCGACGGCGTCAACGACTGCACCCATGAGAATGTTGCCGCCCGTGCTGCCCGGCACCTGAATGACTACAATGCAGGTGCGCTCACCATAGGGAATAGTGGGCATTTCAAACTTGGACCGCAGGTCCAAGACGGCGACCACAGTGCCGCGCAGATTGATAACGCCCTTGATGTAATGCGGCATCTTTGGCACGGGCGTAATCGGGCTAAGCCGGATGATTTCCCGGACATTAAGCACCGGAATACCGTAGGAACTGGCCCCCAGAATGAACGTGAGGTACCTGCCAGCACCCGCAGCCATCGGGATATTCGTTGCGGAAATGTCGGTCATTAGTGGTTACCTGCAGAATTAGTCAGGACAGGTGCACGCGTGTTTTGGGGCAAGCGGACCAAGGTGTCAACATCGAGAATGAGGCCTATCCAGCCATCGCCGAGCACGGCACCACCAGCGACGATGTTCTGCTGCTCAAAGGCATGGCCGAGGCTCTTGATAACGACTTCCTGTTTGCCGATGAGTTCATCTACCAGCAAGGCACGTGACTGGTCGCCCGATTCAACGACTATGAGAATGCCGTCTTCGGGGCGAGTGCTGTGTGAGGTGGTGCCGATGTAGGCACCAAGACGCAATACGGGCGTCTGCCGCCCGCGGACCGCGACCATTTCGCCGCGCCCCTGCACCGAAGTAACCATACCAGCATGCGGACGGAACGACTCCCGGACCGAGAGGGTGGGAATGATGTAACGCTCCTCGCCGACCCCGACCAAAAGACCGTCGATGATGGCGAGCGTGAGTGGCAGCAAAATCTTGAAGGTGGTACCCACGCCAAGCGCGGATTGCGTCTCGACCTTGCCACGCAAGCTCTCGATACTGCCGCGCACCACATCCATGCCGACGCCGCGTCCAGACAAGTCCGTCACCTTTTCCGCCGTCGAAAACCCCGGCAGGAAAATCAAGGAATACACCTCGGACTCGCTCAATCCCAGTTCCGAATGGATCAAACCTTTCTCGATGGCCTTGCGCAGGATGCGCTCACCGTTCAGACCACGACCATCGTCATCGATGCGGATGACGATTCCACCACGCGCATGCGAAGCGGAAAGACGAATGGTACCGAGCGCAGACTTGCCGGCAGCCACCCGCTCTGCGGGAGACTCCAGGCCGTGGTCAATGGCATTGCGGATCATGTGGATGAGCGGGTCTGCCATCTTGTCAACGATGTTGCGGTCGAGTTCAGTCTCCTCACCGTCAAGAACCAGCTGAACTTGCTTCTGGGTATTAATGGCGAGGTCGCGAACGAGTCTGCCCATCTTCTTGAACAGCCCGCGAATGGGCACCATGCGGAGCGAAGTGGCGTTGCGCTGCAACTCCTTGGTGACGCGACTGAGCTGTCGGACACTGCGGACCAACTCCAAACTGTTGATGTTCTGCACGTCCGGGTTCTGCAACACCATGGACTGCGCGATCACCAGTTCGCCAACCAAGTTGATGAGGCTGTCTAACTTGCTGGTTTCCAGTTTGACGAATCCAGCCGCGCCATCTCTGTCGGCGTCGTTACGGGCTGGCGCCGCAGCAGCGCGCGGGGCTGGCGCCTTGGGCGCGGCAGCCACCGTCACCGGAGCAGGCACAGGCACGACAGCGGCTAGGGACGAAACAGGCGTAGCCACGGCCGACTGGGCCATGGGCGTGGCCATGGGCGTGGCCAAAGGCGTGGCAGGGAGGACTTCGATAGACGGCCCCGGAGGTTCCGCTGCGACAGCGGCAGGCAGAACGACAGGCACCACCACCGGGTCCGGTTCGCCACGCAGCGCAGCCTGTACCCGCAGAATGAGTTGGGAGGTCGGCACAACGATGGGCGCGCCCGCATTGACTCCGTTCATCTGTTCGCCGATTTCACGAATGTACAGCGCCAGCGCGTCGGTGCCACCGAGGATGGCGTCGATGGTGGACATCGACACGCTGCGTTCGCCGCGACGGATGGCGTCAAGCAGCGATTCGAGTTCGTGAGCGAGATCTCGCATGGCGTCCAGGTGCAGGAACCCCGCGCCGCCCTTGAAAGTATGAAACGCCCGGAAGATGGAGTTGATCGTACCGGTGTCTTGAGGATTCTCCTCGAGCACGAGCAGACCCTGCTCAATGGTCTGCAACAGTTCCATGGATTCGCTGTGGAATTCACGGAGCAAATCGCCATCAGCGGCAATGTTGAGCGTAATCGACCGCTCTTCAGGAGCACCGAAGGCTGTCTGAGCGGCAACTTCTGCCGCAGGTTCCGGAGCTGCTACTTGGGGTGGGGCAGCGGCAGGCGCTAACGGCGCGGGGGGAGCCACGACGGCTGGTGCCGCCAGGACCCAAGCCACCGGCCAAGCCGGAGGGGGCGTGCCGGTATGCGCGGCCGTCAGCGCCTCCGTCATCCAGTCGTGCCATTCCTGGAAAAACGCCACGGCCTCGTCAGTGAACTGACCCGTACCGTCAAGAATGGTGTCGAGCCAAACCCGCGCGGTGCCAACAGCGACCGCTACCTGCGGCGGAAGCTCGTCGGGAGACAAGCCTTCCAAATCCATGATGATCGCGTTGATTGCCAAGAGACCCCCGTCAGAGCCGGGGGAAATGAACGCCAGTTCTTCGGCAAGCGGCGCCAGCAAAGCCTCGATATCTGACAGGGAAGCACGAAATTCAGCTGTCATTACGAATCACTCATAGGTGGCAGAAAGCCAAACATCGATCTAACGGACCGCGCCAGAAGCCCGGTCAGGCATTGCCTGACCAAATACTAAGGGAATTGCCGATGCAACAATCGAGAACGTTTGCCCTGACATTAGAACAAAAAAGATGACAACGAGATGTACACAATCCCGAGCCTCAGGGCCGAGAAGGGGTAAAGCGACCTTCGGCCACTACCCCTTTCGCTATTAAACAGGGGCTAGTAAACAGGAACGCTTCGCCCAAACCTTACCAAACATTACATCTGGAGGGGACATCTGGGGGGGGAAGCCCTAACCACGCGTTGGAACGCTATTGTATTTTTAGTGGTGGGCGCGACAGGGATCGAACCTGTGACCCCTTCCATGTCAAGGAAGTGCTCTACCGCTGAGCTACGCGCCCTTTCGGGGAGGCAGGATTGTACTCACCGAGAGAAGCCACGGCAAGCAAAAGCCGCCGAGCCTGCGGGCTAGGGCAGACCGAACCCCGTGGGAAACTGCGGCGCGCAGTCCGCTTCCGGCGAGCCGCAGGAGGGCCAGGGGAACGGTAAACGCCCGGTGAAACGGTAGTGCGCACGTCCGTGGCTTTTTTCTACCAAAACATCGGCAATCCCGCCGCCTTCCGTGCCGGGCAACCACGCGACCACGAATGCGTCCGAGCGGGCTAACGCCTCGCGGCTCTCCAGCGGCCTTCCGGTGAGCAGCACCGATACCAAGGGAGCGCCATGGCTGGCAGCGCGCTCCAGCAAATCTTGCGCCTGAGGGGCCACCGCAGCCAAAGACAAGGGCGCGGGCGCGCGTACGTCCCCGGCAGTTTCGGCGTACGGCGTTTCCCCGATGACCGCGATGACCGCATCAAAAGTCCCGTGGACCCCGCTCAGCCCATCCGCGGAGTAAACCACTTCACGGGCCCCAGCCGAACGCAAGGCGCCGAGGACCGTTGTGCCCTGAGGGAAGTCGACATTCGTGGTGTCGTTGCCCTGCCAAGTCAGGGACCAGCCACCCACCTGGGCAGGCAAACTGTCCGCCAGCGCCCCCACGACGAGCCAGCGCCCACCGCGGCGCAGCGGCAAAGCATGGCGTTCATTCTTCAGCAGCACCAAAGACTGCCGTACCGCTTGGCGCGCCAAGGCCTGCGACTGCAACGAGACCTGCTTGCCGGCAAACCGGCTTGCCGCCGGGCGCGCACTGGGCACGTCATCCATGACGCCCGCACGGAGCTTCACACGCAATATTCGGGTGACGGCATCGTCGATTCGAGCCTGCGGAATGTCACCCCGCTCCACCTGCTCGACAGTATTGTCGATGAACTGGCGCCAGTCCTCGGGCACCATCACCATGTCCACGCCGGCATTGATGGCCGCAGCGCAGGAATTCTTGCGGCAGCCGGGCACTTCTTCGATGGCGTTCCAGTCGGAAACCACGAACCCGTCGAAACCCCAATGCTGCTTGAGCACGGTGGTGAGCAAATACGGGTTGCCGTGTATCTTCCCTATCGGCTGGGTCGTCCCGCCATCCAAGGCGGTGTTCTGCCAACTGTTGTAGGAGGCCATCACCGTCTGTACGCCCGCCTCAAGTGCGCCCACATAGCCACGGCCATGTCGCATGGCGAGCTCACTCTCAGTAACGCGCGTCTCGCCCCGGTCGACGCCCTGAAACGTGCCACCGTCGCCGATGAAGTGCTTTGCCGTAGCCAACACGTTGCCATCGCTGCGAAAATTACCCTGCAAGCCGCGAACATAAGCCCGCGCGTAGTCCTCGACCAGTGCCGGATCCGCCGAAAAACTCTCGTAGGTACGGCCCCAGCGCGCGTTGGCAGCGACGGCAAGCGTCGGCGCGAACACCCAGCGAATACCGGTGGCACGAACTGCCGCACCGACAGCACGGCCTACTTGCTCCACCAAGGCCGGGTCGTGCGCAGCACCCAAGCCAATGTTATGGGGGAACAGCGTCGCGCCGAAGACGTTGTTATGGCCGTGTACGGCGTCCGTGCCCCACAGGACGGGAATACCTGCACTGCTGGCCAAGGACGCGGTGTGGAAGCGTTGCGCCAGCGCCAACCAATCCCCGACTGCCGCCTGCCGGTTCATTTGCGGCCAGGCACCACCGCCGTTCAATACCGAACCCAGCGAGTAATGCTGAACGTCCCTTGGTGTGACCGAACGGATTTCCGCCTGCGTCATCTGTCCAACTTTCTCGCGCAAAGTCATGCTCGCAACAATGGCCGCGATGCGTTTCTCATCGGCTAAACGCAGTGAGCGCGGCTTCTGCACCGTGGGCCATACCGCATTCGGTTTAGCGGTGTCGGTCGCTGCCTGTACCGGAGGCGCCAGCCAAAGAACACCAGCCATCAGCACCGCAAAGAAGAATGCCCGGCTCATGCAGTCACCCGGCTCGCTTGGCCATGCCCGGTTTGCCTACACCGAGCATTTCGTTGCGCAGCTCGCCAATTTCATCACGCAGCCGAGCGGCTTCTTCGAACTCAAGGTTGCGTGCGTGCTGCTGCATGCGCGTTTCCATTTGCTTGATGCGTTTGGCCATTTGCTCGGGCGTGAGCACGGGCTGTGGGCCCTTCTTGCCCTTACCCTTGCCGCCACCCTTAACACTACCGAGCTCGCCGGCAGTCGTATCGTAGCCGGCACCCAGCGACATCACATCCGCAATCTTTTTCTGAATACCCTGCGGCGTGATGCCGTGCTTGACATTGTGTTCTAACTGCTTGGTGCGGCGGCGCGAGGTTTCGGCAAGCGCGCGCTCCATGGAACCGGTGATGCGGTCGGCGTACAGAATGGCACGGCCATTCACGTTGCGCGCCGCACGGCCAATGGTCTGAATAAGTGAGCCTTCCGAGCGTAGGAAGCCTTCTTTGTCTGCGTCTAGAATGGCCACGAGTGAAACCTCGGGCAAGTCCAGCCCTTCACGCAGCAGGTTAATACCCACCAGCACATCGAACTTGCCGAGCCGCAGGTCGCGCAAGATTTCCATGCGCTCCACAGTGTCGATGTCGCTGTGCAAGTAGCGTACCCGCACCCCATGTTCGTGCAAGAACTCCGTGAGGTCCTCTGACATACGCTTAGTGAGCGTGGTGATGAGTACGCGCTCGTTCTTCACCACCACGAGACGAATCTCACCTAGCACATCATCGACCTGGGTACGCACCGGGCGAATATCGACCTCGGGGTCTATCAACCCAGTCGGCCGCACCAGTTGCTCCACCACCGCACCGCGACAGTGCTCGCCCTCATACTTACCAGGCGTGGCCGAAACGAAGATGGTCTGCGGCGACAGGCGCTCCCATTCTTCGAACTTCAGCGGCCGGTTGTCGAGTGCCGAAGGCAGGCGGAAGCCGTACTCCACCAGCGTTTCCTTGCGGGAGCGGTCACCACGGTACATGGCGCCTACCTGCGAAACGGTCACGTGACTTTCGTCGATGACCAGCAGGGAGTCGTCCGGTAGATAGTCGAACAAACACGGTGGCGGCTCGCCCGACGCGCGCCCAGAGAGGTAGCGCGAGTAGTTCTCGATGCCCGGGCAATAGCCCAGCTCACCAATCATCTCGATGTCGTACTGCGTGCGTTGCCCCAACCGCTGCGCCTCGACCAACTTGTGCGCACCGGTGAGCTCTGCCAAACGCCCGTGCAGTTCTTCGCGAATCTGCTCCACGGCCACCCCCAAGCGCTCCTTTGGGGTGACGTAGTGCGATGACGGATACACAGTGAGACGCGCCACCTTGCGTAGCGTCTCGCCGGTGAGTGGGTCGAACCAGCACAGCGTGTCAATGCGGTCGTCGAACAGTTCTACGCGAACGGCCTCGCGCTCGCTTTCCGCTGGGAAGATATCGATGAGGTCGCCGCGTACTCGGTAGGTGCCTTGATGCAGATCCATATCGTTACGCGTGTACTGCATGTCTGCCAGTCGCTTCAGTAACTTGCGCTGGTCGATTTCATCGCCGCGCACGAGATGTAGCACCATCGAAAGATAAGCCTGCGGGTCACCGAGACCGTAGATGCAGGAAACCGTAGCCACGATGATGCAGTCCCTGCGTTCCAGCAGCGCCTTGGTGGCAGACAACCGCATCTGCTCGATATGGTCATTCACCGAAGCGTCTTTCTCGATGAAGGTATCAGAAGACGGCACGTAAGCTTCAGGCTGGTAGTAATCGTAGTAGGAAACGAAATACTCGACGGCGTTGTCCGGAAAGAACTCCTTGAACTCGCCGTACAACTGCGCCGCCAGCGTCTTGTTATGCGCCATTACTATGGTCGGGCGCTGGATGCGTTGGATGACGTTTGCAATCGTGTAGGTCTTGCCGCTGCCTGTGACGCCAAGCAAAGTCTGGTGCTTCAGTCCGTCCTCGATGCCCTCTACGAGTTGCCTGATGGCCTCGGGCTGGTCCCCCGCCGGGGCGTAGTCGGACTGCAGGCG
>CAIOHZ010000065.1 GCA_903858165.1 uncultured Pseudomonadota bacterium
AAGAGTAAGAATAACGGCGTTGATCCGCAGGCGCTAGTGAACGAGTACGGGGCCGATACGGCGCGCTTGTTCATGATGTTCGCCGCGCCTCCCGAGCAGACGCTTGAGTGGTCGGATGAAGGTGTGGAAGGCGCCTACCGTTTCATGAAGCGTCTGTGGCGTGCGGTGGCGGTCCATGCCGCGGCCGTAACAGGGACGGTGCTTGCGCCCCTCAACGTGGCGGCGCTCACGCCAGCCCAGCGCGAGATGCGTCGGTTGGCGCACCAGTTGCTGGTGAAAGTGACAGACGACCTCGGGCGCCGGCGCGTGTTCAACACCGCCATCGCTGCCGTCATGGAATTCATGAACGCGCTGGCGAAGTTCGACGACGCCACGCCGCAGGGCCGTGCGGTGACGCAGGAAGCGCTGGAGATTGTCGTCACGGTGCTCTCGCCCGTGGTGCCGCATGCCACGCATGCCTTGTGGCACGCGCTAGGCCATGCGGATGCCCTCATTGATCGTCGTTGGCCCGAGCACGATTCTTCGGCCTTGGTTCGTGACAGCCTCGAGGTGGTCGTACAGGTGAATGGCAAACTGCGTGGCAAGGTCACGGTAGCGGCCGATGCCGACGAGGCGACGGTGCGTGAAGCTGCTTTGTCCAACCCTGAAGTGGCCAAGTTCGTGGCTGGCCAGGCCTTGAAGAAATTTGTCTATGTACGCGGCAAGCTTGCCAACATCGTGGTCTGATGCCTGTGTCCTTTGGTTATTGCTCTTTTGTCTGACCGGAGACTGTCCATGCGCTTGCGTTCGCTCGGTCTTGCCACCTTGGGTGCCTTGTTGGTCTCTGCTTGCGGCTTCCACCTGCAGGGAGCAGTGCAGGTATCGCCGCGGCTCGCTGCGCTGGAGTTCGTGGCTCCCGATCGCTATTCGGACCTGCAGTTGGCCCTGCGCGACAGCCTCGCATTGGCTGGTGCACGGCTAGTGCCGGCAGAGGGTGCGCCCACCGCCACCTTGCGCCTGTTGCGCGATGAAAGCGGCCGGCGAATTCTTTCGGTGTCGGCGCGCAACACGCCGCGGGAAGTGGAGGTGTATTACACCGCTGAGTTCCGGGTGGATGCGGGTGGACAGGAATTGTTGCCGCGCCAGGAGCTGACACTCACGCGCTCGCTCAGCTACGACGAAACCGCGCTATTGGCCAAGGAGCAGGAACAGGAGCAAGTACGTGCTGCGTTGGCGCGCGACTTGGCTGCGCTGATCACCCGTCGCTTGGCCGTGCTTCGCTAAGGCGCCCAAGATGAGGTCGTGGCGGGTTGCATTCCAATGAAAGCGGCTAGGTTCGCCTCGTGATGCTGTGTGCCGAGGTGGGTTTCCCTGTGCTCCAGCGTTTGCTGAGTGCGTTAGGCTTGCAGCTGGTGGAAGTGCCTCTGTCGCAGCCCATTTCGCATTCTTACTGGGGCGCGCCGGAAGCCGGTTTGCGGCACGATACGGTCCATGCGCGCGCCGACACGCCGGTGCATTCCTTGTTGCATGAGGCAAGCCATGCACTGTGCATGGGGAGCGAGCGTCGTGCTGTGCTAGATACGGATGCGGGCGGCGATTTCGCTGAAGAAGACGCGGTGCTTTATCTGCAGGTGTCCCTCGCGTCCGCTGTGCCCGGCTGTGGCGCGGAGCGCATGTGTGCGGATATGGATGCCTGGGGTTACACCTTCCGTTTGGGCAGCGCCGCGCGCTGGTTCCGGGAAGATGCGACCGAGGCGCGGGAATGGTTGGTGGCGCGGGGCTTGTGGCCCGTGCCTGCTCTGGAACTGTTGGGAGACATAGCATGAATCGCAGGCAATTCCTTGGTTGGGGCGCGGTAGCGGTGAGTGTGCCGATGATGGCGACACTTTCCGGGTGCACCACCAACCAGTTGCTAGGGGCCGCCAACCTGGTGGAAAACGGCGACGTGCCGGTAGTGGAATTGGCGTATGGCGCCGGCGAGCGCCAGCGTTGCGATGTCTATCGTCCGTTGGACGCTGCGGGGAAGCCCTTGATGGGTCCCTTGCCGGTGGTGGTGTTCGTTCACGGTGGTAGTTGGATGTCTGGCGACAAGCAGCTCTACCGTTGGGTGGGACAGGCGCTCGCGCAGCAAGGGTTTGTGGCGGTGTTGGCGAACTACGGCCTCATGCCAGAGGTGCGCTTCCCGGACTTCGCCAATGATGTGGCAGCGGCTGTAGCCTTCGCGCACACCCATGCAGCGGAGTGGGGCGGCGACCCGGGCCGTTTGTTCCTGATGGGGCATAGCGCCGGCGCTCACCTGACGGCGCTGACCGCCTACGACAATCGTTATTTAGCCCGTCACGGCCTCACGCCTGCCATCATCGCCGGGTATGTCGGTCTTTCTGGGCCTTATGATTTTCAGCTCAACACGCCGTTGCTGAAGGGTACCTTCGCCGGTTCGCCTGAACGCGAGCGCGACGCCCAGCCCGTGAACTTCGTGACGGCGACTGCGCCCCGTTCCTTGCTCATCATGGGGCGTGACGACACCACCGTGAACCCACACAACACCCGTTCGCTAGCGGCACGGATGCGTGAGGTTGGCGCTCCGGTGGAAGAAATATGGGTCGACGGTGACCACGGGGTCACGGTTGGCGCGTTCGCTCGCATCTATCGCACGAAGAGCCCCATCGTCGCGCGCGTCGCGGAGTTTGTCCGCGGCCGCTGAGCGAGGCGCTTCAGCGTAGTTTGTCGGCCAGCCCTTCCAAACTTTCCAGCAAGGCGTGGGGTCGTTCTGCAGCAGCAAGGCCGCGCACTGTGCTGCGCTTCATCAGGCCCGTGGTCATGCCGACGCCATAGGCGCCGGCGCTGACCGCCATGCGCATTTCCAGGGCAGGGTCGTCGCCCACCACCACCATCTTGGGGGCAGCCATGCGTGGCAAGCCCATCGACTGCATGGCTACGCGAAAAGCATCTACCGAGGGCTTGCCGAGCACACGGGCCTGTTTGCCGGTCATGGCTTTCAGCATGGCGTTGATGGCGAAGCTCGAGCCGATGGCTCGGCCCGTGGCCGTAGCGAAGAACGGTACATTCGAAGCGGTGGTCAGGCGCGCGCCGTTCCAGAGGTCTTGGCAGGCCGCTTCCAGTGCCGGGAAGGTGAACTCCTTGAACCAGCCGGTATAGACGGCTTCTACGCCTTCGGCTTCCGCGGTGGGACCAACGGCTTCGATGCCGGCTGCCACGAGGGGCTGCGCCACGCCGTCGAGGCCCAGCACGCGCACCTTACCGATGCCTTGCTTGAGGAACCACTGCGCCGCGGAAGTGGAGGGGGTCATCATCTCTTCATCGCGCAAGTCAAAACCCACTTTGCGCAGGCCCGCTGCATACGTGGCCGGCGGCTTCGCCGTGCCATTGGTGAACACGCGGAAGGGCACGCCGCGACTGCGCAGCGCGGCCAACAAGTCCACCGCTCCCGGCAGCGGGTTGTGTCCGCCGGAGGCGGCATCGCCCAGCACGAGCGTACCGTCCATGTCGAAGATGAACCCTTGTGCGGCGCGCAGACGTTTGACGAGCGCGTTCGAGAAAGCGTGGGACATCAGTTCATCCTGGACGGGTTGTAAGGCGGATCAGCGCAAGCTGGGCCCGGCGTGCAGCGCGAGACGGAAGTCGCTGCGCTCCACAACGAGGTCGCGGACGCCGCCGGGCTTGCCGGCACCGTCGACTACTTGCCGCAGCAGTTTTAGCACTGGGGCGATTTCCGGCGTGTAGGTGGCGCGACTTGGGCCAGCGGCCAGCATGGCATCCACTTGGTCGCCGGGCATCACGGCACGCAGCAGGAACTCTTCTTCGTCCAGATGCTTGCCGAAGCGGTGGCGTAGTTCGTCCAGCGTGGGGAAGCTGCTTTCGTTTTCCAGTTCGCGTGCACGGGGGCGGTCCATGATGGTGGCGAACACGGCTGGGTCGACTGGCCGCGTGGGGCGACCGAACTTGCCGAGTACGTAGCGGATGATCTGGTCCGACACCTGTGCATAGCGCCGCGCGCCCATGACGTTGGCCAAGGCTTGGCTCATTACCATCTGGGGGAATGGCGTCACCATGATGGGTTGTCCCAGTTCCGCGCGAACCCGTTCGGTTTCGGCGATGACATCGGCCATGCGATGCCCAAGCGATAACTCTTCGAGTTGGCGCAGCGTGGTGGTCATGACGCCGCCCGCAATCTGGTGGCGCAGGAAGCTGGCATCGAAACGCTGCGGCGTTCCGGGCAGCAAGCCTTCGGCCCGGGCCAGACGCCACCAGTAGTCGTCGAGTTTCGCGAGTACCTCGTCGTCCACCAATACGTCATGCCCCGCGGCGCGCAGGTTGGCCACCATCGACAAGGCTTCCGGCAGCGAGCTGCCATCGCCTGCCGGGCCTATGCCGACGTGCACGGCAGTGATGAAGCCAAGGTCTGCGGCGGCCAGGCTCGACAACCCCCCCAGCCCGATGGTGTTGTGGGCGTGTATCTCGAGGCGCTTGTCACCGATGGCGGCCTTGACTGCCGGCGCCAACGTGCGGACGCGCTCAGGCGACATGAGTCCGCCCGGATCCTTCAGGTAGAACAAGTCGATGAGCGGGCTGGCCGCGAGCGTGCGGGCGAAGCCGGCGTAGAACGCGTCGTCATGCAAATCGGACAGCGTGAAGGTCAGGGCACCCATCACTTCCGCTTCGCCTTCCTCCTTGATGAGTCGGGCCGCTTCCAAGACGGCATCGGCGTCATGCATCGGGTCCAGCATGATGAAGCGGCGGATGCCGTTGCGCTGCAGGTGGCGATACACCAAACGCATGAAATCCGGATCGGCCTGCTGCCAAGCAATGAAGCGCAGGCCGGTGGTGATGAACTGCAACGGCGTACGCGGCATGGCCGCGCGCATGCGCCGGATGCGTTCCCAAGGATTGTTACGGAAGTAACGCACGGCCACGGCCATGTGCGTCGAGGAGGTGAAGTCGATGGCAGCAAAGCCGGCGCGATCCGTGAGACCTGCGACCTGCAGCATTTGCGCAGTGCTCAGGCCTGTGGCACCCCAGAGGCTCTGGTTGCCGTCGCGCATGGTGACATCGACAAGGCGGACTTCAGCCACGGGCGGGTTGCTCCAGGAAGCCATCGAAGAAACGGGTATCAACACCGCCAGCGACAAATCGCGCGTCTGCAGCAATACGCCGGTGCAGGTCGCGCGTTGTCGCGAGGCCTTCCAGTTCTATGGTCGGCAGTGCCGTCACCAGCCGGGCCAGTGCCGCGGCGCGGTCTACGCCATACACAATGAGTTTCCCGGCCAGCGAATCGTAATAGGGTGGTACTTCACCCGGGCCAGTCAGGTGGCTGTCCACGCGCACGCCAGGGCCCGCAGGCCAGTGCGCCGACTTCACTTGGCCGGGGGAGGGGCGAAAGCCCTGTTGCCAGTCTTCGGCGTTCAGGCGCACTTCCATGGCATGGCCGCGCAGCACGATTTGGTCCTGACGCCAGCCCAGCGGCAGCCCGTCAGCGACCAGCAGTTGCTGCTCGACGAGGTCGATGCCGGTGATGGCCTCGGTGACGGGGTGCTCCACCTGCAAACGGACGTTCATCTCGAGGAAGAAGAAGTCGAAGGTTTCGGCATCCACGAGGAACTCGACGGTGCCGGCACCGCGATAGCCCAAGTGCTCCGCGAGGCGCACGGCGGCGCTCAGCAGCGCCGCGTGACGGTCTGCGGGAATGCCCGGCGCTGGCGCTTCTTCAACGAGTTTCTGGAAGCGCCGCTGGATGGAACAGTCGCGGCTGCCGAGGTGGATGGCGCGTTGGCCATCGCCTAGCACCTGTACTTCCACATGCCGCCCGCGAGCAACGAAACGCTCGACGTAGATGCGGCTGTCACCGAAGGCGGCGAGCGCCTCGGCCATCGCCAGATCGATTTGCGATTCGAGTTGCGCCGGGTCGTCCACGCGCTTCATGCCGCGTCCACCGCCACCCGCAACTGCCTTGATGAGCAACGGATAGCCGGTGATGGCCGCCCGTTCGCGGGCTTGTTCACGCGTGGCTGCTTCACCGCCGGGTACGACTGGTAAGCCCGCTTCCATGGCCACGCTGCGAGCCCGCAGTTTGTCGCCCATGGCTGCGAGACTCTCGAGGCTCGGGCCGACGAAAGTAATGCCAGCTGCCGCCAGCGCTTGAGCGAAGCTGGCGTTCTCGGAAAGAAAGCCATAACCAGGATGGACGGCATCGGCCCGCGCGGCGACTGCCGCGGCGGTGACGGCGCCGACATTCAGATAGCTTTCGCTCGAGGGTGCCGGACCGATGAGCGCGACTTCGTCTGCCAGTTTCGCCACCAAGCTATGCCGATCGGCAGCGGACACGCCGGCGATGGTGGTGATGCCAAGACGCTGCGCAGTGCGCAGCACGCGCACGGCGATTTCGCCGCGATTGGCGATGAAGAGGCGACGAATCATGCCGGGCGAATACGCACGAGTGCAGTGCCTGCGGCCACCATGACGGAATTTGCCGCCGGAATGGAATCCACGGTACCCGCGACGCCGGCATGCACCGGGTTCATGAGCTTCATGGTTTCCACGATGCCAACGACCGTCTCTGCGGTGACGGTGTCGCCGGGTTCCACGAACGCCGGCGCGCCTGGCTGTGGTGCGCGGTAGAACGTTCCCGGCAACGCCGCGGCGACCCGCACCAGACCATCGCTGGTGTCTTCGGCTGACGTCGCCGCGACGACGGCCACGCTGGCGGCTGCACCCGGTAGCGCGGCGCCGTCGGCCCAGTCCCAAGCCTGCGACCACTCGCCCGCTGCTTCGCCGGCTTGTTCACGAGCAACCCGCAAGCGAAAGCGAGTGGTACGCAAGTCCAATTGATTGAACGGGCTACCGTCGAGAATGGTGACGATTTCCGCCACGTCTTCCGCGGTGAGCCATACGCGGTCGTCAGCCATGCTGTGCACCCGCGCGGCCGGTCAGTTCATGCACACAAGCGACGAGTGCGTCTGCGAAGGCCGCGTCGTTGATGTGCGCGTCTATGCGCGTTATCGGATGGCGGCCAGCCACTGCGGCCTCGAGGTGCCGTGCGAACACTGGCGGCAGTGAAGGATCGTGGATGTGACCCGCCGGGCTGTCGTGATTGCTGAAGCCGTGCAGTGGCACGAAGAAGCGCACGGGACCCTTGGCTTCAGCCGTCAGGCCCGCCATGTGTTGCGCCACGCCAGCCAGTTCGGCCTCTTCGGTGCGCACCGCGGTGAGCGCCGGGTTGTGCACGTGGTAACGCTTGCCCGGGTAGCGAGCGCTGGCGTCTTCGATGGGGCCAGCGATGATGAAGTCGCAGTTGCCGGGCGCGAAGATGACCGGCAGGCCGCGCTGCACGGCGGCTTTGCCGCGATCCGGGCCGGCGCTGCAGATACCACCATTCAGGAGGTCGACGATTTCCACCAGCGACATGTCCACGACGCAGGCGACATCGCGCTCGGCGGCGATGGCATCGAGCGTCTTGCCGCCAGTGCCCGTGGTGTGGAACACCATCACTTCATAGCCTTCACTTTCCAGCGTCTTGCGAACGCGGCGTGCGCAGGCTTCGGTGGTCCCCAAGGTGCTGACCAGCACGAGCGGCTTGCCCATCGCCACGGCGGGGCTGTAGCCGTGCGCCATGCCGGCCAGTGCCAGCGCGCCGTTGCGGTAAACCTCGGTGGTAATGGAGTTCAGGCCTGCGATGTCGCAGACCGCGTTGTGCATGGTGATGTCCTTCACGCCGATGAACGGCGGCGTGAAGCCCGAGGCCATGGTGGAGATAATGAGTTTCGGCAAACCGTAGGGCAGTTGCTGCATGACGATGCCAGCGAGCGAGGTGCCCATGGAACCGCCGATGGCCAGCACGCCGCTGAGCCCTTCCTTGGCGTGAAGCTCCAACGCTAACTTGAGCGTGCCTTCAATCATCACCGCCTGGCACTTGCCTTCGTGGCCGAGCGCGCGCACTTCCTCGATGGTCTTGCCGGCAGCGCCGGCCACTTGCTCGGGGCTGATCTCGGCACCACCCACGGTACGGCGGACGCTGGGGTCGAGATGGATGACCTCGCAGCCGGCGTCTTCCAGCGTGTGACGTAGAAAACGTCCTTCCTCTTCCTTGGTGTCCTGGGTAACGAGTAGCAGTACTTTCGGCCGCTTTTCGGTATTCATGCGTCGGTCCCCCTCATGGCTGGCTGCCGCCGATAGATTTGGCGGTTCGTGAGGCAAGACTATCCCGCGCAGCGCCCGGGTTCCATCACGAGTGGACCTTGGAGTTGGACAAAAACGCAGGGAGTAGGCCGCTTTCAGCGGCGCGCGAAATCTCGGGGGGACTGCCCGTAGTGGTGGTGGAAGCAGCGGGAGAAATAGGCCGGGTCGTTGAAGCCCACATCGAAGGCCAGCTCCGTAATCGACACGGGGCCGCGGCAGAGGCGTGCGGCGGCCAGCGTGAGGCGCTCCTTCAGTACGTAGGCGCTCGCGGTAGTCCCCATCTTTTCGAAGACCGACTGCACCGTACGGTTGCTGACCCCCAGCGCATTGGCCATGGCCGAGGTGCGCAGTTCGGAGTCCGCCAAGTGCTCGCGGATATAGGTGAGGATAGCGTTGCGCAGGGCCTGCCCCGGCTCTGGCGCCGCAGCGACCTTGGAGCGGTGGATGGCACGGACGAGCAGGTCTGCGGCTGTACGGCCGATACAGTCACGCCATTCCGTGTCGTCCGCCAGCAAGGACGACTGCTGCCAGGCAGCCTCGATGAAGGCCAGCAGCAATTTGCTGAAATGGCTGTCCAGTGGTTGCGCCGTGGCACGAGTCAGGTCGAGTCCGGAGAGTTGCGCCGTCAGTGGTGCTACCGGCAAGCGCAGGACATACATCTCGTAGTCTTGTTCGAACTCCACCGAATAGTCGCTGTTGGGGCTGCACAGCAGGGCCTGTCCTGCGTCGAGACGACCGCGACGGTTGCCTTGTCCGGTGACGCTAGTGCCGCGCGACTGCAGGTGCAGCAGGATGCGACCGGTGTGTGCGGGTTCTCCCTCGTGCGGCGCTATTTCAGCGAGCGAGCGCTGCGCCTGAATGCGGAAGAGTTCGGTGCCTTCGAGGCGGCAGTGGCCAAGTGCCCCCTGAAAGGTGGCACTGTCCGAGCGAATGTGGGTGGTGCTGAAGGCTTCCGTGACAACAGTGTTCCAGCAGGCGAGCGACTCTGCGCGCCGTACTGTGGGTCCTTGCAGTATTCCTGCTTCGGCCAAGTTGCCCCCAAGCGGCCGCCGATGGGCGGCACGGACACACTTTAGACTAATTCCAACCCTTGGAAATGGCAACGGCACGGGGGATGACCGGGCCGTTATTTTCACGTGAAGTCGCCGCGAAGCGCGCGGCGACCCGCCTCAAACTTGGATGACGACCTTGCCGAACAAGCCCGGCGAGGCCTGATAGCGGAACGCTTCCGCAGCGTCGTCGAAGCCGAAGGCGCGGTCCACCACCGGCGCGATGCCATTGGTTTCCATGGCGCGGTTCAGGTCGCGAGCCATGGTGGCGGAACCGACGAAGATGCCGCGCAGACTGGCGCCCTTGAACATCAGGCCGATGGGGTGGGTGGCGCCTTCGCGGGCCAGCACGCCAATGAGCGCGATTTCCCCGCCATAGGCCACGGCAGTGACGGATTGTCCGAGCGTACCGGCGCCGCCCACTTCTACGACATGGTCGATACCGCCGCCAGCGATTTTGGCTGCCGCGGCGCCCCACTCTGGCGTGGTGCGGTAGTTGATGGTGGCGTCTGCGCCGAGTGCGCGGGCACGTTCGAGTTTGCCGTCGTCACCCGAGGTGATGATGACGTGGGCGCCGGCAGCCTTGGCAATCTGCAGGGCCAGCAAGGAAACGCCACCGGTGCCTAGCAGCAGTACGCTGTGTCCAGGTGCCACCGGTCGTGGGCCGCACATCAGGGCATTCCATGCCGTGACACCAGCGCAGGGCAGGGTGGCGGCTTGCTCGAAGGAAAGATTCGACGCCATGGCGACGATGGCAGTTTCCGGGAGCGCTACGTATTCCGCCAGCATGCCCGGGGCGCCGCCTGCGCCGAGCGAAACGGCGGACAGTGAAGGGTCCGGGCGACCATCGCGCCAAGCGGGGAAGAAGCAACTGGCGACGCGGTCGCCAACGCGCCAGCGCGTGACGGCGCTGCCCACGGCAGCAATCTCGCCGGCGCCGTCGGAGAGTGGCACTTGCGGTGCGAGCAAGGGACCCGCCGCCGAGTATTTGCCGACGACGATGAGTTGGTCGCGGTAGTTCAGTGAGCACGCACGCACGCGTACCAAGACCTCGTGGGGGCCAGGCTCGGGCGTGGGCAGCGTGGTCTGCTGCAGGCCTTCGAGAGAATTGAAACCGGGATGCAGTTGCCAAGCGCGCATGGGTCAGGTCCTTGCGAAACGGTCAGTAGAGAGAATGAGTTCGTGGGTGATGCCAGCCTCGGCAGCACTATGCCCCGCATCGCCCACGATACGGAAGTCGGCTTCCGGCCAGGCGCGGTGCAGGTCCCAGGCGCTGCGCATGGGGCAGGGCATGTCGTAGCGGCCCTGCACAATCACCGTGGGTATGTGGCGGATACGGTTGAGATCCCGCAGGAGTTGGCCTTCGTGCTGGAAGAAGCCGCAATGAAAGAAGTAATGGCACTCGATACGCGCCACCGTGAGTGCGTACTGGTCCTGCGCCCACACGGCGAGGGTGCCTTCGTTGAGTAGCAGATGGCTCGTGGCGGCTTCCCAGCCAGCCCAGGCCTTGGCCGCCTTCAGTGCGGCGCGCGGGTCGCTGCCGGTGAGGCGGCGGTAGTACGCCCCCACCAGGTCGCCGCGTTCGGCTGCGGGAATGGGTTCGAGGAAGTATTCCCAGCGGTCGGGGAACACCTCACTGGCGCCGTGCTGGTAGAACCATTGAATTTCCTGCCGACGCAACAGGAAGATGCCGCGTAGGACGAGCGCGGAGACCCGTTCCGGGTGCGCCTCGGCGTAGGCCAACGCCAGAGTGCTGCCCCAGGACCCGCCGAACACCAGCCATTGGGTAATGCGCAGGTGCTTGCGCAGCGCCTCCATGTCCTCCACGAGGTGCCAGGTGGTGTTGTCCTCCAGTGAAGCCATGGGCCGACTGCGGCCGCAGCCACGCTGGTCAAAGACCACGATGCGATAGCGCGCGGGGTCGAAGTACTGACGGGAATTCGGCGAAGCGCCGCAGCCCGGACCGCCATGGATGAACACGGCCGCTTTGCCGCGAGGGTTACCCGATTCTTCCCAATAAATTTCGTGCGTAGCCGAAACCCGCAGCCATCCATGCCGATAGGGCTCGAGTGCTGGGTAGATGCTGCGCGGCGCCGTCGTCACGGGCGCGACCAAGCCGCTGGGCGCCAAGCGCTTGGTGCTACGACGCGCAGGGCGCGGCGTCGTCGTGGTCGGCGGGGTGGTGGTCCGTCCGCGGCCGGGGCGGCGGGGCGTGCGCTTCATGTCGGCGGTCCTGCGAAGAAAGTGCCTCGATTCTAGACCGGGGCGCCCTCTGGCGTTCGTTACTTCGCGTGGCCCGTGAAAGTGCGCAGGCGCGGGTCGGTGCGGTCTTCGGCTTTCAGCGCCGCCGCCATGCCGGGGCGCGCCTTCACTCGCTCCACCCAGTCGAGCACCCGCGGGCAGTTTGCCAATGTGCCGATGTGAGGGAACATGCGCGCCACCATCATGCCGCAATGTGAAAAAAAGTTGATGTCGGCGCTGCTGAACGCGTCACCCGCTATCCACGGCGACTTCGCCAATTGCGCTTCCACACGGGCCACGGCCACCGTGATCTTGCGTTCGGCCTCATCGAGGTCTTGCTGGTTGAAACCCGAGCGCGCAGTACGCCACTTGTCGCGCTGTTCCTTGAGTGGAATGCGCTCCATCAGTTTCTCGAATTCTTCACCTTGAATGGAGCGGGCGATGACACCAACCATGCGATGCCAGCCGTGCATGGAAACGTGGTTCATCACGTGTTCGTCAATGAACTTGTTCCACGCGCGCACGCGGGCTTTGCCGAGCGCATCCGCCGGGCGCAATTGCGTGCCTTCGGAAAAGGCATCGTCGAGATATTCATTGATGACGGTAGTCTGCGTGATGATGACGCCGTCATGGTCCAGCACCGGCACCTGACCATCCGGGTTCAGAGCCACGAACCAAGGCTCGTGTTGTTCGAAACGGTGCAGATCCACGTAGCGACTCGTGAACGGCAGTCCTTTTTCGTGAAGCGCGGCTAGGCACTTCAGCGAATTGGCAACCGGTTCGGCGTGGTAGAGCGTCAAGGCCATGGTCAGGTCCCCCAGAAGGCGAAAGCGCGGATTTCGATGCTGGAGCGCGGGATGGCGTCAGCCGGACAGGTCGGGTCGTCGAAGGCGGAGTGCGGGCAACCCTGCACCCGCGACAGGTCGGAGTCGAACGCCTTGAAGACCAGCACTTCATCCCGGTCCATGTCGGAGAAATAAGCCCAGCGATGTGCCGGGTCGGCATGGAAGAGCGAAGAGCCGAAGCGAAACTCCGGCCGCCCCGGAATGTCGATGACGGCATCGCCTTCGGTCACCTGATTACGGTGTGCGGTACGGGCATCCACCACACCGAGCGGAATGTCTTGCGGTGGCGGTGTTAGCACGCGCCAGAGATTGAAGGCGGCATAGCGCCCCGCCAGCCAGCGGTCTGCTTCCGGGTCGCCCGCCAGGTGGTTGCGCGCGAAGGCGTGGAAGCCGTCGAGGGAATAATCCACATGCGCGAATCGGCCGGGGCGGGAGTTGATGTGCTCCGGATGGGGCGCACGTTCGCCCCAGCGCAGGACCGGGCCGTTGACCATGACTTTGGAGGCGCCGGTTAGTTCGCCAATCAGGGCGGCTACCTCGGGTACATAGACGGCGTTCACCTTGGCGCTGTCGCGGAAGTCGTTTACCTCCGAGACATGCTGCATAAGGCGAAAGCCTTCCACCTCCAGTGAGGTGCTCGCTTCATGTCCGCGGAAGTCCTCGACCTCCACCACGGTCGGGACGAGGTTCAGATGGTTCGCCGCGTAGTTCTGGGCATAGAACACCGGGCGTGTGTCCATGGGGCCGAGATAATTCACGGTCGCTTGGACGCGCTGGCGTGGGTTCTTCGCGGCGACGTTGCCGATGGCGACTGGGTGCGGAGTAGGCATGACAAAGATTTTGCGGCCGCCGTTCGCGGCCCGTCTAGTCTGAGAGCGAAGCCGTGCGGGTGTTGGCTTCGCTGGCGGTGTAGGCTACGCGGCCTTCCCCTGAAACGCCTCTCTGCGGAGACCCCATGCAGCGCGCTTTGGCTGTTTTTTGCTCGGCCTTCTCCTTGCTTGCGCTGGCTTGCCCACTGCGGACTGCGGCCGCTGCCGACACCCTCAAGGCTGACGGGCAACTCGATGAACCGAGTTGGGCCGGGGCGCAAGCGGTGGGCGAGTTTTCGCAGGTAGAGCCCCTCACGCTGGCTGCGCCGCAGTGGCCCATTCGCGCGCGCTGGCTGGCGCGCGAGGATGGGCTTTGGGTTGGGGTGGAGGTATCGACGCCCCCGGAACTACGCACCCGTGGTCGCTCGGCTCGCGATGCCCGGCCGCTCAGCGCCGACCCGGTCAGCGTGCTTGTCGATTTCGCCGGCACGGGCCAGAGCGCTTATGAATTTACCGTGTCGCTCAGCGGTACGCTGCGCGATGGTCAAGCGGGTGCGACCGGTGATTTCACCTATGACTGGGATGCGCGCTGGGAAGGTGCTGCGTCCGAAACTGCCACGGGCTGGACCGCAGAACTGCGCATCCCCTGGAGCGTCGCGGCGGCGCCTACGGCTGGCGAGACCCGTACCCTTGGCCTGTGGGTTGGTACGTTCGTGAAGTCCGCCGGGCTGCGCTTTGCGATGCCACACATCAGCCTCGACAACGCCGGCTGGCTGAATGGCCTGCAGAAAATTGAAGTTCCTCGTCACAGCGCGAGTTCGTTGGCCATCGTGCCCTACGCCTCGGTCACCGCCGACCGTATTCGTGGTTCCCTGCGCGGACAGGGTGGCGTGGACGTCGCGTGGAACAGCGGTACCGGGCATCAACTCACCGCCACCCTGAAGCCCGATTTCGGCCAAGTGGAAAGCGACAATGTCGTGGTGAACTTCTCGGCGGTTGAAACCTTCTTTTCCGACAAGCGGCCCTTCTTCACCGAAGGTGGCACGTTGTTCGACGTGCGTTTGCCTGGCGATGCGCGGCTAATCAATACGCGGCGCATTGGTGCCGCAGCGGATGGCAGCGGAGCGGCCGCGCCGGTAGACGCCGCCGTGAAATACGTCGGGGAACGTGGGCGTTGGGATTTGGGCGCGTTTGCTGCGATGGAGTCGGACACGGGTGACGGCGGGCTCGGTCGCGATTTCGCGGCCCTGCGGCTGCGGCGGCGATGGGACGGCGGTTCGCTGGGGTATCTCGGCACCTGGGTGGACCGCCCCGGCTTGGGTTACGCGGCGCGGGTGGATGCGTTAGATGCGGACGTCACTCCCTTGCAAGGGTTGACGCTGCGGGCGCGTGCGGTGAGCAGTCGCCGGAATGGCGCCGGGTTGGCAGCCAACCCGGGCGTTGGTCAAGGGACGGCAACGGCGGTAGGCGATGGCAACGCCTATTCGCTCGCCGCGGAATACGACAACAACGGTCGACTCTCCTGGCAAATGCAGGCCAGCCACTTGTCGCGCCAGTTCGAGATCGACGATTTCGGCTACCTACCGCGTGCCAACCTGCAGCGTGTGGATGCCGAAATGGTCTGGCGGAAGCGCGACTACCCGGAGGGTAGCTTGGTGCTTGCCAGCGAGTGGAAGATAGGCGGTACCTTGCAGGCCGACGCGTCGGGCAAGCAACTGCCTGCCGGGCTGCAACTGGGGCGCGGGATGTCGGTGCAGGGTGGTGGGTTCGGGTATGGCTGGCTTTATCTGCAGGGCTCTGGCCAAGACGACTTGCTGACCCGTGGCAACGGCGATGTCCGCTTGCCAAGGCGCACCTCGGCCGGGTTTTGGATGGATACCGGTCGCTTTGGGCCGGGGCAAGCGCTGGAATCCGAGATTGAGGGCGGCACCAGTCAGAACGGCCTGGGGGCGAGTGGCTGGTATTTGCGTGCGGAACCGCGGTGGGTGGTCCATGACGGGCTGACCCTCTCGGGCCAATTGCGTATCGACCGCTCGCCTGATTGGTTGCTGTGGACGGGCGGCCGTACGGTTGGCAGTTACCGCCAGCGGCAGTTTTATGCGGGTCTCGGGGTCGATGCCTTCTTCGGTAGTCGTCATGAATTGCGTATGCGGCTGCAATGGGTGGGGTTGGCCGCTGCGGGCCGTGCCAGCTACGCCGTTACTGGCGGAGACCCGGCTCGCATAGCGGGCCGTCCAGCGGACTTCAGCCTGGCGACATTGGCCTTTCAAGTGCGTTACCGTTACACCATCGGGCCCCTCTCGGACGTGTACGTCGTATACGGTCGCGGTGGGGACTTCTTCGAGGAGGGCCGTGACCGTGGCCTCGGGCGCCTATGGCGTTCGGGCATCGCCGAACGCGATGCCGAGCAGTGGTTGGTCAAGGTTCGTTACCTGTTCTGATTCATTCGGGAGTAACGCGATGTTCTCTGCATTTTCCGTTCCATTGCAGCGCGCCCTGCGCCCTTGGCTGGCTGTGCCGTTGCTGGCTTTCCTCGGTATGGCGCCCCCCGCCTTCGCCGACGATGCGCCGGCCAAGCCTACAGCCGAAGTGACCAAGCCGGCGGAAATACCCAAGGCCGAGCAGTCGGTGACGCAGGGCAAGCTGCCGCTACCCGGCGGCGGTGTGCTGGAGTACACGGCGACGGCCGGCACGCTCATCGTTCGCGACAGCGACGACAAACCCATCGCCAGCATTGGCTATGTGGCTTACACGAAGAACGGCGTGAAGGACCCGGCCACGCGCCCCGTGACGTTCTCGTTCAATGGCGGCCCGGGCTCATCTTCCATGTGGTTGCACATGGGCGTCATGGGCCCGAAGCGTCTCGAGACCGTGGACGCGGCCCCGACGCCGCCCGCGCCTTACCGCTTGCTCGATAACCAGCACGGTGTGCTCGACCACAGCGACGTGGTCATGATTGACCCGGTAGGCACTGGCATTAGCCGCGCCGTGGGCGAGAAGAAGGACGAGGACTTCTGGGGCGTCGATGCGGACATCGACTCGGTGGTGCGCTTCATTGCGCAGTATGTGGATGATAACCACCGTTGGAACAGCCCGAAATTCTTGCTGGGCGAAAGCTATGGCACCACGCGCGGCACGGCCATCGTCGAGCAGCTGCAGTCGCGTCGCAACATGCTGTTCAACGGCTTGGTGCTGGTCTCGGTAGCCACCGACATTGGTGGGCTGGACGACAATGACAGTGACCGTCCTTATCTCCTTTACCTGCCCACACTCACTGCCACGGCGTGGTACCACAAGGCGTTGCCCGGTCCTCAGCGCGAACTTGAGCCATTGCTCGCAGAAGCGCGCGCTTTCACGGAAGGCCCGTATGCCACGGCGCTCCTGAAGGGAGCGGCTTTGCCCGCAGCGCAGCGCGACGCGGTGGCGGCGCGCATGGCGGAACTCACCGGCTTGTCGGCAGAGTACATCCGCGCCGCGGACCTGCGTGTCACCAGTGGCATGTTTGAACAGGAATTGCTGCGCTCCAAGGGTCTGACGGTGGGGCGCATCGACTCGCGCTTCCTGGGTCTGTCTCGCGACATACACGCCAAGGAGGCGGAATACGACCCGCAGTCCAGTGCTGTCAGTGGTGCGTTCACAGCCGGGTTCCTCGACTACTACCACCGCACCTTGAAGTTCGGCATGGGCAAGACTTATCGCACCACCAATTACATGGTGGGTTCGAAGTGGAAGTGGGAACATCAGCAGCCCGGCTATACGCAGCAGATGGTGAACACCTCGCCGGACCTCGGTCGCGCGCTGGTTGCCAATCCTTCACTGCAGGTGCTGGTGCTGAACGGTTACCTCGACCTGGCAACGCCGTTCTATGGCGCTGAATGGATGATGACCCACTTGAATGCACCGGCCAGCGTGCAGCAGCGTATTCGCATGGAGTACTACGTGTCGGGACACATGATGTACCTGCATCCGGAATCCATGGTCAAAATGAAGGCGGACCTCGACCGCTTCTACAAAGCCGCACTGGAGCGCTAAGCCATGCTCACTGTCCATCACCTGAACAATTCGCGCTCGCAGCGCGTGCTATGGCTGCTCGAGGAACTCGGGCTGCCTTATGAAGTGCGTCGCTACGAGCGTGATGCGGTAACGATGCGTGCCCCTGCTGCGCTGCGGGCAGTTCATCCGCTCGGCAAATCTCCCGTGCTCACCGACGGCGACGTGACTGTGGCGGAAACCGGCGCCATCGTCGAATACGTGCTCGACACCCATGCTGCCGGGCGCTTACGGCCGGAGCGCGGTACGGCGGCAGGGCGCGAGTTCACCTACTGGCTGCATTTCGCGGAAGGCTCCGCCATGACGCCGTTGCTCTTCAAGCTGGTGTTCGGGCGCATTCTCGAAACGCCCATGCCGTTCTTCGTCAAGCCGGTGGCGCGCGGCATTGTGGGCAAAGTGATGTCCACGTTTATCGAGCCTGGATTGAAACTACATTTGGACTTCATGGAGCAGTCGCTCGCAGGGCGTCCGTGGTTCTGCGGCGATGAGTTCAGTGGTGCCGACATCATGCTGAGTTTTCCGCTGGAAGCGGCGGCCATGCGCGGTGGCCTCGGCGACTGGCCGAACTTGCGTAGTTTCGTGGAGCGGGTGCAGGCGCGGCCGGCTTACCTGCGTGCGCTGGAGCGCGGTGGCCCTTACGCCTTCGGGCCGGGCAACTGAACTTGCCCCGACGGCTTCGCGCGGCTGGTCAGGCGGGCCTGCACGCCGGGCACAGTCCCTTGATCTCCAAGGGGCCTGCATCCGGCAGAAAGCCCAGCGCTGCTGCTCGCTCGGCAAGGGCTAGGGCTATCCCGGCGTCGTCGACTTCCACCACCGACTGGCAACTTCTGCAGACGAGAACCTGTCCGCCATGGGGCGCGCCATGGGCAGCATCGGGGCGGTCGCACCCAATGAAGGCGTTCAGGGTATCGATGCGATGCACTAGGCCTGCTTCGCGCAGGAAATCCAGTGCCCGGTAAACCGTTGGCGGTTGCACCGCGCGCGCATCGCCTTCGGCCAGTGCCTGCAACAGGTCGTAGGCTCCTACCGGCCCGTGGCCGGCCCATACCAGTTCGAGCACACGGCGTCGTAATGGGGTGAGCTTCAGGCCGCGCGTGGCGCAAACCTGCTCGGCAGCGGCGAGCGCGTTGGCGACGCAGTGGTCATGGTCATGGCGGGGGCGGGCGAAGGCGGGAATCTCAGACATAGCAGCACGATAGCCGTGAGCGCGGGGTCAGGCAATGCGCACCTGCGTTACCCTTGGCGCATGAATTCCCGTGTTCCACTGTCGCCACCCTTCCCCGTACACGTACTGACCGGACCGTTGGGGGTTGGCAAGACCACGGCCATTGCCTATTTGCTCGGCACCAAGGCCGAGGAGGAACGCTGGGCCGTCATCCTGAACGAGTTCACCGAGACCGGGATAGATGCGCTCACCTTGGCGGCGGCGGCGCGTGGCGCCTATGACGTGCGCTTGGTACCGGGCGGGTGTTTGTGTTGCGTTAGCGAACTCGATTTCACGCGGACGTTGGTGCAACTGGTGCATGAGCAGCGCCCGGTGCGGTTGCTGGTGGAGCCCAGTGGCATCGGACATCCGGCGGCTATTGCCGAGGAACTGTTGCAGCACGAGGCGCGGGGGCACCTGCAACTGGCGGGCATCATCTGCTTGCTGGATGGCTTGCGTGCGGAGCGTCTATGGGCCGAATGGCAAGCGACACTGGCAGCCGAGGTGGCCGGCACTGCGCCACCCGAGCGTTCGGTGGAGCGTGACCAGTTCGAGGTCGCGGATGTCATCGTGCTGTCCAAGGCCGATGTCGCCACGCCGGAGCAACGCGCAGCGTTCCAGGCGCTTGCCGCAGCCGCTTATCCGCCCAAGCGCTGGGTGGGCGAGATGACGCAGGGTGAGTTACCCGCCGAGGCCTTGTTGCCGCGCGGTGCCATGAGCCGGCCTGCGGTGTTCCTGCCCGCGCGCCCCACCCTGCATGCCGCCGCGCAGCATGAGCATGGCGGCCGCGACGAAGCCGTGGCGCTGCGTTGGCCTGCTGCTGGCGAAGGCGAGGTGGTGCGGCGCATCACGCGTCGCCTCGGGCGAGTCGGCGTGTCGTGGGTGTTTCCGGCGGCGTGGGTGTTCGCGCGACTGCCTTTGCTGCGCTTCCTCGAAAAGCATCCGGTCGGTTCCGCGGATGCAGTCGTGACGGAACTCCATAGCGTTGCTGCCGCCAGTTGTCCGGTCGAACGCACTAAAGGCGTCGTGCGTACGGGTCCCTATGCCTGGTGGTCGTTGCAGTCGTTCGCCGGTGGCGTGGGGGCGCAGGAAAGCCAGTGGCGTCTGGATAGCCGGCTGGAAGTCATGTTCCTGCCGGCCGCAGCGGAAGCGGGCTTGAGCGATGCCATTGCTGCTTGGGAGCAGGCTTTGCAACAGTCACTGGCGGTGGCCAGCGCGGCGCCAGTGAACCTCGCCTAGTACTTGTATTCCTCAAGACGCGTGGCGGCGATGCCGTAGGCGGCTGCGCCAAGCCGTGTGCTTTTGCCGCGCGCAGTCATTTTGCCGACGATCCAGAAGGCAGCGTACATGGAGTCGAGTTGTACGCCTTCTTTCAGCGTAACGTAGACCATCTGGTTGGCCGGCGGTGGTGGCACGTGGATGCAGGCGCCGAAATAGGGCACTAGAAAGAACTCCGTCACCTTGCCGTTGTCGTCCAGTTCGAGTGGGACGATGAAGCCCGGCAACTTCACCTGTTTCTGGTCCAGCTTGTTGTTGACGTTGAAGTTCATCACTTGTTGCGATGCCAGGCCGCTCTCGCCCGAGAGATAGTCATGGGTGGCTACGGGTGGGCCGGCGTTGTACTCCTTGCGCTCTTCTTCGGGCAGCAGGTCCTGCCATTCCAGTTCCAGCACCTTGGCTTCATCCACGGGTGCCTGCAATGGGGGCGGCAGTGGTGCGCCGATGGCCGGCGGTGCGCTCGCGAATGCCAGAGGGCTGGTGCACAGCAAAGCAAGGGTTAAGGTCAGGCAGCGAGAGTGCAGTGAGCGCATGTTCATTCCGCAAAGTTCGAGGGAAACGACGATGGATTCAGACGCGGACGGTCAAGCCATCCGCCAACGACAGACGATAGGCGCGCCAGGCAGGAACGAGGCCGATGACGGCACCGGCGACGACGACACCACCGAGCATGGCCCATTCCAAGGCTGCTGGCGAACCTAGAGCCAGTACTAAACCGTACTTGGCCTCGATCCAAGGCTGCAACAGGGCGAGCAGACCCTGTTGTAGCGCCAAGCCCGCCACGGCGCCCAGCAAGGCCAGAAAGGCCGCTTCGCTGACGAGCAGACCGAAGATTTGGCCTGGCCGCGCGCCGACGCTGCGCAAGATGGCCATCTCGCGACGCCGTTCGTTGAGGCTGGTGAGCAACGCCGTCAGCATGCCCAGCAGGCCCGCTACCAGAACGAACGCTGCGACAATGAGCAAGGCGGTGTCCGCCACGCCTACCAGTTGCCACAACTGCGTGAGGGCTACGCCTGGGATGACTGCAGTGACGGCCTCACCGCGATAGGTATTCAAGGCCTGTTGCATCACGAAGAGCGTACTGCGTTCCTTCATGCCCACGAGAAAGGCGGTGATGGCCGGGGGCGTGGTGTCGAGTGGCAGACCCGCGGCTGCTGCGGCTTCCTCCGCTGGCGTCCGGTGGACCTCGTCGAGCGCGTCTAAAGATACGTGCACAGTGCGGTCTACCGGAGTACCAGTGGGCGCGAGGATGCCGACCAGGCGCAAGGGGTGGTGGTCATGTTGCGTGAAGCTTACTTCGCCTATGCCATGGGCAATGACGATGGGGTCGCCGACGCGGTAGCCCAGTTCGCGTGCCACTGCTGCACCGATGACGACGCCTTCGGCATCGGCAAAAGCTTTACCTGCCGTAAAGCGCAACTGCTGGCGACGGCCGTAGCGGTAGTGTTCGAAGTAGCTGGTGCTGGTGCCGAGCACGCGAAAACCTTGGTGCGAATCCCCCAGTGACAAGGGGATGGTCCAAGCCACGTCGCGATGGTTCGCGACCTTCTGGTAGGTTTCCCAACTGACGTTCGCGGTGGCATCGCCTACACGGAATACCGCATAAAGCAACAAGTTCAGCGGGCTACTGCGCGCGCCGACGACGAGGTCCGTGCCGCTGATGGTGTTGGCGAAACTCTCTCTGGCCTCAGTGCGCACCTGCTGCACGCCGAGCAACAGCGCCACGCTGACGGCGATGGCGAACGCCGTCAGCGTGGCCGTGCCACGTCGGTTCCAGAGGCTCTTGGCGGCAAGACGGAACAAGGGAGTCATGCGCCCACGCTTTCCGCAGGAGCCGCGGCGCGATTGAGGTCGGACAGTGCCAGCGTACGGCTGAACAGCGGTGCCAGCGCCGTATCGTGGCTCACGAACAGCAAGGTAGCCTCGGCGGCACTGGCTTCGCGCAGCAGCAGTTCCAAAAAGGCACTGCGAGCATCGTGGTCCAGCGCGCTGGTCGGTTCATCGGCAATGATGAGACGCGGACGACCGAGCAAGGCGCGCGCGGCGGCCACGCGTTGTTGTTGTCCGATGGACAGCGCTGTGACGGGGCGCTGCAGGATTTTTTCATCGCCGAGATCCAAGGCGCTGAGTAGGCGCTTGGCTTCGCTTGCCGGGTCTGTGCCTGCGCGTTGTTTACGTAGGGTGCTGAACAGTGTGGGGAGTAACACGTTGTCCAGCACCGAGAGATACGGCACGAGGTTGAACCATTGGAAGATGAAGCCCAGATGGTCGGCACGGAAGTGGTCGCGGGCTGAAGCGCTCTGTGTGTCGATGCGTTCGCCGAACAGTTGCACGCTGCCCGTGGCGGGCAACAAGACGCCGCCGACCAAACCGAGCAGGGTGCTCTTGCCGCTGCCGCTCGGCCCACGCAGGAACACCCGTTCCCCAGCGGCAATCTGCAGCTGGGGAATGGACAGCACGGGTGGTTGCCCGGGCCACGCGTACTGCACTTCTTCCAGCGCGATGGCCAACGGGGTAGCCAAAGGGATAGCCCCAGGGGTAGCCAGTAGTTTATCCGGTGGGTTAGCCAAAGTGGTGGCAGGCAGGTTCATGTGTCGATTGTGACCTATCCCCGGGTGCAGGGTTCCTTGCGGCTCAGAAAGCGACCCGAATGCCCGCGGCCAGTCCGCGTGCCGGCAAAGGCACGTATTCCTTGAGCACCGAGGTGTGGCGCCGCAAGTCGCGGTCCAGCACATTGTTGAAACGCAGGAACAGGTTGGTGTCCAGGCCAAACCATTCCCCCTCCCAGTTCAAATCGGCGGTGACGTTCAGTGCGGAGCGTGTGGGCGGTTCGTTGGCTGCCACGCGGTGCTGCGCTGCTGTCCATTGCGCGCCACCGTTCAGGCTCCAAGGGCCGCGCTGATGGCGCAGTTCCAGGCTGAGCCTTGCCGGCGGCATCAACGGCAAGGGTCCGCCGCCGTGTTGCAGCTGGCCGCGGACCAAGTCGCCTGCCAACCGCAACTGCCAGGGGTTGGCAGCGGTATTCGCCGTTAATGGCACAGTCCATTCCGCTTCCACGCCGCTGAACAAAGCATCTCGCTGGCGGTAGCGGAAGACACCGAGGCCGTCTGCCACGGC
>CAIOHZ010000066.1 GCA_903858165.1 uncultured Pseudomonadota bacterium
CGCACGGACACCTCGCTGCGCCAGAAGGTAGTGTGGCTGCTCAGCTTGGCGGGCATCGGTATCGCCTTGCTGCTCAGCGGCGGGTTGAATTCCTTGCAGGCGGGTAGCGTGGCGACGGGGCTGCCGCTGGCAGCGCTGCTGCTGCTCATGTGCTGGGGCACGTTGCAAGGTCTGCTGGTGCTGCACCGTCGCACCTGAAGGAGTCCGACCGGCGAGTCGCTGGCCCCGCGGCTGCGGGTTTGCCGTCTCGACCCGGTAGGCGGCATACATGAATGCCGCTTACCGGTCTGGGGGTGTCGCAACTGGGCTATCGGCGCGGCCTTTCTGCCTTTACAGTGCCTATAGAACTGCTTGTAGGAAGCTCATTTACCCATGAAAATAATTCACGAAACAGCGCGTACCGTCGACGTCATTCTTGAGACGGAAGTGTTGGTCGTGGGTAGTGGGCCTGGCGGCTTGGCCGCAGCGCTGGCAGCAGCGCGTGCCGGCGCCAAGACGGCCCTGCTGGAGCGGAATGGTTGCTTCGGCGGCAACATTACCCAAGTGGGCGTCGAAGGCTTTGCCTGGTATCGCCACGAAAAAACCGTCGACAGCGAAGGCATCGGCATCGAGTTTGAAGAACGCGCCAAGGCCATGGGCGCCGCCATGCCCGAGCCGCAGTCGCTCAGCCATTCGCTCGACGCGGAAATGTTCAAGTGGGTAGCGGACGTCATGGTGGAAGAAGCTGGCGTCATGCCGTTGCTGCATCGCCTGTGCGTGGCGCCCATCATCGAAAACGGTAACCTTATTGGCGTCATCACCGAAAGCAAGGCGGGGCGTGAAGCCATCCTTGCGAAGCGCATCATCGATGCTACCGGTGATGCCGACATTGCCACGCGTGCGGGTGCGCGGGTTCACAAGACCCCTCGCGAAGAAATGATGGCGGCCTCCGTGATGTTCTCCATGAGCGGCGTGAACAAGCAGCGCTTTCTGGACGCCGTCAAGGCGGACCCGCAGACCTACCGCAGTTGGGTAGGCAATGGGGAATGGAGCATTGAAACCAGCGGCAAAGAAGACGAGATGTTTTCGCCGTTCCTGCGCAAGCCTTTCAAGCAGGCGGCGGCGAACGGCATCATTCCTGCGAACTTCAATACGATTGCAGGGACTTGGGGCACCGTCAGCGACCAGGGCGACCTGACCTATTTGAACTTGGTGTCGGTGCCGGCCATCGACGGCACAGACCCTGCTGACCTGACCCGCGGCGAAATGGAAGGCCGTGCACAGGCTATCCATGCCGTGAATGCCCTGCGCCATGCCATGCCCGGCTGCGAAATTGCCAAGCTGCGCAACTTTGGCATGACCCTGGGCGTGCGCGACACGCGCAAGATAGATGCCGTTTACAACATGACGGCGCACGATGTGCGCGAGCAAGGCCGCTTCGAGGATTCCATCGGTATCTTCCCGGAATTCATCGATGGCTACGGCATCCTCATCATTCCCACCACCGGCCGGTATTTCCACGTACCGTATCGGTCCATGCTGCCGCAAGGCGTGGGCAATCTGCTGGTCACCGGCCGTGCCATCGGTGGCGACAAAACTTCCCATGCCGCGGTGCGCAACATGATGTGTTGTGCAGTCGCAGGGCAGGGCGCCGGCGTTGCCGCTGCTGTTTCATTGCAGACCGGCGAAACCTTCCAGAGCGTAGACATTCGCAAGGTTCAGGCGGAGTTGGTCCGGCAGAAAGCGCGTATCCATTAAGGGGTCGAATGCGATGACTGAGACGTTGGCCAAGTTATCTCCGTGGCGCTGGGTGGTGTTGGCGCTGGCCGCCTTGGCTATCTCCGGGCACTACTACGAATACGACGTGGTGGCGCCTTTGGTAGAGAAATTGCGTGCAGAGCGCAACTTCTCGCATACCGATATCGGCACGCTGAACGCGGTATTGAGTCTGCCCAACATCTTTTTCGCACTGTTTGCTGGCTGGGCTATTGACCGCTACACCGCTACTCGTGTCGCTTTGACTTCGGCGGTCGCCGGGTTCATTGGCGCGGCACTGACCGCTGGGGGCGGCGACTTCGTCGTGATCACCCTGGGGCGCATGCTATTCGGCATGGCCGAGACAGGCTTGTTCATGGCGTTGCTTGCCGTCTTGGCGCAGTGGTTCCCCAAGGCGGGCATCGGTATTGCGGTAACGCTGTTTCTCAGTCTTGCTCGTGTGGGCTCTTATTCGGCGGATACCTCTCCCCATTGGGCCGCTAGTCTCTATGCCAAGGGAGTTGAATATCCGCTGTGGCTGGGTGCAGGCATCACGGGC
>CAIOHZ010000067.1 GCA_903858165.1 uncultured Pseudomonadota bacterium
CAGCGGCATTGGTGGCGTAGCCGTGGTCGCTTATTTCTCTTCACTTTGCGATGTGCGCTACACGGCTTCGCAATACGCGCTCATTTCGGCCGCCGCCAGTGTGGTGGGACGCTTGCTCACGGGTACCACGGCTGGTGGGCTCATCGACCAATACGGTTACGCCGGGTTCTATGTCATCACCACCGTGGTGGCCTTGCCGGGCATTGCGCTGTTTTGGTGGATGTTGCGGCGTGGTCTGGTGGCCGATGCTGTCGCTACGCCGGCCAACGAGGCCAGCGCGAAGGCCAGCTGAAGTTTGGAAGGTAGGAAGCACGGTGAATGCCATTCGGCTGATGGACTTGGCGGAGCTGCCTGATGATGGCGCGGTGCCGTTCACGGTGGGCGAGGGTGATTGGCCATTGCGCGGCGTACTGGTGCGGCGCGCCGGCGAAGTTCGCGCCTACGTCAACCATTGCCCGCATGCCGGGCACCGCCTCGATTTCCCACCGGGGAAATTCACCACGCCGGATGGTCCTTGGCTGCGCTGCGCCTCACATGGCGCCTTGTTTCGCTTTGAAGACGGCGAATGCGTGGCCGGGCCGTGCGCTGGCCACTATTTGCAGACGTTGCCGGTGGCGGTTCGGGGAACGGCGGTATTTTTGCTGGAAGCACCTGCGCCGCTATAGAAGCGACTTCTTCAGACGATACGTTCGAAGGCCAAATCCCAAGTGCCATGGCCCAACCGATGGCCGCGGCGCTCGAACTTGGTCACGGGGCGTTCAGCCGGGCGCGGAATGAACGTGCCATCAGTGGAACGGTTGCGCAAACGCGGTTCGGCGCTGAGCACTTCCAGCATGTGGTGAGCATACGGTTCCCAGTCGGTGGCCAGACGGAACACGCCGCCAAGGCGCAGGCGCTCCAATAGCAGCGCCACGAATGGTGGCTGAATAAGCCGCCGCTTGTGGTGGCGCTTCTTGTGCCATGGGTCCGGGAAGTAGACCAGCACTTCGTCGAGGCTGCCCAGTGGCACTTGGTGTCGCAACAGTTCTACGGCGTCATGGCGCGCTACGCGCACGTTGGTCAGGCGCAGCGCTTCCACGCGCAGTAGTAAGTGCCCTACACCCGGCTCATGCACTTCTGCACCCAAATAGTCCCGGCCCGGGTGTAGTGCGGCCAGCGTGGCCAGTTGTTCGCCATCGCCGAAGCCAATCTCCAGCGTTACCGGTGCCGTGCGGCCGAATAGGGTACCCAAGTCCACTAATGGCGAAGCCGCGGGTGTGCCATCAGCACGCACTGGCCCTACGGCTGCCGCCGGTATGCCTAGCGTAGGCCAGCCTTCCTCGATGGCGCGCAACTGCGCACTAGTGGCACGGCCACCGCGCTTCACGAATGAGCGCACTTCGCGCATGGTGCGCGGGCGGCCGTCACGGTCGGTCGGCGTGGGTTCGGGGCGCTCGTTCATCGTTGGGGTCCGTGGGGCAGGTGGCCCATTGTCGCGCATTGCCGCAGCGGGTTTCGACTCCATGTGTTGGTCCGCAGTCGGCTAGCTGGAATTGCGACTACGCCATTTCCACCGCACACTCGACCACTATCTGGCAAAGCCGCCAGCCTGAAGGGGTGCGCATGGAAATCACGAAGCTGGCCCGTGCGGGCCTCAAGGCCGTTCTACTGGTGGTTGCACTGGTGGTTGCACTGGTGGTTGCACTGGCACCTTGGGGTATTGCGGGTGCCGTTGTTGCCGAAGCCGGCGCTGCGGCCCCGGTGGTAGCCAAGCCCAACGCGGGGCCGTTGGCCGTGCGTTGTGGTCGGCTCATTGACGGCTTGTCGCCGACCGTGCTGCTGGACCAGACGATATTGATCGACGCGGGCAAGATAGTGGCGGTTGGCTCTTCCGTCACTTTGCCCGCCGGCGCCCGCACGCTGGACCTCTCCGCGCAGACCTGCCTGCCCGGCCTGCTCGACTTGCATACGCATATCACGGACATTCCCGAGAACACCGCTGACTTCACCGTCTACCCGCGGCTATCGCCCGAGGAGCACTTGACGATTGCGCGGCCGAATGGTCGGGCCACGCTAGAGGCCGGTTTTACCAGTGTGCGCGACGTGGGTACCTACATTGCTGGCCTCGACCGCGAAATGCGCGACGAGATTGATAGCGGCAAGATTCCCGGGCCCCGCATGCAAGTCGCCATCACTTACCTGACGGTTCCAGGCGGCGGCGGCGACATGTTGTTGCCCGGGTTTTCGAAGGCTAAAGCGAAGACGCCGCTGGCCCGCTTGCGTCACGGCGTGGCGCGTGGCCCGGATGAGTTTCGTGCCAAGGCGGAGCAATTGGTGGCGGAAGGGGCGACGGTGCTGAAGTGCATTGCGTCGGGCGCTGTGCTGGCATTGGGTGGAATTCCTGGCGCGCCGGAAATGACGCCCGAGGAACTGCGCGCCGTAGCCGAAGTGGCGCACAAGCATGGCCTGAAGCTGGCGGCCCACGCGCATGGGGCGCGGTCTGTGAAGGAGGCCATCCTCGCCGGAGCGGACACCATCGAACATGCCTCGCTCATCGACGAGGAAGGCATCCTGCTCGCGAAGCAGTACGGCGTGGCGCTCTCGATGGACGTTTACAACGGCGATTACATCGACACCGAAGGCCGCAAGCAGGGTTGGCCAGCGGAATTTTTGCAGAAGAACATCGATACCACCGAAGCGCAGCGGCAGGCCTTTACGCGCGCCGTTCAGTTGGGCGCTCCCATTGTGTTCGCGACGGATGCGGCCGTTTACCCCAATGGCCTGAATGCTCGGCAGTTCCGCATCATGGTCCAACGTGGCATGACGCCCATGCAGGCCATTCAGTCGGCCACGTCGTTGGCGGCCAAGACGATGGGTTGGGATGACCGCGTCGGTGCTTTGGTGCCGGGGCGCTTCGCGGACCTCGTGGGAGTGAAGGGCGACCCGCTTGCTGACATCACCGTGCTCGAGCAGGTGGACACCGTGCTCAAGGGTGGCGAGGTCATCAAAGCGTTGTAAACGCGACAAGAAAAACTGGCGGTTGCTGAAATTTTTTCATTGGAAACATGGCCTTATCAGTCGCTTTCCAGTTCGCTGAATGACGCATTCGCGTTGGCTTCCGTGGGGCTTCTCCATTAGACTCGCGCTCCTTCTTCGACCGTATCCATCCCCTTCCGGGGAAAAGGGAGACTCACGTGCGTTCCGATATCGAGATTGCTCAGGCTGCCACCATGAACCCGATCACCGATGTCGCCTCGCGGCTCGGTATCCCTGGCGACGCGCTGGACCAGTACGGCAAGTACAAGGCGAAGATTTCGCTGGAGTACATCGACAGCTTGGCCTCGCGCCCTGACGGCAAACTCATCCTCGTCACGGCCATCAGCCCGACGCCCGCCGGCGAAGGCAAGACGACGACGACCGTCGGCCTCGGTGACGCACTGAACAAGATCGGCAAGAAGGCCGTCATCTGCCTCCGCGAGCCGAGCCTCGGCCCCGTGTTCGGCATGAAGGGTGGCGCTGCTGGCGGCGGTATGGCACAAGTAGTGCCGATGGAGGACATCAACCTCCATTTCACCGGCGACTTCAACGCCATCGCGCTTGCCAACAATCTGTTGTCCGCGCTGCTGGACAACCACATCCACCACGGCAACGCGCTCGGTATCGACGTGCGTCGCATCACGTGGAAGCGCGTCATGGACATGAATGATCGCGCCCTGCGCGACATCACCGTTTCGCTCGGCGGCCCGGGCAATGGCTTCCCGCGTCAGGATGGCTTCGACATCGTCGTTGCCTCCGAAGTGATGGCCATTTTCTGTCTGGCCACTAGCCTGAAGGACCTCAAGGAGCGTCTCGGCAACATCGTCGTGGGCTACACCCGCGACCAGCAGCCGGTGTGCGCTCGCCAGTTGAACGCCAATGGCGCCATGACGGTGCTGCTGCGTGAAGCCCTGAAGCCGAACCTCGTGCAGACGCTCGAGAACAGCCCGGCTTTCATCCATGGTGGCCCGTTCGCCAATATCGCCCACGGCTGCAACTCGGTGCTCGCCACCAAGACGGCCCTGAAGCTTGGTGACTACGTCGTCACGGAGGCCGGCTTCGGTGCGGACCTCGGTGCCGAGAAATTCATCGACATCAAATGCCGCAAGTCGGGCCTCAGCCCCTCGGCCGTGGTGCTCGTCGCCACCATCCGCGCGCTGAAGTTCCACGGCGGCTGCGACCTCAAGGGAATGGGCTCCGAGAACCTGCCGGCGCTCGAGAGGGGCATGGTCAACCTGGAGCGTCACGTCAGCAACGTGCGCAACCATTACGGCCTGCCGTGCATTATCGCCATCAACCACCGCACGACGGACACCGACGCCGAGGTGGCATTGCTCAAGCAGGCCATGGCGAAGCATGGCGCGCCGGTGGTCCTGGCCCGTCACTGGGCCGAGGGCGGTGCTGGTGCCGCGGAGCTCGCTCACGTCGTGGTCGACAGCATCGAGAAGAACCCGGGCAAGCACACGTTCGTGTACGAAGAGTCGCTGCCGCTGTGGGACAAAATGAAGGCCATCGCCACGAAGATCTATGGCGCTGCCGACATCACCGCAGACTCGAAGGTGCGTGCGCAGATCAAGCAGTTGCAGGAAGGCGGCTACGGGCACTACCCCGTGTGCGTGGCCAAGACGCAGTATTCATTCTCGACGGACCCGTCCCTCAAGGGTGCGCCTTCGGGCCACATGGTGAATATCCGCGAAGTGCGGCTCGCCGCCGGTGCGGAGTTCGTGGTGATGGTCTGCGGCGACGTCATGACGATGCCTGGTCTGCCGAAGATTCCTTCGGCGGACATGATCGACATCGACGATAACGGCAAGGTAGTGGGCCTGTTCTAACAGGCTCTCGGTCTGGCGATGGAGGTTCCCGGGTTTGCCGGGAATCCTCCACGCTTGGTTAACTTGAAAGAGCCGTAACGTCGGCTCAGTTCAGTGGGCCCGCATGCGGTAGGGCATCCACCGGTCCTTCGAAGGCAATGAACAGCGTGCAGGCCTGCTTGCCCACGCACCGTGCTTCGTGTGCTCGTTTCGCCGGCCCAAAAGCGTAGTCGCCTTTCTTTAGCAGCACTTTCTGCTGGTTCTCGTAGCGAACCTCGAGTTCGCCCGTGGAAAGCACCATGCGCTCGTTGGAGGAGTGGGTGTGGGGCGGCAGGAAGAACCCCGGCGGCACGCGCAACCAGATGTCGGCGTTCGGGTTGGCCGGGTTGCCATGCAGCACGGCAATTTCGCAGCCCTTCGCGAAAATGGGCGGGCAAGGGCCCCACTGTACTTCCTTCGCCAGTGGGCGGATGGCCAAGGCGGGCTCGCCCGCGGGAGTGCCGGCAACGGCGGCCGCGGCGAGCAGCAAGATAGCGGCGGCGAGTGCGGCGCGGTGGCCGGCGGCGTTCAGGAACTGTTTCATCGATCTCTCCTTTTGTTTCCCTGGTGATTGACCTGGCCACATCCGGGTGTGGCATGGGGAGTAGTTTCCACGGTGCAGCCCGGGCGGTCTTGCAGGATTCGTGCAGGAAAGCTGCAGGAATTTTGGCATGGCGTCGTGGCTGTCTTATGCTGCGGCCATGGTCTATCAGTTCGGGTGCTTCGCGTTAGATTCGGACCGCTTCGAATTGCGGGCGGAAGGCAAGCCCGTGCCTGTGGAACCCCAAGTGCTTTGGTTGCTGCTGGCGCTGGTACAGCGCCGCGGACGGTTGGTCACCAAGCAACAGTTGGTGGATGTGGTCTGGGCCGGGCGTCCCGTTGCCGATGCGACGCTGGCAAGCCGGATTCGGTCCGTGCGTCGGGCGCTGGGCGAGGAAGGCCGTCACGGCGTGCATATCCATACGGTCCACGGGCAAGGGTGGCGCTTTGAGGGCGAGGTATCTGAAGCGCAAACGCCGTCAGCCGCCAAGGTTGCCAGTGCCGGAGTTCCGCATCCCGCGGTGACCCCTGCAGAACCTGCCCCTGTCGGCGGCAGGCCGTCGATTGCTGTCTTGCCTTTCACCAGCATGGGTTCCCCGGGAAAACTGGCCGCGCTGGAACTGGCCTTGCCGCACGATCTCATCACGGAGATTTCGCGGCTGCGCTGGCTGTTTGTTATTGCGCGGGGCTCCTCGTTCCGCTTGGCGGGTTCGCCTGTGGCGGAGGCCGCCCGGTTGCTGGGGGTGCGTTACGTGCTTCGCGGAACCATCGAGGTCGCGCATCCCGGTGTCATTATCGGTGTGGAACTCGTGGATTCCGTGGATGACAGCATCGTTTGGGCAGAGCGCTTCTCTGGCCCGGTCGATACCGTTCATGAACTGCGCGCGCGCATTGCGGGCAGTCTGGCTACTGCGTTGGATATTCGTATTCCCCTGCATGAAGCCACGCAGGCGCGGCTGGCCGTTTCCGAACATCTTGATGCGTGGTCCGCTTATCACCTTGGCTTGCAGCAGATGTACCGCTTCGACCGGCAGGGCAATGGGGCGGCCGGAGAGTACTTCGGGCAGGCGGTCGCGCTAGACCCGGGCTTTGCACGAGCGCATGCCGGGCTGTCGTTCGTCCATTTCCAGAACGCATTTCTGCATCTCGGCGCCAATCGCGAGCAGCAAGTGTTGGCTGCACGCGCCGCAGCCGAGCGTGGTCTTGAACTGGACCCGCTCGACCCGTTCGTGAATTTCACGATGGGGCGCAGTTTTTGGCTGCAAGGGGACTTGGAAACCAGTCTGGGCTGGCTGGAGCGCGCCACACAATTGAGCCCCAACTTTGCGCAGGGCATTTATGCGCGGGGCTGGGCGGAGACGCTCTCTGGCGCGGTGGAGGCGGGCCGCCGTCAGGTGGACCTCGCTCTGCAGTTAAGCCCCATCGACCCGTTGCACTACGCGATGCTGGGTACACGGGCCTTGGCTCATCTTATTGCGGGCGAACATGCCGCCAGTGCGGACTGGGCAGACCGTGCGGCCCGGGCTCCGGGCGCTCACGTCATGATTTCCATGATTGCCGCAGTAGCGAACCGCTTGGCCGGTCGCGAGGGCGCCGCGCACCATTGGAGGGAGCGGGTCCGCCAGCGCGGGCCGGGCTTGCGCCAGGCAGATTTCCTGAGTGCCTTCCCTATTCGCCCGGAACCATCGCGGCGGGCGGTATCGGAGGCTTTGGCCCAGCTCGGGTTCTGAAGTGCCGCTGGTCGGCTAGTGGTTTCGGTTGCCGGCAGCCGGGGATGCGCTAGAATCCAAACACCGAGCGGGTGTAGTTCAATGGTAGAACTGTAGCTTCCCAAGCTACTAGCGTGGGTTCGATTCCCATCACCCGCTCCACTCTCTTCCCTGCGTTCCCGCCCCTGAGGCCCCCATGGCACCTTGGACAATCTGGGCCACAGCGCTCGCCGTCTATGTGGTGTTCCGGTGGTGGTACGACAACTGGTCGGGCCCGCTGAAGCCTGCCGAAATCGAAGCGTTCATGCAGCAGTTGGCGGGCCGCTTTGAAGGCACCGGCAACAGCCCCGAAGTGCTGCGCGCCTTCCTCGAAGCGGATGACGGGCGCGAATTCCTGATGGTCAACCTCGTCAAGGTGCAAACGGAACCCGTGATGGACCCGGCCAGTGGGCAGCGCGTCCCAGGGGTTGAGCTTTTCAGACGCTACGCGAAGCGCTTTGTGCCAGTGCTCTTCCGTACCGGTGGTCATCCGGGTTTCGTCGGTCGCAAGGTGGGCGGGTATATCGATGCCTGGAACGTGCCGCCCGACCCGGACTGGAGTTTGTTCGGCCTCATGCGCTATCGCAGCCGGCGGGACCTGCTCCGGCTTGTGATGGACCCGGCGTTCAAAGACACGCACCCGGAAAAAATTCTCGGCACGCTGGCCACCTTTTCGTTCCCTTCGCAGCGCATGGTCTCGTTCTATCTTGGCCCGCGTATTAGCGTGGCGCTGGTGTTGGCCTTGTTGGCAGCGCTGGGGCATTTGGCGCTGCTGGTCCCGTAAGCCCGCTTTCCACCAATGACTGCCGCTGAGTCGTTGCCGGGAGGGGCTTGCGCATGAGCGCATCAATCACCGTCGAGATCACCAAGGGCGCGCGCGAAGACCGCGTGACGGTCACGCGTGCGGCTGGCGCTGCCCTGTCTTTTCAGTTCCCGAAGAAAGGCCCGCTCCCGCACGATGCGGTGCATTACGTTGTTGAATCCGTCATGGGCCTGCAGCAGGCCTTCTGGGGCCGCATGGCCGCCGGGCAGTCGCCGGATTCCATTCAGCAGTTGGCCCATGCCGGTGGACATCCGAGTGCCAAGCGAGCGGGCAAGCCAGCGGCAGACATCGTCGAGATGCTGCAGGCCGAGCGTCTAGTGGAGTGTCTGGAAGCGGATGCGTGGAGTGGGGGAGCCGGCGATCTCGCTACGTTCGGCGAGGTTTACGCGGCAGCGTGTGCGCAGAGTGGCGTGGCGCCGTTATTGCTGGATGAGCAGCACTTGGCAAGGCTGCGAGCGGGCATGGAAGAGCTTGCGCGCCAGTGGGCGAGTGGGAGCTACCGCTTCACTTTTTAATTCTGGCGGCTGGCTTGGACCGCGTGGCCAGCATTCGTAAAGCGTCGTCTATATTGCCCTGCAGCCGGCGAATATCACCAACATAGCCGCCGATAGCCTCTTGGGCGCGCTTGCTCAAAGACGCGCTGGTTAGCAAGCGCTTCTTTGCGAGTGACAGGATGTCGGCACGGTCTTGCTCGGAATACCTTCCCAACTTGCTGATGGCGAGGTCTACCGGCGCCAGCAATCGCACGTCGAGAATTCGGCGGTTGATGTCTGGTAGTGCGAGCGGAACGGAATCTTCGTAAGCGTCTTCATGCATCAGTCCCAGCGTATCGTTGTACTGATGGTCGAAGTACAGTAGCCGCGCGCTTCCATCATCGTCCTCGTAAGAAACGCGAAGGTTTTCCGGAAGCGCGATGCGATGGGAAAACGCTGCATCCACGTCAATCGAGACGCGGGCACCGGTGTGGAAATGCAATGCGGCACCGCCGGCCACATACATACGAATGGGTAGCGCTTCCTTGGCAACGCCCTGCAGGGAGGTTTCGATCCGCTTCGCTATCTCGCGAAATGCCGCGAAATAACCTTGCCCATGCTCCTGTTTATTCCGCATCTGTTACTCCATTCATCACCATCGGCAAGAAGCGCGATGGCGGTAGTGGAGTTTCGTCGAGCCATAACTGAAAAACACGTGGAACGGTTGCTCCCGGGTGTAGTTCTTCCGCGAGTTGTAGGTACTGTTTCCGGTCGAAGCCCTGCACGCTGGCTAGCATTACGGCCAAACCTGCGACGAAAAACGACGGACCAAGGCGTCGCCAGTCTGCGGCGCGAGTGCTGCCGGAAAGCGCCGCTTCGACGAGCGCTGCTTCAAGTTTGCGGTCAACTAAAGGCCACTGCTCGCGGGCAGCAGGGGGCGCTGCGTCATGCTGGACGACGAGTTGAGCGCCAACCGCACTGCCCAACGACTGTAGTGTTGCGAAGTCGCAGGTGCTGCGCGAACGCAGACGGCAGAGCGTTTCTTTGGGCATGCCGGCGCGGCGCGACCACTCCGCGTCGGAGTTCCCTTGCTGACGGGCTAGGTCCGTCAGGGTCTTGAGGAGGGACGACAGCGAGTTCGTTGACTTTCGCATCAACGATAGGCTAACCCGAGTTGATTTTTAAGTCAACGATAGGTGGTGCGGGCCTACCGCTCCTGGTTGGCCGCCAACTGGTCTGCTGTCAGTCGGGCAAGCCCGGGGTCCATGGCCTGTCGCAGGGCTTTCTGCCCAGCGCTGCGATGTCGCTCGGCACTGGCAGCATCACCCTGAAGTGCACACACCAAGGCCCGTGCCAGTTCAAGGCGCGAGCGCTCTGTTACCCCGCCTTTCGTGAGGGCAAGATGGTGCTCTGCCGCATCGCGGTCTTGTCGCAGTGCGGCCTCTAGGCATAGTTCAATATGCAGGGACTGCCGAAAGCCATCGGGGTAGTCGTCAATTCGGGCAGCCAAGGTCTTGGCGTAGTGCGCCGTTTGGCTGCTATCGCCGCAGTCCATGGCCCGCTGCAACAGCATCATCCAGCACGCCAGCAGACGCAGGGGCTCTGCCGAATTCATTGCCTCAAGTCTTGCCATCAGCGCGGCATCCCAGTCGCGCGGTCGTGTGCCGCCGAGGCTGGTCGCCATGACAGCGATGAGGTCGGCACGCTCAATCACCGACGGGCCGCCGCGGCGCACCTCCAGCCATTGCATGCCATCGCTCATGAACCCGCCAGCGCGGAACGGGATGGCAGTAACGAGGAAGATGGCCAGCGACAACAGCGCGACGACGGCGGCATAACCGGCGAGGCGCCCAGTCGCGCTGAAGGACAGCACAGCCGCCAGCATGGCCAGCCCCAAGCTGGCCAGTGGCCCGCCGGCGATCATCGGAATCAGTTGTTGGCGCAGGTTGTCCATGCGCACTGGTAGCGTCGCGGCAACGCCACCCATCAGGCCCAGGTTTGTCACCCAACGGAAACGGACACCTTCCTTGGTAGCGTTCCACTGGAACGGCCCGAAGATGAGCAGCAGGAAGCGCATGCCCTGCGATAGACCGCCAAGGAGGTGGCCCAGTTCATGGATGGCAATCACCAGCAGGAACAGCACGGGAAAGACAAGCCAGTCCCAGCCCGTCAGTGAGCCGAACGAATGTTTCAGCCAGTGTGCGATAGCTGGCTGGTCATTGAATCCACTCGCGGCGAAGTAACCGGCTCCTGCCCCTACCGCGCCAGCGAGCGTGGACGCTACCAACGCACCAGCAGAAGGGCGCTTCGCCATACGGCTCAGTACTCGAAATTGTCGATCAAGCGGGTTGTGCCCAGCTTTGCGGCGCCTAACACCACCAGCGCTTCATCGCCGCTAGCGGGGGGCAGCAAGTCCGCACGACGACGCACAGTCAGATAATCCGGGCGCCAGCCGCGATCGCGCAGCACCGCCATGGCTGCGGCTTCAATATTGGGGAGCGCGTTGAAGTCGCCAGCGTCGATGGCGCGCCGCGTGTCTTGTGCCAGTTGGCGCAAAGCCGCCGAGAGCGCGCCGGCCTCCTGCCGATCTTCCGGCCGCAGATAGCCGTTGCGGGAGCTCAGCGCCAAACCATCGGCTGCGCGGCGCGTCTCGACACCGACAATCTCGATGGGCAGCGACATCTGTCGCACCATGTGGCGGATGACCAGTAACTGCTGGTAGTCCTTCTTGCCGAACAAAGCCACCTGTGGCTGCACCACGTTGAACAGCTTGTGCACTACGGTGGCTACGCCCGTGAAGAACCCCGGGCGGTGCTCGCCTTCGAGAATGTTCGCGATGGCCGCCGGCGGCTGCACCGTGAACGCTTGCGGTTCCGGGTACAGCTCGCGCTCCTCCGGTGCGAAGACGGCATCGCAGCCGGCCAGTTCCAAGGCTTCGCAGTCGCGCTCGAAGGTGCGCGGGTAGGTGTCGAAGTCTTCTTTCGGGCCGAACTGCAGGCGGTTCACGAAGATGCTGGCAATGACCAAGCCTTGGTCTGACGGGACCCGAGCACGTGCTTGTCGCACGAGGTCCAGATGACCCTCATGCAGATTACCCATGGTCGGCACAAACGCACGCAGGGTGCTTCGGGCAACCGCGGCACGCAGCTCCGCGACGGTACGCAGTATTTCCACGGGGCGAACGTCCGTTTACCAGGCGTGGAGCGCGTTGTCCGGGAACGTGCCGGACTTCACCGCAGCCACATAGGCAGCTACGGCTTCAGGCACGCCGCTGGCGCCTTGCATGAAGTTGCGCACGAAGCGCGGCGTACGCCCAAGCGTAATGCCCAGCATGTCGTGCATCACCAGCACTTGGCCGGCGGTGTCGCTGCCGGCGCCAATGCCGATGGTGTGGCAATTAGGCAGTTGCTGTGTCAGTTCTGCCGAGAGGCGCGCCGGCACCATCTCCAGCACCAGCAGGCTCGCGCCGGCGTCTTGCAGAGCGAGGGCGTCGCTGCGCAGATGGCCTGCCGTAACGGTGTCTCGCCCTTGTACTCGGTAGCCACCCAAAGAATGGACAGTCTGGGGCGTCAGACCGAGATGACCGCACACGGGGATACCGCGGTCCACGAGGAACCGCACCGTATCGGCCGTCCAGCCGCCGCCCTCGAGTTTCACCATATGGGCGCCGGCCTGCATCAACACCGCCGCGTTGCGGAAGGCTTGCTCGGCCGACTCGTGGTACGAAGCGAAAGGCATGTCCGCGATGATCCACGCCGTACCTTGCACGCGGCGCACACCACGAACCGTGCATTCGGTGTGGTAACGCATGGCTTCCAAGGTAACGCCGACCGTGCTGTTGAGGCCTTGCACCACCATGCCAAGAGAGTCGCCCACGAGGATGCAGTCGACGCCGGCGTTGTCCGCCACCGCTGCCAGCGTTGCGTCGTAGGCCGTGACCATGGTGATTTTTTCCCCACGGGCGCGCATTTCGCCGAGGCGCGGCAGGCTGACTGGCTTGCGCGAGCCTACCGGCGAGGCAGGCGGCAGCGTGCCGTAGGGCACGGATTCGGTCGAAACGAGTTCGGTGGTGCCGGGGAGTTCTGACATGGCGCGAACCTTACCATGGGGAGGCCCCCGAATGCCGCTGCTGGGGGCGAGCAGGTCCACGGGGGCGCACAGGCCGGTGCTGTAGTTACCGGCCGCATTTACGGTTGCCATTGCAGGCAGAGTAGGGCGTAGGTAGGCTCATCCCGTTTATCGTCCCGCCCTTCCGCGGGCGCGGTGCCTGTTCATTGTCCGCCAAGGAATTCGTCTTGTTCAGTGGTCTTGCCGAACCGTCCCGTTGGTCGCTTCCTGCCGCTCTCGCAGAACACGCTGCCCAGCAGCCCAATGCTCTTTGGGTGACTACCACCGAAGGCGAAACACTCACCTTTGGCCAAGCCGCCGGTGATGCTGCCCGAATTGCCGGCTGGCTCGAGGCGCTCGGTGTGGAACGGGGCGACGCGGTTGCCGTCATGATGGGTAGCACGCTGGATTTCATTCGCGTGTGGCTTGGCTTGCAGTACCGCGGAGCCGTTGGCGTATTGCTCAACACGGAGCTCTCGGGAGCTTTCCTGGAGCACCAGTTGGCGAACTGTGGCTGTGCCTTCGCTATTGCCGATGTCACTTTGGCGCCGCGCGTGGTGGCTGCCGCGCCGCAAGCGCCTGCACTGCGGCGGCTGGCGGTCGTGGCCCGGCCCGGTGCACCGGCTGCAGCTGTTGCCATGGGCACACTCGAGGCCGTGCCGTTCACCGCTTGGCAGCAGGCGGCGCCGGTGGCGCTGGTGTTACCGGCAGGCGAGGACATTGCCTGCATCATGTACACCTCGGGCACCAGTGGGCCAGCCAAGGGCGTGCTGATGCCCTACCGGCACTGTGCGCTCTATGGCATGGGGACGTTGAAGTCGCTGGAACTCACGGTGGCAGACCGCTACTACATAACGCTACCGCTGTTCCATGTGAACGGCCTGTTCATGCAGCTAGGCGCCACCTTGCTGGCGGGAACGGTGGCCATTATTCGTGAGCGCTTCAGCGCCACGGAATGGCTGAACGATGTGCGTCGCCACGGCGCTACCGTCACCAACAACCTCGGCGCGCTGGCGGCATTTGTGGCGGCCACGCCGCCGGCGGCCAATGACCACGAGCACTCGTTGCGGGTGGTGCAGAACGCACCGAATGTTCCTGAACTTGAGCGCGTGTTCCGCGAACGCTTCGGTGTGCCGCATGTCACTTCGGGCTTCGGCATGACGGAAGTGAACATTCCCATCTGGGGTCGCGTAGGGCACTCCACGCCCGGTGCTGCGGGTTGGGTCCATGAAGAACACTTTGAGGTCATCATCGCTGACCCGGAAACCGACCTGCCCGTGCCGCGGGGTGGTCTCGGCGAAATTCTGGTGCGACCCAAGATTGCCGGTGGCTTCATGGCGGGCTACCACGGCATGCCGGAGAAAACCGTGGAGGCTTGGCGCAACCTGTGGTTTCACACTGGCGACGCCGGCATCATGGACGCTACTGGCTTGGTGACGTTCGTAGACCGACTGAAGGACTGCATTCGCCGTCGCGGCGAAAACATCGCTGCGAACGAAGTGGAGTTCGCGGTGGCTGGTTTGCCCGGCGTAGCGGAAGTAGCTGCTTTCGCCGTACCCAGCGACCTGCTCGGCGGCGAAGACGAATTGATGCTGGCAGTGGTGGCGGTTCCGGGCAGTGGCTTCGACCCGTTAGCCTTCGCCGCTGCGGCTGACGCCTTGCTGCCGCGCTTTGCACGGCCGCGCTATGTCGAGGTGGTGGAAGCTTTGCCGAAGACCGCTACCGGCAAGGTGCAACGCGCCATGCTGCGCAAACGCGGCAGTGCAAATGCTTTAGACCGTGGCGAACCGCAACGCAGAGTGAAAACCCCATGACCATGCTTGCTATCGAAGCCATCCGCGAACACTTTCCGGCATTGCAGCGCCAGCAAGGCGGGCATCCGGTGGCGTATTTCGATGGGCCCGGCGGTACGCAGGTGCCGGCGAGTGTTCCGGCAGCCATCACCGACTACCTGCTCAACCACAATGCCAATGCGCACTGGGCTTTCACCACCAGCGTGGAGACGGACGCCATCGTTCTTGCTGCACGCGGTGCGTTTGCGGACTTCCTGAACTGCACGCCAGACGAAGTAGTCTTCGGCGCCAACATGACCACGCTCACGTTCCACTTGGCACGGGCCATCGGGCGTGGTTTGCAAGCCGGCGACGAGATTGTGGTGACGGACTTGGACCATCACGCCAATCGCGGGCCGTGGCAAGCCATCGCCAAGGACCGCGGGCTCCTGCTGCGTTCGGTGCGGCTGGACACGGCAACCGGCGAACTGGACTGGGATGATTTCCAACGGCAAGTGACCCCGCGTACGAAGGTGGTAGCCGTAGGTGCAGCATCCAATGCGCTGGGCACGGTCAACGATGTGAAGCGTGCCGTAGCCTTGGCCAAAACAGTGGGCGCACTCAGCTTCGTGGATGCCGTGGCCTATGCGCCGCATGCACTGGTGGATGTGCAGGACTGGGGCTGCGATTTGCTGGCCTGCAGTGCCTACAAGTTCTACGGGCCGCATGTGGGGGTGCTCTATGGCCGCCACGCTTTGCTGGCAGCGCTGGATGTGCCGAAGCTGGAGCCTGCCCCGGACACCGCACCCGACCGCTTGGAGACGGGCACCGCGAACTTCGAGGGCATTGCCGGGGCGGCAGCTGCCGTAAATTTTCTGGCCAGCCTCGCAGACGGCAATACGCGTCGCGAAAGGCTGGCGGCCGCGTTTACTGGCTTGCACGAGCACTCGATGGCGTTGTTCGCGGAGCTGTGGAACGGGCTGGCGGCCATCCCGGGCCTCACCCTCTACGGTCCGCCGCCATGTGAGGAGCGTATTCCGACGCTGTCCTTCACTTTGGCGGGGGTTACCCCGGAGCAACTCTCGCGACAACTGGCGGCCGTCGGGTTGTTCGCTTCCAGCGGCAATTTCTATGCCGCCACCGTCGCGCAGCGCTACGCCCAAGAGGCCGAAGGTTTCTTGCGAGTGGGCCTGTCTTGTTACAGTACCCGCAACGAAGTCGCCCGCTTGGTGGCGGCGGTGCAAGCCATGCGGGGTTAACCCGGTTTTCTCTTTTTTCGTTTCTTACCAACATTCCATCTACCACCCACAGGATATTCAACATGATTCGAACTTCACTTAGCAGCGGGCGTGTCCTGCTGGGTCTCGCGGCTTCCCTGGCGCTGTTGGCCGGTTGCGGTGGCAGCGAACGCGCCAAGATCACCAACATCGAGCAGATGGCCACTGGCGAGTTCGCCATTCCCACCGGCACCGTGGTCGACCAGTTGGTGACCTCCAAGCTGCCGCAGGCCAAGTTCAAGTACTTCAACAATGTCCTCGATGCTGCCATGGCCGTGAAGACCGGCAAGGCTGATGCTGCTGCCTACGACGAGCCCATCCTGCGCAACATCGCCGGCAAGAACCCGGGCTTGAAGGTGCTGCCTGAGCCCATCACCATTGACCAGTACGGTTATGCCGTGCGTTTGGACGACGTTGCCCTGAAGACGGCTATCGACGAAGTGGTGGCTGCGGCGCGTGCCGATGGCACCTATCAGCAGATGATGGATCGCTGGTTGCCCAAGGTGGGTGCCCCCGCGGCCATGCCGGCTCTGCCCATCGGTGATGGCAGCGGCGGCGTGCTGCGCTTCGGTACGGCGGCCACTAACGAGCCGTTCTCGTTCGTCGATGGTTCGCGTCAGGTTGTGGGCATGGACGCCGAGTTCGCAGCCCGTGTGGCCGCGAAGTTGAACCGCAAGCTCGAGATCGTGAACATGGACTTCGGCGCCATGATTCCGGCACTCATCGCGGGCAAGGTCGATATGATTGGTGCCTGCATCACCATCACGGAAGAGCGCAAGAAGTCGGTGCTGTTCTCCGAGAGTTACTACACCGGTGGCATCTCGGCGCTGGTGCGCGAGTAGTCCTGTCGCGACGGGCTCGCATGGCACCGTTTGACTCGGTGCCATGCCGGCAGGGGCGGTGCCTTCACTTGCGCCCCACCAGCCCGGACATCGCCTCCAGATAGTTCATGAAGGCCTGGCGTCCGCTTTCTGTCAGCGAAACTTCCGTGAGCGGCTTGCGCCCGCGGAAGGATTTGCTGACGCCGACATAGCCAGCTTCCTCCAGTTTACGAAGGTGTACGGAAAGGTTGCCATCCGTGGCGTCCAAGTGGGCCTTAAGCGTAGCGAAATCCGCGGTGCCTGCGCCCACCAGGTAAGCGACGATGCCAAGGCGCAACCGGCCGTGGATGACATCGTCGATGGCCTGAATGTTGAATCCACTCATGGCGCAGAGGCCGCAGAGCGCTCCCGGGCGGCAGTACGCACCAGCCTCAGGCCCGGCAGCAGCGCGGTTCCCAGCAAGGCCAGCGCATAGGCCAACCAGACATAGCGTGAGCCTATGGCCAAAGCCACGACCAACAAGCCGAGATAAGTGGCTGCGACAACGCTTTTCATCCATGCCTGCTGGCTGACTACGGCGGCTACCCACCATGCAATGCCGTAAACCGCCAGCACCAGTAAAGGGATGGAGTTCATGAAGAAACCGCTTTGGTGACGAACGGCGACGATGGTGGCTGCTATCCAGAACGCGAAGATGCCAAAACCCGCGGCGGTCCATGCCGCATTGATGGCTGCATTCGAGTGCGTTTCGGTTTGGCCACGGTCGCGGCGGATGAGATAGGCGAGGTGTAGCCCGAAGCCGAGCGCTGCCGCGAGAAAGACCGCCCCCGGCAAGTTGCCTCGGGCCGGGTTCCCGGCCAGTTCCAGCAGACCCATGATGAGGCTGGCGAAGCCAAACCAGCCACCGCCGGCGATGAGGTAGGGGCCGGCAGAAAGCGGCGCATGGCGGCCGGCTTCTGTCAGGCGGCGCAGGTAGTCGAGGTCGCGGGTAGTGGTGTCGGTCATGGCAGGAGCCTCCTGAATCAGTGAGGCTTTAATTTACAAAGTACTTTTAAAATTGTCAATCTGTTGAAAGTTTCCCACGCACCCGAAGGCCGGATGGTGACTGGTGCTTCGCCTACGTGTTCACGTATAGGCAAGCAAGGCGCGCGCCAATTCCTCGCGTGTGGCACTGCGTAGCGCTGGCGGTGCCACCACCTCGGCACCGCTTCCGTGGCGCAGCACGTCCATCAGCAGTTCCTTGTCGTGCCGGTAGGGCACGCGCAGTTCGTAGCGGCCATCCGCCAGCCACTGGCTGGTTTGGTCGGCGTGCCAGATTTCGTCGGCGACCCAGCGCGCTGCCGTAGGAGTGAAGCGCAGCACCGCTACTTTGTCCGCGGCGCCTTCGTAGATGCCGTAGGCGGATTCGAGCCGCGCATTGACCAGTTCTTCAGGGGGTTCGTAAGCCTCGTCTTCCAGTACATGCGCGATGCGAAAGCGGTCCACGGCAAACACGCGCAGGTCGGCGTGTTCGTGGCACCACGCGGCCAGGTACCAGTTGTCGCGGTAGTAGACGAGACGCACTGGCGAAAGCACGCGGCTGGTGGTCTCGTCACGGCTGCGGCTGTGGTATTCCGCCTCCAAGCGCCGGCGGCGAATGAGGGCGTCGGTAACACGAGTGAAGTGCACGGTATCGACGTTACGTGCCTGCTTCCGCTCCAACTTTACCCGGCGTGCCACCTCCGGGCTGCCTGAGGGACGTTGCCGCAGCAGTTTGTCGAGTTTGCGTCGCAGTGGCGCCAGTTCCACCCGCAGTAATCCTAAAGAAATCTGCCCGAGCACCTCTTCGGCGGTGAGCAGCGCAGCCAGCTCTTTGCCGTTGAACCAGAGGCCGGGCAGCGGCTGGGGGGCATTGGCTTGCGGCGTGTTGCGCTCGTAGAGATAGCCCTTCTGGAAATGGTCGTAGCCAATGGGGGCGTTCAGCTGCTCGCGCAGGAAACGGATGCTCCGCTTGACCGTGGCGGGAGAGGCTTCCAAGTGGGAACACAGTTCTTCCAAAGACAATGGCTCGCGCGAGCCACGCAGCAATTGGTCGAGTTCCTGGACACGTTCGAATCTGGCCATCCGAGCCTCATTTTGCCTTTCCCCATTAAGGGGATACACCACCGCCAAGTCCCTGCCCGTTAGGGCTCCGGTGTCGATGCCCGATTGTCGGACACTAGGCAAGGCATTGCGCTGGGGCTGCGGCAGGGCGATGGCATCGAACTGGTGAAGGACACGCGCGCGCACTACGGGTTCTTGATGGCGGCGTTTACGTCAGCGAAGCCGTCAGCAACACCATGATTCAGAAATTTGCGGCTGGGGGCTCCTACCAGTCCACCAACCCTATCGGTGGGCTGAGGAACCGCGAGTTGCAGGTACTGCGGATGATCTGAGTTTGCTCAGGATTTTGACGATTCCATACGCTGGGGGCGTGACGCATTTCCCGTTCTGCGGGAGCAGCCACTGCTAGACTTTTCGCCATGAACATTTCCACGGCTGATGCCCTTCCCTCCGTGCTGCTTGCCGCGGCCGACCCGGCGGTGTGCCCCGCCCTGGCGCAGACGCTGCGCGTTGCCGGTTATGCCGTCACGGAGGTGTCGGAAATGGCAGCGGCCCTCGCGGCGCTGGAACAAAGCCATCACCCTCTGCTCATCGCGGATACGGCCCTGGCGGATTTCGACGCCGCGCAGTTTTGTCGTGAAGTACGCTCCCGCTCTTTCGGCGGTTACGTCCACATCGTGTTGCTTGGCGCCCCGGGATTCGAAGGGCAAGTTTTGTCTGCCGGTGCGGACGATTGCCTCACCACGCCCGTGGGCGAGGCAGCACTGCGCGTGCGTTTGCAGTTGGGCTGCCGCCTGCTGGCATTGCAGGCCAGCCTGCGCGATGCCAAGGCCGCTGCGGACCGTCTTTCCGTGACGGATGCGCTCACCGGTACCTACAACCGTCGTTACCTCATGCAGGAGTTGCCGGGCGAAGTAGAACGTACGCGCCGTTTCGGCAGGCCCTTGTCGGTGGTCATGTGCGACGTAGACCATTTGAAACAAATCAACGACATCTGGGGTAGCCAGGTGGGCGACGAAGTGCTGCGCGAGTTCGCCCAGTACCTCGCCACTGGTACGCGCGCTGGCATCGACTGGTGTGCGCGTCATGGCGGTGAAGAATTTCTGATCGTGCTGCCGGAAACGGATGCCGACGGCGCAGCGAATTTGGCCGAGAAACTCCGCGCCGGCATGGCTGACCTGCTAGTGCGTGCACCGGATGGTTCCCGGGTGGCATTCACCGCCAGCTTCGGTGTGGCTGGCGGCCGTCGCGGTACTGAAACCGCCGATTCTCCCATCCTGCTTGCCCGCGCCGATTTGGCGCTCTACCAGAGCAAGCGCGACGGACGGAACCGAGTCACCCTCCGCGGTTGAGTAGAATCGGGCGATGGATCCTGCCATCGCCCCACCCACTGTCGAAACTGCTTCCGGACAAAGCGGGCACCGCCCGTGGTGGCGTCGTGCCGTTTGGGCATTGTCGGCGGTACTCGTTGTCTGTGGCCTTTTGGCCGGCACCGGGGCGTGGATGCTGCGGCCCGAGGCGCTGCGGCAACGCATCGAGGCCGGGCTCGTGCAGGCCTTGGGGCGCCCCGTGTTCGTGCGCGCTGCGGACTGGTACTGGCAGCCAGCCCGCGCCGAAGGTGGCGCGCCTGCGCAAATCGTCGTGCAGTTGCGCGGCATGGAAGTTCCACCAGCGGAGTCTGACGGCGTCCGTCGTGGCGTGCGAATTGGACAAGTTGCCGTTGTGCTGCGCGCCGCGCCTGGCGATTGGTGGCGCGCGTGGCGCGGGAAGTTGCCGTGGCCGGTCATCGCGCTGCAGGCGCAGGAGTTGCGGCTGCCGCCGCCTCGCAGAGCCGTTGCTGATGCTGCAGACGATAGCTGGGGCGAAGCGCAGCTGGAGCGCTTGGAGTTGACGGGCATGGTTGCTGATGTCAATGCCCCGCGTGTGCTGCGGATGCAGGCACTGGGGCGCTGGCAGCGCGCGCCTGAGCAGCCTTGGGTGCCTGTGTCTGCCGACCTGCGCGAGGTGGCATTCACGCCGGGCTTTGCAGGCGGATTCTCCTTGGAGCAGGCTGCCCTGCAGCTTGGGGCTCTGCAGGTGCGCCTCGCTCGCTTGAGTGTGGGGGAGGGTTCGGCCACCTTCGCTGTTGAGGTGCTCCCCACGAACTTGCGCGAGGCCTTGCCGGCGCTGGGCATTCCAGTGCCACCGACCGAAGACCCCAAGACTTTCGAGCGCGTATCCGTAAAGGCTGAGTGCAACGTGGACTTCGACGTGGCGAAGCGCGGTGCCGGTTGCGATTCAGTGGTGCTGAAGGTGGACGACACCACGTTCACCGGGCAAGCCTGGCGCGCGCCGCAGGCGCAGGGCGATGCTGCCACCGTCTGGCAACTGCGTTTGGCGGCCGACCGGCTGAATCTCGACCGCTACCTGCCGCCGGAGAACCTCCAGGAACCGCCGACCGCTGTGCCGTGGAACTTGGCGGATGCCTGGCCCTTGCGTTTCGACCTGACGGTTCGCAGCTTGCACTTTGCGGGCTTGCGCATGAGCAAAGCCACGCTGGCGCTGCAGGCCGGCGAGCAGGGGTTGGTGCGCGAATGAGTACGGCGACTGGTTCGGCTATGGGTTCGGCGACTGGTTCGGCTATGGGTTCGGCCGCGGCCACGTTCGCGCCGCGCTTGCTCGCTTGGTGGGACGTGCATGGCCGCAAGAACCTGCCGTGGCAAAGCGCGCGCACGCCGTACCGCGTATGGCTTTCAGAAGTGATGTTGCAGCAAACGCAGGTGGCCACTGCCACGCCTTATTTCCTGCGCTTTACGCAGCAGTACCCGGACGTGGCAGCGCTGGCCGCGGCGCCACTAGGCGATGTGCTGCATCTGTGGGCAGGCCTTGGGTACTACGCCCGCGCGCGCAACTTGCATGCCGCCGCGAAGGCCGTGGTAGCGGACCATGCGGGCAAGGTCCCCGAAGACCTTGAAGCGCTGCAAACCCTGCCGGGTATAGGGCGGTCTACCGCGGCGGCTATCCTTTCGTTGGCGCACAACACGCGCCACACCATTTTGGATGGCAACGTGAAGCGCGTGCTTACGCGTTGGGCCGGTGTGGAAGGCTTCCCCGGCCTACCTGCTGTGGAACGCCGCCTGTGGGCGCTGGCGGAAAGCTGCACGCCAGCGGCGCGCAACGCGGACTACACGCAGGCCATCATGGACCTGGGCGCCACGCTGTGTTCACGTAGCCGGCCGGCCTGCGCCATTTGTCCGCTGCAGCAGGACTGCGTGGCGCACAGCACGCAGCGGCAAGCTGAACTGCCTGTTCGCAAGCCCGCAGCCACCAAGGCGCGTCGCGTGCGGCGGGTGGTGGCTTTGGTGGCCGTGGGGCCTGCTGGGGTGTGGCTGGAACAGCGCCCTGCCAAGGGCATCTGGGGCGGTTTGTGGAGCCTGCCCGAGTTTGCCGACGAAGCGGCAGCGCTCAGGGTCCACGGGTTCGATAAGGCTGCGCAACTGCGCCAAGCGCGCCTCTGGGGCACGGTGTTCCACTCGTTCACGCACTACGACTTGGAACTGGTGCCCTGGGTGCTGCCCGTAACAGGCCAACCACAGCGCACGCCGGCTGGCCTGTGGTACAACGGCGCGCCGGAGATGCGCTTGGGTTTGCCGGCGCCGGTCGAAAAACTGGTGGCCGCCTTGCTCGAGGCCGGGCACGAAAGCACTGAAGGAGAAGCTGAATGATGCGCATGGTGAACTGTGTGGTGCTGGGCCACGAAGCCGAAGGCCTGGACTACGTACCCTACCCCGGGGAGTTGGGCCAGCGCATCTACGCCAGCGTCTCCAAGGAAGGCTGGACCCGCTGGGTGGCGCACCAGACCATGCTGCTGAACGAATACCGCCTGACGCCCATCGACCCCAAGGCCCGCAAGTTCCTGGTGGAGCAGATGGAAAAATTCCTGTTCGGCGGCGGCGCTGATAAACCGGCCGAATTCGTCGCACCCACGGCGGAGTAGGGCGTCCCGGAACCCTGTCTGCGGACGGGTTCTACCTTGACGAAAACCGCCTTTCCGGGCGACAATGGTTGTTCAACCAGCGTGGCCGGGTAGCTCAGTTGGTAGAGCAGCGGATTGAAAATCCGCGTGTCGTTGGTTCGATTCCGACCCCGGCCACCATTCTTGCTTTGGCAGGAAGGGTTGAACCCAAATTCGCTGCATGGCCCGCTTCACGCGGGCCTTGTTGTTTCTGGGGCTGTTGCTAGGCCGGGTTGGAGTGGGCGCGTGTTCGAAGAACTGTTGAAATTTTTCGTGGTGATGTTCGTGGTGGTCGACCCGCCCGCGTTAGCGCCCATCTTCGCTGGCCTCACCGAGGGGGCGTCGCGGCAGTACCAGCGGCGCATGGCGCTGAAGTCTTGCGTCATCTCCTTGCTCATCTTCGTGGGTTTTGCCGCCGGCGGCGCGGCGTTCCTGTCCATCATGGGCATCTCGACGGACGCGTTTCGCATCAGTGGCGGCATCATGCTGTTCATCATTGCGCTCGACATGGTTTTCGCGCGCGAGGAAAAGACCACGGCCGCCGAAAATGACGAGACGCGCCGCCGTGCCGACATCTCTGTGTTTCCGCTGGCCTTCCCGCTCATCTCCGGCCCCGGCGCCATCGCCACGGTGCTGCTGCTGTTCGGTTCGGTCGAGTCCGCCACGTTCTTTGCCGGGCACGTGCTGGTCATTGCCTTGGTGGTGGGTTGCTGCTGGGTGACGATGCTCGCCGCACCCCGCGTCATGAAGGTGCTGGGCGTTACAGGCGCCAATGTGCTCGCCCGCTTGCTGGGCGTGGTGCTGGCCGCCTTGGCGGTGCAGTTCGTTCTCGATGGAGTCCGCAGCGCACTGCAGTTGGGCTGAGTCGGCTAAAGCCGGCTCGCTCGGCGTCTACGTGGTGCTACGCGGCGCCGAGCGGGCGTTCAAGGGGCGTTAGCGGTCAGGTTGGCGCCGGGATTCAGTCTGCAACGTACGCTGCTCGGCTGCATAGGCCATGGCCGCTTCGTTGATCAGATATTGATGAATGGCGTCGGCATCCTTAGGCGAAAGTACGTCACTGAAATTTCCCATACCTTTGGCGGCATAAGCGCCTTGCAGCACAATCGCTGGGAATAACTGGTGGGTTGCCGCGGAGAGACGGCGCAGGTCGGGCAGCATGCCGCGACCAAACACGTGGCAACGCCCGCAGTAGCGGTTGTAGAGCACGGCGCCATGTTCAAGGGTGGCTGGGTTCGCGGCTTGGGCGGGCGGTTTCTGGAATGGGCCATCCACTACTGGCGTTGGCTTCGGCACGGCACCACCCCCCAGTTTCAGTGTCACGATGCGTCCCTGGTTGCCATAAAGGTAAGGCGCGCTGCCCGGCGGAAAGCCGCCGCCACCGCCGCCGCCATAGCCGGCCATGAATGCCACGTACTGTTCATTCCCAATCGCGTACGTCATGGGGGCCGCCATGATCGCGGTGCCTACTTCTATTCGGCGTAACAACTGGCCATCGGCAGCCGCATAGATATTCAGGAAGCCGGCAGCATCGCCACGGAACACCAAGCCGCCATCGGTGGACATGACACCGCCATCCCAGAAGCTATAGGACGGCTGTGACCACACCACGCGCTGCCGCACCGGGTCCCATGCGCGTAGTTCCCCGCGCATGCCCGTATGTGCACCGGCTCCAGCTCCCCGCACGAGGGCGTCCATGGTGGGTAGGGGGCCGAACATGGAGCGCAGCGCTGCTGGGTCATAGCCCTCAGGCACCAGCCCGGCCGTCGTGAACGTACCCTCCAGTAACCCGGCAGGCCGTTGGCTGGTGTTCACAAATACCATGGGCATGTCGATAACCGGGATATAGACCAGACCCGTTTTGGCGCTGAAGGACATGGGCTGCCAGTTGTGCCCGCCGGCCATCGAAGGAAACACCAGCTTGGGTCCGGTGCCATAGTCGGCCGCAGGGTTGGGTAGTGGCCGTCCTGTTTTCGGGTCGATGCCGCGGGTCCAGTTCACGAAAACGTAGTTGCGAGCCGATAGCAGTTCGCCGGTGGCGCGGTCCAGCACGTAGAAGAAGCCATTCTTCGGCGCCTGCATCAACACCTTGCGCTTGCGGCCACCCCATTCCAGTTCGGCAAAGACCATCTTCATGGTGGCGGTGTAGTCCCAGCCATCGCCCGGCACCTGTTGGTAGTGCCATGCCAGCGCGCCATTCTCCGCATGCACCGCGACAATGGAGGCGACGTAGAGGTTGTCACCGCCACTCGGGCTACGCTGCTTGGGGTCGTAAGGCGACGGGTTGCCGGTGCCGAGGTACACGAGCTTCAAGTCGGGGTCGTAGGCCATACCATCCCAAACGGTGCCGCCACCACCCGTATTCCAGGCGCTGTTTGGGTCCCAGGTTTTTACCGCCGCGTTTAGATGCGGCTGATCCTGTGGCCCCAGCTTGGGATTGCGCGGCACGGTGAAGAAGCGCCATTTTTGCGCCCCAGTCTTCAAGTCATAGGCCGTGACATAGCCACGCACACCGAAATCTGCCCCCTCATTACCGATGACCACCACGTCTCCTGCGATTAGCGGGGCGCCGCTGACCGTATAGGGCGTGTGGTGTTCCCGGCCAATGAGTGTGTCGACACGCCAGAGGACGGTGCCGGTGCGCGCATCCAGCGCGTGCAGCCAACCATCGGTGCTGCCCACATAAACCCGCCCCTGCCACACGGCAAGGCCGCGGTTCACCACATCACAGCAGGCATACCGCGCCCAAGCACCGTCCACGGGTGGTATGAAGCGCCATCGTTCGCGGCCGGTTCGCGCGTCGAGCGCGTAGACGCGCCCCCAATTACCGACGGCGTACATCGCTCCGTCAATCACGATGGGCGTTGCTTGCAAGCCGCGCTTGGTTTCCAGCGCAAACTGCCATGCCAGCCCTAGCCGGCTGACGTTGGTGGCATCCATCTGCGTTAGTGGGGAGTGGTAGGTGCCGTTGCCGTCGCGCCCGCTGGTAAACCATTCACCAGGTTCCGCTGCGGCCTGCGCGAGGCGAGTGGCGTCGAGACGCCCGGCAGGGACGTCCGCGTCAAGGGCGGCAGACTGCTGCTTGGCTGTAGGTACTGGTGAGCAGGCCGTAACGGCGAGACCTAAAACGATGGCTCCTGAAACTACGACTGAAACTACGAAGCGTGATACCCAAAACCCAACTTGGCGTGGCAGGCGCATCGGTTCACCAGAAGTTGCTGCTGCGGGCACCCGGGCTCGTTAGGGACGTCTCGGTCGCGTCTAGACGAGCTTCGCGGGCGAGTGTTTTGGGAAGCGTAGCACCCTATGGATACCATTGAGCCACGGGCCTCGCACCTGCGCCCATTCTGCACCGGCGTGATTCCGCGGGGTCTGTGAATTGCCAAGGACGGATGCGGTGGGATGTAGCCCCAAACCTTCGCTACAATCAGTTCATGAACGACACCGCCGCTGCCATCGCCGACCCTGCTGCCGCCTCCTCGGACGAACTCCAGGAGGTGCTGGAGTACGCGTTCGAGCAGGCCCGCCATGACGACAGCGGCGACGTGGCGGACTACATTCCGGAACTGGCCAAGGCCAACCCCGACCACTTCGGGTTGGCTGTCGCCACCGCGCATGGGCGGCTCTACCAATTCGGCGACGCCGAAAAGCGTTTCACCATTCAGTCGGTGTCGAAGGCCTTCACCTACTGCTTGGCGCTGGAAGTAGCGGGGCGTGCCACGGTGCTGCGGCGCGTGGGCGTGGAGCCGAGCGGGGACGCCTTCAATGCCATCGAGTTCGACCCGCGAACACGGCGCCCCTATAACCCCATGGTGAATGCCGGTGCCATCACGGTGGCGGCGCTGCTGCACAACCATTTAGGGGCAGGTGCGTTCGACTTCATGCTCGACCGTTTTTCGCGGGCGGCGGGGCGGCAGCTGGACGTGGACGATTCGGTGTTCCGTTCGGAAAGCACTACCGGCCATCGCAACCGCGCCATTGGGCACTTGCTCGTCAGCGTGGATGCTATCCACGGCAACGTGGATGAAATCTGCAATTTGTATTTCCGTCAGTGTTCCATCCGCGTGACCGCGGTGGACTTGGCGCGCATGTCCATGACGATGGCGAACCTCGGGCAGAACCCCGTGACGCAGGACCAAGTGTTCGAGATTCCCGCCGTTCGGGATACCCAAGCGGTCATGTTCTCTTGCGGCATGTACGATTTTTCCGGCACCTGGGCGCACCGCGTAGGCATTCCTGCAAAGAGCGGTGTGGGCGGTGGCCTCATGGGTGTCGTCAACCGTCAGCTCGGCTTAGGTTGCTATTCGCCGCGGTTGGACGGCAAGGGCAACCCACCGCGCGGGGTGAAGGTATTCACCACGCTTTCCGAGGAACTGGGCCTGCATGCCTTCGACTGCACGCGGCTCGGCAGCAGCATGCTGGCGCGGTTCCTGAATCCTTAGGAACCTTACAGTGGTTCTGATGCCCTCCGCTGTATGGCTGATGGTGCAGGCATGACCGAGCACGCTGCTATTCCTGAAGGCGTGGATGAGCAAAGCTCGGCTTTGCTGCGGCGGGCTTACGCGGTGGTGACTACGGAGGACGGCCAACAGCTCTACCAAGACTGGGCCGCTACTTATGACGCCACCATGCTGGAAGGCTTGGGCTACCTGACGCCGCGCTTGGTGGCGGAAGCGTTGGCGCAGCACTTAAACGCGCTGGACGCACCAGTGCTCGACGTAGGCTGCGGCACGGGCTTGGTAGGCGCTGAGGCAGCAGCGCTGGGCTACACCACTATCGATGGCCTCGATCTTTCAGCGCCGATGATGACTGTTGCAGTACAGCGTGGCGTTTACCGGCATTTGCTGGAAGGCGACCTGACACAGCCCTTGCCCATGGCGAGCCGCGTGTACGCCGCGGTGGTCTGCGCGGGCACTTTCACCAGCGGGCATGTGGATGCCTCATGCCTCGATGAACTGGTGCGCATTCTGCGGCCCGACGGCTGGCTGGTGTGCACGGTGCACCATGCGGTGTGGGAGTCGCTTGGCTTTGCCGCAGGTTTCACACGGCTGGTGGACGCTGGCGCATTGGCGCCGGTGGTGGAAGCCGATATCGGCTATTACGTTAACTCGAGCAATGACGGACGCCTGCTGGTGTACCGTGTGGCTGACTGAGGCGGCCTAAGTGGGCCTAAGTGGGCCTGAGCACCTCCCAACTGGAGTGCCGAAAATGTTTGTGCGTCGTTCCTTGCCCCTGCTGCTGGCCCTGTTGGCGGGCCCGGCTTGTTCGTTGGCCAGTCCACCTGTGCCCACCGTGGCAGGTTCACGGGTTGTAGGCACTGTCATGGCTCCGGTCTTGGTTTCGGTCAATGCTCCTGCCGGTACGTCGGTAACGGCCATCCGGGTGGCGCGGAAGCAGCCCATCGGTACCGTAGTCACGGTGGAAGGCGTCGTCACCACGCCCTCTGGCGCCTTCAACTCCAGCTTCTACGACCGCGGCTTCGCTGTGCAGGACCGTACCGGCGGCCTTTTCGTTAGCCTGCAGTACGACCTGCAATTGCGGCCCGGCCAGAAGGTGCGCGCTACGGGTGCTATCGGCCAAAGCAATGGGCTGCTGACGCTGGTGCCGGTACACCCCGACGAGGTCAAGGTATTGCCCGGCAAGGGTGAAGTGGAACCCCGCGAGTTGCGCACGGTAAAAGTAGGCGAGGCCACCGAGGGCCAGTTGGTTCAGGTGGTGGGGCGTATCACCAAGGCACCCGAGAACGACTTACCTTACGGCTACAAGCTGTACGTGGACGATGGCTCGGGCGCGGTAGTGGTGTTCGTGAACGTGGAAACCAACATTGATGCCATGGCATTCAGTGCAGGGCAGAAAGTCCGCGTGGTTGGGTTCAGCAGCCAGTACGAAGACCACTACGAAATCGATCCGCGCTTTCCGCGCGATATACGGTTGGCGCGGTAAGAGAGCCGCTGGTTTCATAGAAGCTATAGCGCTATCAGCGTTACCGCTGTGCCAAGAGCCTCAGCGGCTCTGGCGTGTCACTTCCAGTTTGCTTACATCGAACCCCTGTGCTTCCAGCCGGCGCAGCAGCGCCTGATATTCGGGTGCGGGGACCGTGGGCGTGCGCGAGAGTACCCACAAGTATTCACGGGAAGGCTCGCCTACCGCCACGAGTTGATAGGCCGGGTCTAGGTCCAGCACCCAATAGTCGCCCCACACGGCGTCAAGGAACGACAGCCATTCGGGTGCGAAGCGCACTTTGAGCTTTGGCGAGTTCTTGGCGCCCATCTGCCGTGCCATGCCGATGGCCTCGTCCATCTCGCCGTTGGCCATGCGGCAGCGGTTGGTTACGCGCACGCGGCCCGACGTCAGCAGGGTGTACTGCGCCACGGTGTTCGCTACGCACTTCTTCTGGAACCGGTTGGGGAACTTCGCTATTTCGTACCAAGAGCACATGTAGCGAGGCACGTCCAACGTGGCGATGGGGCGCACGGTTGTCGCCGCCGCAGGCGGGTGCCAAAAAAGCGCAACGAAAGCCAGGAGGACTGCCAATGACGGGACAATGGCAGCAGTGGTTCTGGTAAAAATGAATCCACCCTTGCGGAGGCAGGCGGGAAATGACAACGCCCGACGATACCTGCATTCTAGCGCGGTGACGCAGAGGGGATGATGAGGGTATTTCCAGCGGGAGCTTGTGATGCAGCAGGTTGAGAAAAGTGTCTTTCGGGAAAAGGCCGGCCGAAGATTGGCGTGGTGCGCCATGAATTGGCTGCTGCTGGTTGTGCTGTCTGCGCTGCCTGTATCCGCTGTGCAGGCTTCCACCAGTCTGCTGTTCATCGGTAACAGTTTCACGTTTGGTTGGGGCTCGCCGGTGCAGTTCTACCGCGCGCACACCGTCAAGGACCTCAACGGCCAGGGTATTGGTGGTGTGCCGGCCCTGTTCAAGGTGTTTACCGTGGAAGCCGGGCTGCACTGGGAGGTATCGCTGGAGACCCAGCCGGGCGTCGGCATAGACTGGCACTACGCGAACCGCCGCGAGGTGCTGGTCTCCCGCTCTTGGGACCACGTCACCATGATGGGCTACAGCTTGCTGGACCGCGCCAAGCCCGGTGACCCTGCGTTGTTGGTGCAGAGCGCGCAGCAAATGGCAGCGTTGCTGCATGGCGTGAACCCGCAAGTGGACATCCAGTTGGAGGCAACTTTCCCGCGGGCGGACCAGCTTTATGATTCGAAGGGCCACTGGTTTGGGAAAACCGTGGACGAGATGGCTAACGACATTCGTGCTGGTTACGACCTAGCCGCTGCCACGCACCCGGCCATCCATGGTGTGGTGCCAGTGGGCGAGACGTGGGCCCGCGCCATGCGCAGCGGTGTGGCGGATGCCAACCCTTACGACGGCATGGATGCGGGCAAGGTGAACCTCTGGACGTACGACCACTACCATGCCAGTGCCTTTGGCTATTACCTTAAGGCGCTGGTGATGTTCGGACACTTCACGAAGTTGGACCCGCGCATGCTCGGGGCTGGTGAATGTGCGGCGTACGAACTAGGCTTTTCGCCGGCAGAAGCTAGCGCGCTACAGCAGGCGGCGTTTGAACAACTGGCCAGCAGCGGGCGTGTAAAGCCGGCTGCTTCGCAGCCACCGGCGGCTTCGCCGCAGCGACGGTGCCCGACTCTCTGACGGCGTGACTGCACCTTGGCACTTTATTCCAACGCCGCCTTCGGTTATTTCTTCAGCAGTTGCCGCAAGGCGTCGGCCATGGCGCCGCCCTGGGTTTCTTCGCGTCGCGTCGCTTGCTGCTGTTGGCGGCTCATGTTCCGTCCGGCATTGCCGTACGTCGTATCGCGCCCAGCACCGGCTGCAGGCTGGCCTTCCTTCCGTCCTACTGCTTCGTCTAGCCGCATGGAAAGTGCGATGCGACGGCGCTTCACGTCCACCTCCATCACCTTCACTTTCACAATCTCGCCAGCCTTCACCACTTCGTGCGGATCCTTAACGAACTTGTTGGACATGACCGAGATGTGCACCAAGCCATCCTGATGGACGCCCACGTCCACGAAGGCTCCGAAGTTAGTCACGTTCGTCACCACGCCTTCCAGCACCATGCCCACTTGCAGTTGGCTGAGTTCCTCGATGCCTTCGCGGAAGGTAGCGGTCTTGAATTCCGGGCGCGGGTCGCGGCCGGGCTTCTCCAGTTCCTTCAGGATGTCGCGCACGGTGGGCAGGCCGAAGCGCTCGTCCGTGTACTTCTCTGCATTGACGGCCTTCAACAGGCTGGCATCGCGCATCACGTCCAGCATGGGGCGCTGGAGGTCTTTCAGAATGCGCTCCACCACGGGGTAGGCTTCAGGGTGTACCGAAGACGCATCCAGCGGGTTGTCGCCGGCGGGAACGCGCAAGAAGCCGGCCGCCTGTTCGAAGGTCTTGGGTCCCAGTCGTGAAACG
>CAIOHZ010000068.1 GCA_903858165.1 uncultured Pseudomonadota bacterium
ACCGTGGCCACTGAAGGCGCCAGCACCGAAGACCTCATCCGCAAGGCCTTGCAACAGGTAGCTGGCAAATGACCAACGAACGTGACCGCGTAGTGGCGGGCCAGCCGCGTGATGAAGACGTGGTGGACCGCGCTGTCCGCCCGCGCACCCTGGCGGACTATCAGGGACAGACGGCTGTGAAGGCACAGATGGGTCTGTTCATTGAAGCGGCGCGTCGGCGTAGTGAAGCGCTCGACCACGTGCTTATCTTCGGGCCACCGGGCTTGGGTAAAACCACGTTGGCGAACATCGTGGCCAACGAGCTGGGTGTGGGGCTGAAGCAAACCTCCGGCCCCGTGCTGGAGCGCCCTGGCGACCTGGCCGCGCTGCTCACCAACTTGCAGCCTAACGACGTGTTATTCGTCGACGAAATTCATCGCCTGAGCCCTGTAGTCGAAGAAATTCTTTACCCCGCGATGGAGGACTACCAACTCGATATCGTCATCGGTGAAGGCCCGGCCGCGCGTTCCATCAAAATCGACCTGCCACCGTTTACGTTGATTGGAGCAACCACGCGTGCGGGTTTGTTAACTTCGCCCCTGCGCGACCGCTTCGGCATCGTTCAACGCCTTGAGTTCTATACGGTCGATGAACTGACGGGTATCGTCGCGCGCTCGGCGCGTATTCTCGGTTTGTCTATTGATGAGTTGGGCGCTATGCGGATTGCGCAGCGTTCGCGTGGCACGCCGCGTATCGCCAACCGCTTGCTGCGGCGCGTGCGCGACTACGCCGAGGTGAAGGCGGACGGACGCATCACGGATTCCGTGGCCTCCGCGGCGCTCGACATGCTGGACGTGGACAAGCTTGGCTTCGACCCGCAAGACCGCCGCTTGCTGCTCACCATCATCGAGAAGTTCGCGGGTGGCCCGGTCGGCGTCGACAACCTTGCGGCGGCTTTGAGCGAAGAGCGCGGCACCATTGAAGACGTGCTCGAGCCGTTCCTCATTCAGCAGGGCTTCCTCATGCGCACGGCTCGCGGTCGCGTGGCGACTGCCCAGTCCTATGCGCATTTCGGCTTGCGCGTGCCGGAGCCGGTCGCCCAAACCCTGTCGCTGTTCAAGGATGGAACCTGAAGTGTCGGTGGATTTGCCGCAAGCCATGGCCACAGGCGTTGCCGCGAGTGATGCTGCCCGCGTGTTCGAATGGCCTATCCGCGTCTACTGGGAAGACACGGACGCTGGCGGGGTGGTGTACCACTCCATCTACCTGAACTACTTCGAGCGTTGCCGCAGTGAATACCTACGGGCGGCTGGAGTTTTGCAGCGCGAGCTGCGTGAACAGCAGGGCATCCAGTTCGTAGTGGTGGACATGAACGTGCGCTGGGCGCGGGCCGCGCAGTACGACGACCAGTTGGTGGTCACGGCACAGTATGTGGAAACGCGCGGTGCTACTTGCACCTTTCGCCAAACCATTCACCGCAACACCGTAGAGGGCGAAGTGGTCGCCACCGCGGAATGTCGCGCCGCCACCATCGACGCTCGCAGCTTGCGCCCGGTGCGTATGCCCAAGGCGCTACTCGCGGCCATGGAAGCTTATTCGGCAGGGGCAACGGCTCCTGTGGTATCTGGAGCTCCCGCTCCAGCCCTGACTGGAGCGAACGCATGAGCGCCGAATTGCCCGCTGCTACTGGCAGCGTGGATATCTTGAACCTGATGCTGCACGCGAGTGTGGTGGTGCAGTTGGTGTTGCTTACGCTGGTGGCGGCGTCGGTGTTCTCCTGGGCCATCATCCTGCAGAAGAAGAAAGCCTTTGCCGCAGCAGCAGCGGAGGCGGAGGGCTTTGGCGGTAAGTTCTGGAACGGCGGTGATCTGGGTGCCCTTTACCGCGCGGCTGAGCCGCGCCGCCGCGAACTTACGGGCCTCGAGGCCGTGTTCGAAGCTGGCTTCCGGGAGTTTTCGCGTCTACGCACGGCCGGTGGCCTTGAGGCCGGCGAACTGATGGATGGCGCTCGCCGGGCCATGCGCGTGGTGCAAACCCGCGAGATTGAACGCCTCGAAGAAGGGCTGGCCACGCTGGCCACCATCGGCTCCACCAGCCCGTACGTCGGCTTGTTCGGCACGGTGTGGGGCATCCTGAATGCCTTCATCGGCTTGGGCCAAGTGAAGCAGGCCACGCTCGCCATGGTGGCACCGGGCATCGCCGAAGCCTTGGTGGCCACCGCCATTGGTTTGCTGGCCGCCATTCCGGCAGTCATCGCGTACAACCGCTATTCGGACCGCCTGACGCGGCTGGAAGTGAAGCTCGATACCTTCGCCGAAGAACTCTCCACCATCTTGCAGCGCCACGCGGCGCGCGCGAGCTAAGGCAGGCCATGGCCGTCGGCGCACCAGCAGGTAGAGGGGGCAGTCCACGGTCGCGGCGGCGGCTGGTGAGCGAAATCAACGTCGTGCCCTATATCGACGTCATGCTGGTGTTGTTGGTCATCTTCATGGTGACGGCGCCCCTGCTGAACCAAGGTGTGGAAGTGCAGTTGCCCGAGGCCGATACTCGCCCCGTGGATACGCGCGACCATGAGCCAGTAGTGGTAACCGTGGATGCGGCGGGTTTGCTTTACCTCGATGCCGGTAGCGATTCGCGCAAGCCCATCGCTAGCACCGAAGTTACGCGCCGGGTGGCAGCGCTGCTGCGTCGCGATGCCGAAACGCCGGTGTTGGTGCGTGCCGATGCGCGCGTGCCCTATGGGGAAGTGGTGAAGGCGATGGCCTTGCTGCAAGCGGCTGGCGCCACCAAGCTTGGGTTCCTGACGGACCCGCCACGAGTCCGATGACCAGCGTCTTGCCCGGCAAGGTTCTGGGATGGTCGGCGGCAGGGCATGTCGTGTTGGTGTTGGGCCTGTGGCTGGTGGCGCAGTTCACCTTCACGCCAAGCGCGCGCGTGGTAGCCGATGTGGCGCCGCTGCAAACGGTATTGGTGGATTCGGCGTCGCTTTCCAAGCGTTCCCGGGTAGCAGACTTGCAGGCCGCTGTGTTGCCGCAGGTGCCAACGCCGGTGGTCGACGAGACGCCGCCGAAGGTGGAGTTACAGCCACCGCAGGAAGTGGCGTTGCCGAAGCCAAAGCCCGCGCCTACGCCAAAGCCCGCGACGTTGCCAAAGCCCGCGATGTTGCCGAAGCCAGACCCTGCTGCGGCGCGGGCTGCGCGTGAGCGCTTGGCGGCCGAGGCCGCACTCGAGGCGCAGTTGGCGGAAGAGAACTCCCGGTCCAGCGCTATTCGCAGTGGCGCTCAGGACGAATGGAACTTCCGGGTGCGGGAACGTATCGAAAGCAATTGGTACCGGCCTGCTTCGGCCCGGCGCGGGCTACAGTGCCGTGTGGCAGTCACGCTGGTGCCTGGCGGTACCGTGGTGTCTGCGGTGGTGGAAGCCTGTAACGGCGACGCCGCCGTTCGCGAAAGCTTGCGCGCTGCGGTGTTGAAGTCTTCGCCGTTGCCTCTGCCGAAAGATATGCGCCTGTTCGAACGCAAGCTGGTTTTGGAGTTCACGCCCGATGAATGAGACCTTGCCGATGTTGGCAGCGCGCTGGGCGCCTTCAGCGTTGCGGCGCCATTCTGCGCGCGTGGTGCTGTGGCTCTTGCTGGCCACGGTACCTGGTCTCGCCAGCGCGCAGTTGGTGGTGCAGATTACGCGTGGCAGTTCGGCGCCATTGCCCATTGCCGTGGTGCCTTTCGCCGACAACGTCGGGCCAGCCACGGACGTCGCCGCGGTGGTTACCGCAGACCTAGAGCGCTCCGGGCGCTTCGCGGTTCTTGCGCGACAAGATTTGTTGTCCAGCCCGGCGCCGGGGCAGCCGATGCTGTGGGCGGACTGGCGCCGCTTGGCCGTGAACCACGTGCTGGTAGGGCGTGTCCGTGCTGCAGGCAACAGCTATACCGTGGATTACGAGCTCTACAGCGTCACCACGGGCGAACGCTTGTTGGGGCAAAGCGTCGCTGCCAGTTTCGCGGGCTTGCGTACCGGGGCGCACCGTGTTGCTGATGCCGTGTATGAAAAGTTGCTGGGCGTTCCGGGGTCGTTCGCTTCGCGCTTGGCCTATGTGGCGGTGGAAGGGCGCGCCCCGCAGCAGAAGTTCCGCATGGTGGTAGCCGACGCCGATGGCGAGAACGCGGCCACGGTGCTCACTTCGGCGCAACCGCTCATGGCGCCCGCTTTTTCGCCGGATGGCACCAAGCTCGCCTACGTGAGCTTCGAAGGTGGGCGTTCCGCTGTGTGGGTGCAGGCATTGCGTACTGGGGAACGACAGCGCGTATCGGCACGGGGCGGCCTGAACGATGCGCCGGCGTGGTCGCCGGATGGCACGCGCCTGGCGCTGGCCATTGCCAGCACCGATGGCAACGTGGACTTGTGGCTGCTGACTTTGGCGGACAACAGTCTCCTGCGCGTGACGGAAGACCCGGCCATCGATACGGAACCGGCGTTCTCGCCGGATGGCCAAGCGCTGTACTTCACCTCCGACCGGGGTGGCCGCGCTCAGGTTTACCGGGCATCGCTCGCGGGTGGCAAGCCGCAACGCGTGACGTTTGAAGGCAGCTACAACGCACGCCCTCGCGTTTCCGCGGACGGTTCGCGTATTGCTTTGGTCACCAGCGCCGCCGGCGGCTACCGCATTGGCGTGCAAGAGTTGACGGGTGGTGCGCCGCGGGTAGTCACGGAAGGCCCCAACGACGAATCGCCTGCGTTTGCGCCCAATGGACAGTGGTTGGTGTTCGCTGCGCGTCGCGGCGGGCGCGGCGTGCTCGCTACTGTCGCCATCGATAGCGGCGCGCGTACCGTCTTGTCGACCGCTGCCGCCGATATTCGCAGCCCCACTTGGGGTCGCTTGCCTTGACGCGTGTAAAATTCCGTTTCCCCTCTGGAGTTAGCCCCATGAAAAAGTTGCCGCTGTTTGTTCTGGCTGGTGTCACGCTGTTGCTGGCGGGTTGCCCCAAGACGCCGACGACACCTCCCGATGCGGGTGCCTCCAGCGGCGCCGCGGTTCCAGCCCAGCCGGCGGCTGAAGCCAATACCGCTGCAACGGACTCCGCCGCCACGACCGCGCAGGACACCAGCACAATGACGCCGGCGCAGCCCCTGCCGGACCCGGACGCTGCGTTGGTGGCACGCACGGTCATCTATTTCGCGCTCGATAGCGAGGCCGTGGCCGAGGAGTTCGCTGCCATGGTCACGGCACACGGCAAGCGCCTAGGCGCCGGTAGTGCCCGCGTGCGCCTTGAAGGGCACACGGACGAGCGCGGCTCGGACAGCTACAACAACGCCTTGGGCTTGCGCCGTGCGGATGCCGTGAAGAAGGCGCTGAAGCTGGCCGGTGCACAAGACGCACAGGTGGAAGCTGTATCGTTCGGCGAGCAGAAGCCTGCGGTGGGTGGTGAAGGCGAGGGCGAGGAAGCCTGGGCCAAGAACCGTCGTGTCGAAATGGTCTACCTGCCGTAAGCGTTGTTGGCGCTGCTAGCGGCGCCGAAGGGGTTTCGCGTGCAAGCGCAGTTCAGCCGAGTGGTATTGCCGGCCGTGGTGTTCGCCGCCTTGCTGGCGGGCTGCCAGACCACGCCGCCCGAAGAAGAGCCGGCGTATGTGAAGGCGACGGCGGTGGAAGCACGCACGGCCACCGTGGAGGGCCGCGCACAAGCGATTGAAGGCCGCGTGGCGGTAGTGGAGCGGCAAGCGCAAGCGTTGCTAGAACTGCAGCGGCAGCTCGATGCACAGGCTGCCGAGCAGCGCGCCTTGCGTGGCGAACTGGAACAGTTGCAAGAACTGGCGCGCAAGGGTTCAGAAGAGCAGCGCAATCTTTATGCAGACATCGACCGCCGGCTGACCGCGCTGGAGGCGCGCCCTGCCGCGGCGATGGGTTCCGCGGGTAACGATGCTGGTGCCTCTGGCGCTGGCTCTGCCGGCGCCAGCGCAGCTAATGGGGGCTCCGATGAAGAGGCCTACCAAGCGGCTTTGGCCAAGCTGCGCGCCAAGGACTACGCCGGTGCTACGGCCGCGCTGGCGGCGTTTGCCAAGCGTTACCCGGAAAGTGCTCTGCGCGACAACGCGGCTTATTGGCTGGGTGAAGCGCATTACGTGGACGGCCACTATTCCGAAGCACTCGAGGCCTTCCAAGCGGTGGTGACGCAGTTCCCCGATTCGCGCAAGCGCGCCGATGCTTTGCTGAAGGCCGGCTATTGCCAGGTAGAACTGCGGCAGTGGGCTGGGGCTCGCAAGAGTCTGCGGCGTGTCGTTAGCGAATTCCCCGGCACGCCGGCGGCCAAGGAAGCGGCGGCGCGGCTTGCCACGTTCGACGGCAGCAAGGCGCGCTGATGTCCACCACGGCGCCGATACGCCTGCGCCTTACCGAAGTCTTTCTCTCCGTGCAAGGCGAAGCAGACGCGGTGGGTTGGCCCACGGTGTTCGTGCGCCTTACTGGCTGCCCCTTGCGCTGCGTGTGGTGCGATACCTCCTATTCGTTCACCGGCGGGCAGTGGCACGAATTCGACGCTGTGCTGGCGCAGGTGGCCGCTTTCGGCGTGAAGCATGTGTGCGTGACCGGCGGCGAGCCGCTGGCGCAGAAGGCTTGCTTGCCGCTGCTAACGGCCCTGTGCGACGCGGGCTATGCCGTGTCACTGGAGACCTCCGGTGCGCTGGACGCACGCGGCGTAGACCCGCGCGTGCATCGTGTTATCGATGTGAAGGCGCCGGGTTCGGGTGAACAGGAGCGCAACTTCCTGCCCAACCTCGAGTCGCTGCATGTCGGGGACCAAGTGAAGTTTGTTATCGCCGGCCGCGAGGACTACGAGTGGTCCCGTGCTTTCGTAGCGGAGCATGGGTTGAGTGCGAAGACCCAAGTGCTATTCAGCCCGGTGCAGGGCCAAGTGCAGCCGCGCGAGTTGGCTGAATGGATCCTTGCCGATCGCCTTGCGGTGCGCTTCCAGTTGCAGCTTCACAAGCTGCTCTGGGGCGACATGCCGGGCAAGTGAAGGATGCCAAATGAAGATGGCCAACGATGATGAGCGATGGAGCGTGAGTACGTGAATACCGCCGCGACCGCTAACTCCGGTGTGACCGAATCTGCGAGTGCCGCACCCATCCGCGCCGTGGTCTTGCTGTCCGGCGGGCTGGATTCGGCTACGGTGCTGGCCATGGCGCGTGCAGAAGGGCGCATTTGCCATGCCGTGAGTTTCGACTATGGCCAAAGGCACCGCGCGGAATTGCTGGCCGCTGCGCGCCTTGCGGTGGCGCTGGGTGCTGTCGAACATCGGGTGATGAAGATAGACACCGGCGGGTTGGGTGGCTCGGCATTGACCGACGCCAGCATGGCGGTGCCGGTCAATCTGACGGATGCGGCTACCGGTGCGTTTGCCGCGCCACTGGCGGAAGGTATTCCGGTCACCTATGTGCCGGCCCGCAACACGGTATTCCTGGCGCTCGCGCTCGGTATGGCTGAAGTCGTGGGCGCTACCGAGCTCTGGGTGGGCGTGAACGCTGTGGACTATTCCGGTTATCCGGATTGTCGTCCGGCTTTCGTCGAGGCTTTCGAGCGCCTAGCGAACTTGGCCACGAAGGCTGGCGTGGAAAGCGCTACGCCCCATTTCCGGGTGTGCGCCCCGCTGGTGAAGCTAAGCAAGGCGGGCATTATCCGGGCAGGTACCACGCTGGGCGTGGACTATGGGCTGACCGTGTCTTGCTACCAGGCCTCGCCGGAAGGGCTGGCATGCGGCCAGTGCGACAGCTGCCGCTTGCGCCGGGAAGGTTTCGCAGCGGCTGGGGTGGCGGACCCAACGCGTTACGTCGGCTAATCTCGCCCTGCTTGGGCTATACTGCGCCGCCTGAAATGTGGGCCGGTAGCTCAGCGGTAGAGCATCGGACTTTTAATCCGTTGGTCGTGGGTTCGATCCCCACCCGGCTCACCATCTCCAGTCGCTAGAGCTCGCTCGCGACCCTGCCTGCTACGTTTTCCCGTAGGACGGAGCTCGTTCCCTTCCTGCGCCAGCGGCTATCGCCTAGACCGGCGCGAACCCGCGCAACTCCGCCACTTCGCGCTGCAGCCAGTTGTCCGGTAGATAGCGCGCCGCGCCTTCGATGGCGTGAATGGTGTACGCATGCCGTGGTTCCGCGCTGTGGTTCGGCCCCGAAAGATGCGGCAAGGCGCCATCCAGCAGAACCAAGGTGCCTCGCTTGGCCTCCAGGGAAACCAGCCCGGTGGTCGGGTAGGGCTCGGTGTCGTAAACGTCCATCACCGCGCGCGTGCGTTCTGCGTTCAAGCGGGAGCGGACTTTCACGGGCAGATGGTGGCCACCGGGCAGGGCCCACATGCAGCCGTTTTCCGTGGTGGCGTCGTCGATGGCAAACCAAAAACCCACGCAACTGCGCGGCTCCGTCCACAGGAAGGTATGGTCCGTGTGGCAACTCACTTCGCCGCCGATGCGTGGTTGTTTGAAGATATACATGGACTGCAGCAAGCGCGGATCGAGAAAACCGATGTCTGTCGCTAACGCCGCCAATTCCGGGGTGCGGCTGAAGGCCGCGAAATGCTCGTCCCGATCGTGCAGCGCGTGCCCCAGTTTGTTCAGGCACAGGTGGGCGTCGGCGCGAAGTTGGCCGGCCGTATCAAAGGCGTCCTTTTCGAAGAAGCAGCGAATATCACCGCCGCTGCCGAGAAAATAGTCGTCGGCGACATGGCCGCCTTCGCCGCCATCGGCCGTGAAGACAGTGGCCTTCTCCGGTGGTGGCACCAAGCTTGCGGCTAGGGCCATGCCCTGTGCACGAATCTTCAAGCAGGCTTCGGCCGATGCGAACTCGGGTAGCACCAGAAAGCCGTCGCGCCGGTACGTTTCGAGTTGTGTGTTGGAAAGGTAGGTTGGCATGGGCAGGAATTCGCAGGCGAGTGGTTGGGTGAAAGGCGTTTTGCCGCAGGCTTGGCTAGAGGCTGGCGTCTGCGGCAATGTCCCGGCGCAGTACCCACGCATGGTGGCCGGCTTCGAAAACCGCTGCAGCAAGCAGGGCCGCTGCCGGACCGTAGTCGGAAGGGGCTCCAGTGAGCCGCGCCAATCTGGCATGAATGAACCACCCGGCAACGGCTGCGGCGGCTGACATCCACCCGCGGAACTTCACGCCGTCGATGCCAGGAAACAACAGCGAGCGCATGCCCAGCGAAGTCAGTACCGCGAGCATGAGCCAGCTCGCCGGTGCCAGTTCGAAAGCGGCGCTGAAGTGCACCCAGCCGAACAGCAGCACGCACCAGCTAGCCATGGCTCCCAGTAGTTGAAAGCGCAATCGGTCTGCCAGAAGAAACCACGCCCGTAGCAGCTCGCCATGCATGGCGGCCATGGCGATGATGCCGACCGCGAGGGTGGCAAGCAAAGTAGGTGAGGGTGGTTGTGTGTCCGGGTTTTTCGCGCCGGCGACGGCCAGCAGCCACAAACCGACACCCACATGCCAGAACAGGTTCACTTGCAGTGAGACTTTGATTCCCACCCGCTCCGTACCGGGTGGCTGGTAGGGGCGGGTGACTGCCAACGTCCACACTCCCGCCGCGAGCGGCAGGAACACCAAGACCAACCAGATACCGCCACTGGCGGGCAGCGGTTCGAAAGCCGCCAAGCCTACGGGCCAGAGAATGAGGGTGCCTGCGGTGGCCGAGCGCAGCCATTCGGGCAAGCGCAGGCCTTGCTTGGCGGGGCGCTCGACGCCGTACAGCCACAACACGCCGAGCAACGCCGTGATGCCAGCGATACCCAGCCACACGAGGGCCGGCTCCTTGCGGTCCCCTCCTAGTGCACCGAGCAAGCCGATGGCCAGGAAGGCGGCAATCCAGTTGTTCACCCACGGGCGCCATACGCCTACGTCTCGCCAACGCTTCCAAAAAGCGACGGACGCTGTGGGCAGTTCCTCGACGGCGTAGGGCGTTTCGTTTTCCAAACGTTCCAGCAGGGCCAAGGCGAGTCCAGCCCGTGTCGGGTGGCGCATCAATTGCAGGGTGCGCGCCAACGGACGCGCTTCGTTGAGTAGCCCCCAAGCCGGAGCCATCGGTGCGTTTGGAATGCGAACGGACAGGAGGAAGTCGCGCCCGGCGATACGCTCGGCCAGTCGCTCACGTGGCTGGTTCCAGGGCGCAACGGCGTCGGTGCGGTCCCAGCCCAGCCTCCGTTGCAGGTGTGTCAGGTGGGAATTTACGCGGTCATCGGCGTCGAGTACCAAGTGGATGAGCGTGTCGGTGTAGTAGCCGACGGCGTCCACTGGCAGACCTTGGATGGCGTCGACCGCCGCATCGAGACAACCCCGGGTTTCGCTGTCTTCAAGACGCGGCCCGTTGAGTAGAACCGCGGCTGTCCGCAAGGCCGCTTCGGTGGCCGCCACCGCTTCGTTCGCAATGTGCCGGGCAGCATGGTGTTCGTGGTCTACGGGTAGTGCGTGCGAAGCATCGGCTGGATCATTCGCAGCCGTGGCGGCATTTGGCTCAATGCGAACAACCGTCCCGTAATCTTCGGGTCTGACCTCCGCTTCCACATAGTCGGAGTCCACTTCGGCGGCGGCCGCGTCCTCTTCCATCCACGCAGCTTCCTGAAGGGCCGACTCATACGCAGCGCGTAGTGCCTGAAAACCCTCTGGGTCTTCTTCCGGATGAACCTGCTTCAGTTCGCGCGCGTAGGCGCGGCGAATGGTGCTGGTGTCGGTGGTGGGTTCCAGCCCGAGTCGTGCCCAGCAGGGTGCAATATGTCCGCTCACAGGAAAGTCTCGCCGTCGACGCGGTCCAGCAGTTGCTGGAGTTGGCCTCTCGCCTCGGCAATCTCGCGCGGGTTCTGTTGTTCCAGAATTTTCTCGAAGGTACCGATCCACTGCCCGATGTCCTGGCGCACATCGCCGAGGTTTTCTTCGTAGCAGCGGTTGGCGCGGGCTAGCAGGGCTGCGTTTTCTGCTTGGTCGCGCGGGTGCACTTTCAGTGCGTCCAGCACGGCGCGTCGCTTGGCGATGGCTGTAGCGTCGGTCGCAGCGTCCACGGCATCGCCCTGGCTGATGACCAGCGACTCGCGCCGGTCGGTTCCCGGCACGGCCACATCCACTTCCAGCAAGCCGTTGATGTCGTAGGTGAAGCGGCAGTCGATGCCAATCTCGCCGGCTTTCGCGGGCGGTACTTTGATGGTCACCAAGCCGAGTTCCACGTTCTGCGCCGTGATGCGCGACTCGCCTTGAAAGACCTTCAAGTTCACGACCCGTTGCTGGTCGTTCATGGTGTAGAAACGCTTGACGCGGCTGGCTGGAACCACCGTGTTGCGCTCAATGATGGGTTCGAATAAACCACCCTTCACGCTGCCGTCGGGCGCGCGGTCTGCCACTTCAACGCCGAGCGAATAGGGGCACACGTCCGTGAGTACTACTTCCTTCAGTGCCGCATCGCGCGCCTTCAAACCTGCCTGAATGGCAGCGCCTAGCGCCACCGCTTCGTCCGGGTCTGGCCCTAGTGAGGGGAAGCGCCCGAACATGCGCGCTACCGTCTGGCGCACCAGCGGCATGCGGGTGGCGCCGCCGATCAGCACGATTTCCTTGAGGCTCGCCGATTTCACGCCCGCATCACGCAGGGCCCGCAGGACCGGGTCGCGCAGACGCGCCAACAGTGGCTCGGCGAGTTTTTCGAACTCCTCGCGCGTCATCGGCAATTGCCAGCTTTCGTTATTCCATACGAACCGCAGTTCCGTGGCTTCCGCTTGGCTTAGTGCACGGCGGCCGCGTTCTGCAGCGGCGCGCAGAATTTCCTGCAGGCGCGGGTTTTCATCAAGCCGGCCGAGACCGAAGCGGACGCCGAACTCGGCGAATAGCCGCTGCATCAGGACATTGTTGAAATCTTCGCCGCCCAGAAAGTTGTCGCCGGTGCTGGCGCGCACTTCGATAACGCCTTCGAACAGTTCCAGGACCGATACGTCGAAGGTGCCACCGCCCAGGTCGAACACCAGAAAGCGGCTCTCGGAGCCATGTTGCTGGATGCCGTGTGCCAGCGCTGCGGCGGTGGGCTCGTTCACGAGTCGCTCCACCTTCAGGCCAGCCAGTTCGCCGGCACGGCGTGTGGCCTTGCGCTGGCGATCGTTGAAGTAGGCGGGAACCGTGATGACGGCGCCGGTCACTTCGGTGCCCAGTGCTGCCTCTGCATCTGCCTTCAGTTGCTTCAGCACCAGTGCCGAGAGTTCTTCCGGCAGAAATTCACGCTTGCCGAGCCGCGTGACGTGCTGGCTGCCCATATAGCGTTTGAACGCCGTGGCGGTAAGTTCCGGATGCGTGGACTGCCGTTCGCGGGCGGCGAGGCCTACTAGCAGTTCGCCATCATCGCCGAGGCTGACGGCGGAGGGGGTGAGGCGTTGGCCTAGCGCGTTTGGCAGCAGGCGCGGGGCACCATTGTCGAATACCGCCACGGCACTGTTCGTGGTGCCCAAGTCTATGCCTACCCACATCGCTGCATTCCCCCGACCGACGAGTGGCGATTATAGGAGGGAAAACGCGGGTTTACGCTGAAGGTGAGCGCGCTGGCAGGATGGCGGACGTTGGAGACGACAGTCTGAACGGCCAGTTACTTCAGGCCATGTTCATTGAATAGGTAGGCCGACGGCTTGGACTACCGGGCGCAGCACGAAGCTGCTTTCCACGCGGGCCACGCCGGGCAACTTGGTAAGCACCTTGCTGTGCAGGCGCTCGAAGTCGGCCGCATCGCGTGCGACCACGCGCAGCACGTAGTCGCTGCCGCCCGTGGTCAGGTAGCACTCCATCACTTCGGGCACTGTGCGGACTTTCTCCTCGAAAGCGGCGAAGTCGCGGTCCGTTTGTCGGTTCAGCGTTAGCCGCACTAGGAAACTGGTGGAGAGCCCGACTTTGGCGGGGTCCAGCACGGCGATGTAGCGCGCGATGACGCCGGACTTTTCCAGCGCCTTTACGCGGCGCAGACAAGCGCTTTCCGAAAGGCCTACGCGCTGGGCCAGTTCAGCATTAGGAACGCGGCCATCGCGCTGGAGTTCCTGCAGGATGCGGCGGTCGGTGCGGTCGAGTTCGGCGAGCATTTGGCGTATTCCGAAAGAATCTGCGGATAATTTTACCTATGGAGACAGAAAATGCCAGTAATGGGCTTTTTCAAGCTTGAATAGGCAAGCCGCTGCGAACGGGTCGGCGGCAAACTGGCGGGCATTCGCGTCGCTGAAAGCCAGCGCGCAACCATTCAGGAGACTTGCCATGAAGATCGGTGTTCCCCGCGAGATCAAGGTCCACGAATACCGCGTCGGCCTGGTGCCGGCTTCGGTGCGCGAACTCGTCGCTGCTGGTCATTCCGTGGCGGTGGAGTCTGGTGCTGGCCTCGGCGTGGGTTGCAGCGACGGCGACTACGTGGCCTCCGGTGCCACCATCGTCGCCACCGCCGAAGCGGTGTTCGCTGCGGCGGACATGATTGTGAAGGTGAAGGAGCCGCAGCCGGTCGAGTGCGCGCGCCTGCGTCCGGGCCAGTTGTTGTTCACCTACCTGCATCTCGCAGCCGATGCCGACCAAGCCAAAGCCTTGATGGCCAGTGGTGCTACCTGCATTGCATACGAGACTGTGACCGCGCCGGACGGTTCGCTGCCGCTGCTCACACCTATGAGCGAAGTGGCAGGCCGCATGTCGGTGCAAGTGGGCGCCACCTGCCTGCAGAAGGCCATGGGCGGCGCGGGCGTGCTGCTCGGCGGCGTGCCGGGCGTGAAGCCGGCCAAGGTCGTCGTCATCGGCGGTGGTGTTTCCGGTACGCATGCGGCCGAGATGGCACAGGGTCTGCGTGCCGACGTGACCATCATCGACCGCAGCATCAAGCGTCTGCGCGACCTCGATGTGCAGTTCGGCGGCGCCGTGAAGACGCTGTTCTCGAATGCGGCCAACATTGAAGCCGCGGTTACCGAGGCGGACCTCGTCATCGGTGCCGTACTCGTACCGGGCGCAGCGGCGCCGAAGCTTGTCACCGAGGCCATGATTTACGCCATGCGTCCGGGTTCAGTGGTGGTGGATATTGCGATCGACCAGGGTGGTTGCTTTGCTACCAGCCGCCCCACGACACACGCGGAACCCACGTACGAAGTGCACGGCGTGGTGCACTACTGCGTCACCAACATGCCGGGCGCTGTGGCCCGCACCTCCGCCTTCGCGCTGAATAACGCCACCTTGCCGTACGTGAAGGCGCTGGCGGACAAGGGCTGGGAGAAGGCTGTACAGGACGACGCTGGGCTGGCCGAAGGCCTGAACGTCGTGGCCGGCAAGGTGGTTCACCCCGCGGTGGCGAGGGATTTAGGTCTGTAATTCTTAAAGTTAAGGCTTTCGTTAGCTCTGTTTTTTTGCGGTATTCGCCGGGCAGTCATTGCCCGGCGAGTCGCTTACGCGTTTGCAAGCGAACTTCCGGTCAAGGATTATTCGAAAAATTCTGTTAAATCGGTTCCCCAACTAGAAGAGTTGGAAATACTTTGCATCCTCAAGAATTCGCGTCAGTCGGATCAGGGGATGAAAATGAAGAAAAGCCAATTCGTTCTGGCATTAGGCCTGTTGGGCTTTTCCGTCACAGCATGGTCAGCACCGGTCATCAACTCCATTTTCACGAACTATTCGGCCACCGGTGTTCCTACCAGTATCTCCGTTGTTGGTACCGGGTTGTGCGCAAGCAATTCGTGCACACAGAAGCCGGCGGTCACTCTCGGTGGAGTACCGCTGAGCGGCGTGTCTGGAACCACACTCATCATCAGTGCCAACCTCGGTCTGATACCGGATGGTGACTATGTTCTAAGACTAACCGCCGGAGGCTCATCGACCACTTTCCCGTTGACCGTGCGTGCTAAAACGACCGGCGGTACGGCGGCGACGGTTAGTGTTGGCGCTACCACGACCGGGTTGCCTGGCTCTGATGCAGCAGTGGCAAATACCGGCACGAGTTCTGCGGCGATTCTACGGTTCACTATTCCTCGTGGCGCGGTCGGCCCCGCTGGTATACCCGGAGCTACGGGTGCTACAGGCGCGAAGGGCGACACTGGAGCGGCCGGGCTTAAAGGCGATACGGGCGCTACTGGCGGTCCGGGTATCAAGGGCGACAAAGGTGACAAAGGCCTCGACGGTGCCAACGGCGTTGGCTTCACGTTCAAGGGCGCGTGGACCCCGTCGACCAACTACACCAGCATGGATGTGGTGACACGCGATGGTTCGAGTTTCGTTGCACTGGCCACGACGGTCGGCCTCGACCCAGTAACGGATGTCGCTGGCGGCGGTGGCACGTGGGCGATGGTCGCCTCCAAGGGGGCGACTGGGGCTGCGGGTGCTGATGGTGCGCCGGGCATTGATGGCCAGCCGGGTCCTCCGGGCGATATGGGTCCTCCGGGTACTGATGGCGCTCCGGGCATTGATGGTCTGCAGGGTCCTCCGGGCATTGATGGTCTGCAGGGTCCTCCTGGCGTTGATGGCCAGCCGGGTCCTCCGGGCGATATGGGTCCTCCGGGTACTGATGGCGCTCCGGGCATTGATGGTCTGCAGGGTCCTCCGGGCATTGATGGCCAGCCGGGTCCTCCGGGCGATATGGGTCCTCCGGGTACTGATGGCGCTCCGGGCATTGATGGTCTGCAGGGTCCTCCGGGCATTGATGG
>CAIOHZ010000069.1 GCA_903858165.1 uncultured Pseudomonadota bacterium
CGGGTTTTTGGAAGTTCATGGCGCGTCCTAGGGAGATGCGAGACCGACAAGCACCGGGCGGAAAAATGGGGCTACTGGTCTAACATCGGAAACTGTCGTTGGGGACAACGCCTAGCTGACGTCCGGAACCAGCCAAGTTTCGCTCGCCGGCAGGTAGAGCCTGAGAACGTTGTTGGCGATCACTTTGGGCAATGAACCGGCCGGGCAACCTGCCCAACGGTCCTCGTTGTCGTAACCGTACCGCACCATTCCCAGGTGCGTCGCGTTCTGCAGGTCAAATTCGGGAACCGGGTCAAAGAAACCGAGAGCACGACGCAGCTTTTCGAAGGTCTCCGGGTCGCCGGTCAGGAACTTCCAGTGTCCGCCTTCCGGAATTTCGTGCATTTCCGTGTAGTGCTTCAGCTTCTCCGGGCGGTCCACGGCGGGGCTCAGAGTGAAGGAGAGCATGACAATCTCCTTGCCCATGCGGTCCCCGAATTCCTTGTAGACACGCTTCAGCGTTTCCGTCTGCAGCGGGCATATGCCATCGCAGTCGGCGTACATGAAGTTGAACAAGACCACCTTGCCCTTGATCAGGTCGGAGTGGAGCTTGTAGCTCTTGCCGTCCTGGTCAATGACTTCAACGTCCGGGATGCGGTGTGCAGAGCGCCCCGGCATGGGCGCACTACCAGAAAGCTTGGGCCCGTAAGGCAAACCTTCTTCTTGCAGGTCCGCGGCGTGGACCACCGGCGCGAAGGCGCCGGCAGCCAGCCCCGCCGCGACGAGCGCGGCGGCGAACCAGGATTTCTTCACATGCTGGGGGCGTCGCATGGCAGTCTCCGTTTCGTTTCGCTGTATCAGACCGTAGTGGCTGGGTTGACGATGTCCCAACGGCACATCATCGCGTGGTCCTCGTGCACCGTGTTGTGGCAGTGCATGGCGTAGCGGCCAGCTTCCGGCTTGTAGGCCGGGTTCGGCGGATTGTAGTTCGGATCCGGGAAGTCGCGGAAGTTGAAGAAGATTTCAATCTTCTCGTTGGTGTTCGTGTGGTACAGGTCCTTGCGGCCACGCTCGTACACCGGGGGTGCCACGCCGTTGCGGGAAAGGATGCGGCCTTCCTCGAAGTGGACGTGCACCGGATGGACCCAACCGCCCGAGCTGTTCTCGATAGTCCAGATTTCGGCCGTGTTGCGCTTGACCATGGCCTGCGAGGAAGCCATGGACGGGTCGAAAATCTTGTTGTTGACCGTCCAAGAGCCACCGCCACGACCAAACTTGAAGGTACGGCGCGCAGCCACCTTCTTCATGTCGATGATCGGCATCGGACGCAGGGTTGAGGCCAAGCCAAGGGGGCTGAAGTAGTCGAAGCTGTTGTCCGGCACCTTGGCACCAACGATGATCTTCATCATGGGGATACCAGGCGACATGAGCTTGCCGGTCGGCAGACGGCCATCCTGCTGGTCACAGCGGTTGTACATGATCAACACGTGGCCAGGCTTCGCAATGCGGTTGAAGTCCACCAGGACGTCGTAACGCTCGGCCACCGAGTTCTGGATGAACCCGCGCAGCACCGGCTTCTCGAGCAAGTTGCCGTCGCTGGCAATCTGCAGGAACGGGTTGGAGATCCAGGTGTTCGTGGTCTGGTTGTACAGGTAGTACTGAATGATGCGCGACGGACCCGTGTTCAGGGTACGGAAGCGATAGCGGCGGCAGTCTACCTCCAAGTAAGGCTGGATGACGCCGTTGACCGTCGGCTTATCCCCGATGATGCCATCGAGGTTGAAGGTGTCATAGAACAGCTTACCGTTCTGGTCGAAAACCTTGTCACAGAACAGGAGCGGGACGTCGTACTTGCCACTGGGGAGACGCAGACCCGTGTTCTCGTCGCCGGTGTCGAGTTCGTCCCGAGCGATGCACAGGCCAGCCATGCCCTTGTAGACGTTGGCCGTGGTGAAGTCGGGCACGTGCGAGTGGTAGAACATGGTGTTCAGCGTCTCGGACGGGTCGCCCCAGTTGCCGGCGGACAAGTCGTACTTCTTCATGTAGTTCTTGTCGGCCTTGGCGGCGTAGTGCTTCCAGGCAGCGTTCGTCACGGCGTTCGTCGTGGTCTTGTTACCGTAGTAATTCTCGAACTGCGGGTCCGTGAAGCCAGCGCGGGCCATGGTGTAGTAATGGTCGCGGAACCAGGGCGAATCGGTCGGCTCGGCCAGGCAGCGGCGGTCGGCAGCGCCCCAAGGGCCACCATCGCTCTCGGAACCGCTATGGAAGTTGTGCAAGTGGGTCAGCAGCTCGGGCGAGCCGAAGTCGGCGTCCGGGTTTTCCGGCAGCTCGTTGGCGTGGCGCACCACGAACGGTTCGCCGTAGTTGGCGATGATGGTCGCGCCCGGGAACTGGCAGCCCTGGCCCCACATCTTGCTGGCATCCAGGCTGGGGTGCCACTTGTGGTCGTATTCCATCGTCGGCAGCACGTAGAAGCGCTTGGGCTTGAAGCGGTCCACGTACTGGTGCTTCTGCTTCCAGTCGGCAGTGCGGCTGTCATGCTCGGTCTTGTGAGGCGAGCCTGACAGCGAGCGCAGGACGGAGCCGTCCATCTTGCTACTACCGTGCTCGGCGAACTCGGCTTCCGTCCTTTCAAAGCCGCACTCAGTGGCGGTCTTGGGGATGGGCAGCGCCTGAACGAACGGCTCGGTCGGCGGCGAAATAATCGTCCTGGCTTGGGTCTTGCCCGAGCCGAGGCCGAGGAAGGCCGTGCCGGTACCGAGGACACCCAACTTCATAATCTCGCGGCGGGACAGCTTGGCGCGGGTGATTTCGCGGCGGAAATCCAGAGCCCACTGGGTTTCGCGTTCGTGCTTGTTCAATGACATTACCGTCTACTCCCAAAAAAATTCGCTATTCACTTGGAACCCGGCGGCCTTCGCCTCTACTGGCTGGGCGTTTGGCTCAGCGGGTGCCTTGGTGTCCCTAATACACGCACCGTGCCATCAGGTTTTTTCTGAGCGAAATCATGGGGTTGGGATTTTCTCGCCGCGACTAGCTGGGTGCCGCGTAAATGATTTCGACACGCTACTCCGGGAGGCTGGGGGCCTGAATGGGAGGGAACGGCCAGGCCTTCCTCCACCAGCTAGCGGCCTTCAGCCCGGGGGAGTTCGCACGCGCTTGCACCCTTGGGGGGAGAACTGTGAAGCGCGTCCCGCTTTGTATTGTCGGCGCTTTATACAGTGCGTCCCCTACGACCCCCACGGTCGAATTCAACGTGTTGTTTGGTAAGGGTTTAGAGGCTACGGCACGGGTTTTGCAGTTTCTTATCGCAAACCCGCCAGCCCCTTGGCGGCTCAGGAGTTACTAGGGTCATGACGACGAAACACATTAAGAAAGCCGGCCTGCTCGCCGGGCTCGTCCTGGCAGGGTTGTCCTTCCAGGTACAGGCCGCGCCGCTGACGTATATCGTCGGCTTGGTGACCGCCACCCTCGGCTACGATGACGGCACCGGCGGGCGCAGCACTGCCACGCAAGAGTACTCACCGGCCGCGGGCGTGGAGACGGTCAACGACTACGCCGCTGGCACGCTGTCGGGTTCGGGCCTCGACTCGACGCTCGACTACTCGAATCTCGCGCCCTACTACGTGGACGATGGTGTAACGCCTTACGCGAACAACAGCTTCACGTACACGTTGGACAACACCAACGGCCAGCAGAACTTCAACAACACCTCGCTGGACATGTTCGTGAACCTGCTGTTCATGTCCCCCCAGGCAGGGTACATGTCCACCGCCTACAGCATCGGCAACTGGACCCTGCTCCTGCAGGACCTGCTGTCCGGTGGCACGCAGTCGGTGTTCAGCACAACGTTCACGTTCAGCCAGGACGCCATCAACGAAGACTCCATGTTGCTGGCCAGCTCGCTTGGCAACGGTGTTTACATCACTGCAACCTTCGCCGGCAACAATACGGTAAGCGGTGTTGGCACCCTCGGTAACGGCCTGACGCCCTTCGCCGAAGCGCAGATGGCTGGCGGCGCCAGCTTCTTCGCCACCTCGGTGACCGTGCCGGAGCCGGGCAGCCTGGCGCTGCTGGCCCTCGGCCTTGCGGCTCTGGTGGCCTTCCGTTTGCGCCGTCGCGACCACGAGCTGGCCCTCGCCGCCTGATTCGGCAGTCCGCCTTAGCCCGCCCGGTTTTCCGTGAATTCACGGGATTCCGGGCCAACCATCAACAAGCCATGTCGGTACACTACCGACATGGCTTTTTCTTTGCGGTTGCGCCGGCAGTCCCGGCTGCTAGAAGTGGTGTTCGAGGACGGCGAGGGTTATGCCCTCACCTGCGAATA
>CAIOHZ010000070.1 GCA_903858165.1 uncultured Pseudomonadota bacterium
ACCGAGCTCGCCGACATACGTGATGCGACTGGCGCGCAAGCGCGCGTAGCCAATCTCCATGTCCTTCGACGTGCCAAACGGATGCGCTTCGTTGGAGAGGTCGGCACCTGAAAGCTCCTGCAACAGCGCACGGCTGTTGGGTCCCATGATGCCGATCATCGCCACACCAGCCGTTACATCGGTAACCGTGCAGTGCAGACGGCCTTCCGCCTTCAAGTGACTACGCAGCCAAGCGAGGTCCCGCGTTTGGCAGATAGCCGAAGTGACCACCATGAATTCGTCCGCGGCGAGACGCGTGATGGTGAGGTCGGCTTCGATGCCGCCGTGCTCGTTCAACCACTGCGTATAGACGATGCGACCCGGGGCAACATCGACGTTGGCGCAAGACAAACGGTTCAGGAAGGCGCAAGCGTCTTCACCCTGCACGAGGAATTTCGGGAAGCAGGTTTGGTCGAACAGCGCCACGGCGTCGCGCACTGCGAGGCATTCTTCGCGGCAGTTGTCGAACCAGTTCTGGCGGCCATAGCTGTATTCGTACTGCGGGTTGGAACCCGGCGGAGCGTACCAGTTGGGGCGTTCCCAACCAGCGGTCTCACCCATGCAGGCGCCCGCGGCCACGAGACGGTCGTGCAGCGCCGAGCGGCGCGCACCACGCGCAGTCTGGTACTGGTAGTACGGCCAGTGCATGGCATACAGCAAGCCCAACGTTTCCACGGTGCGATCGTGAAGGTAGCGTCTGTTGCCTTGGAAGTGCATGGCGCGACGAATGTCGACGTCCGCCAGGTCCATCGGCGGGCGACGGTCGCGGATCCATTCTGCGAGCACCTTGCCGGCACCACCGCTCGCCGCAATACCCACGGAGTTGAAGCCCGTGGCCACGAACAAGTCCTTCACTTCCGGCGCTTCGCCCATGTAATAGCGGTCGTCGGGCGTAAAGCTTTCCGGGCCGTTGAAGAACAGCTGAATGCCGGCATCTGCCAGCTTCGGCACGCGACGCATGGCGTCGTTCAGAATGGGCTCGAAGTGGTCGTAGTCTTCCGGCAGGGTATCGAAGCAGAAATCCTTCGAGATGCCCTTCATGCCCCAAGGCTTGGCCACGGGTTCGAAGCAGCCCATGAGAATCTTGCCGGCGTCTTCCTTGTAGTACGCGCATTCGTCTTGCACGCGCAGCACAGGCAAGTTCGGCGGCACGCCTTCTAGCGGCTCGGTCACGATGTAAAAGTGTTCCGCGGCGTGCAGCGGCACCGTTACGCCCGTCTCGCGGGCCAACTGGTGCGACCACATGCCAGCGCAAATCACTACCGTATCGGCAGCGATATAACCCTGTTCGGTTTCCACGCCGACAGCACGACCGTTCTCGACACGCACGCGCGTGACCGGCGTGTTCTCGAAAATGCGGGCACCACGCATCTTGGCGCCTTTCGCGAGCGCCTGCGTGGTGTCGATGGGGTTCGTCTGGCCGTCCTTGTGCAGGAAGATGCCACCGACGAGATCGTCCACCATCAGCAGCGGCCAACGCTCTTTGATTTCGACGCAGGTGAGCACATCGATTTCAAGACCAAAGGTCTTGCCCATCGAAGCGCCGCGCTTCAGTTCTTCGAAGCGAGCTTCGGTCTTGGCGCAACTGATGGAACCGTTCTGCTTGAAGCCAGTGGCCTGGCCCGTTTCCGCTTCCAGCGAGTGGTACAGGCTAGCGGTGTACTTCGCCAGCTCCGTTAAGTTCCGCGTGGCACGCAGCTGGCCGACCAGGCCTGCCGCATGCCAGGTGGTGCCGCAGGTGAGCTGCTTACGCTCCAGCAGTACCACATCGGTGATGCCGAGCTTGGTGAGATGGTAGGCCGTGGAACAGCCAGCGACGCCGCCACCAATGATGACGACGTTCGCGTGATTGGGCAGCGACATGGCCTATCTCCGTTAGCCTGCGTCGCGCGGGCGCATGCCGTCGCGCGGCAACTTCACCGGAAACTCTGCACGGATAGCTGCGTCCACCGCTTCCGGTACGTGCGAGGGGAAGTGCGTGGAGAGAATCTCCTCGACCTTCTTGTGCGCGCGCTGCAAGACATTCGTGGAGCCGTGGTCAACCCAGTCGCCCGGGCTGCGGCGGTCGCCGACGCCAGGGTAGATGTATTCCGTCTCCATCAACTGCAACGTCTGGCCGCTACCGAGGTAGTGACCAGGGCCGTTCAGGCAGACGTCCTTGATGACTTCGAACGACAAGCGCTCTTCGTCAACGACGATGCCCTTGATGGTGCGCTGCGAAGCGCCAATGATGTCATTGTCGATAATCAGGCTGTCGAGCGAATAGCCCAAGAGGCTAGCGTGCATGCCGGCCGATTCGTAAATCATGTTCGCGCCGGCATTGCCGACGAGCGCATGGTTTAGGGCCTTCTCGGCGCCGGCTTGGCCGTCCGCTACCTTCGAGTCCGTCATGCCGGAAGCAGTGCCACCGGTAAGGTTGTAGAAGTGAGCCATCTGGCCGGCAGCAGCGGATAGCAGCGCTTGTTCCGGGCTGCCACCCGACATGGCACCGGTACGCAGGTCCGAAACGAAGCACCACGTGCCGAAGATGGCCGGGTGGCCAGGCGCCATAGCGTTCACGTAGACCAAGCCCGCAAGGCACTCGGCCACTTCCTGCGCCAACGCACCGGCGAGGGCCGCAGGCGCCGTGGCACCGGCTTGACCTGCCGACAACAACAGGATGGGCATACCGCCACGCACCGCCACTTCGAGGCAGCGGCAGGCGTCGGTCGCAAACTTCATGGGCGGCACCACGAAGCAGTTCGACTGGCTGACGAACGGGCGCTCACGCCATTTGTCTTCACCGCCGGCAATGTCGTGGAGCATCTTGAGCGAAGCTTCGACATGCTCCGGCATAACCCAGCTGCTACCCACGTGCTTCGTGGTGGATGACACAGCTGCGTAGCAGGTGTTGAAATCCATCTCGAACGGGTCCGGGATGTCGCGTGGCACTACTGCGCGTTGGAAGAAGTGGATGTGTTCCATGCGGTCGACGATGCGGCCGATGTCATACAAGTCCTGAATGGTGGATTCGCGGTAAGTACCGTCGACGTTCACCATGTTCACGGCCGCGCCAGCGGTACCGTAGTAGGTGCGCTTGCCCCAGGGCTCGAGGTCGAAGCGCGGGTCCTGTGCGTGCAGCTTGAAGTTGCGACCGGCCTTGGCGAGGGTGTCTTCCACCAGCGCGCGCGGGAACAACAGGCGGCCCGTGTCCGTAAGAGTGCAACCAGCCTTGGTCAGCAGCTCCACGCCGGTTTCCGGCGCGTCTGCCAGGCCAACCTCTGCCAGGAGGCGCAGGGCCGTCTGGTGGATCTGCTGGACATCGCTATCGGAGAGCGGTTTGTAGCGGCCGCTCTCCATGCCCGGGTTCACGGGGCGCAGATGGTCAGGAAGGGCCGTGGCGCGGGCAGCGCGACGGGCGTCGCGTCCAGAAGGACGGCGGGCAGTGGGGGTTGTATCGCTCATTCCGCAAGACTCGCACACGCGCCCACGGGAAGGCGAAAAAATAATTCACCCTGCAGGAAAATTTTATGGCGACGGCAAGCCCGGCAACCCGGCTTTCGCGCTGGCTTTCTGCGGCATACTAATCCTCATGAACACTCCCCAGACCCTTCAGGAATGGCAGCAGCTCGCTGCTTCCCTCCGGTTCGACACCGGCCACTTCATCGACGGCAAGCAAGTGGCTGCGGACAACCGCCGCTATTCGCTGGTGAACCCCGCCACCGGCCAGCCTCTTTGCGAGGTCGCCGCCGGCGATGCCACCGACGTCGATTCGGCCGTAGCAGCCGCCAAGCAAGCCCATGCCGATGGTCGCTGGCGCCGCATGTCGCCCCGCGACCGCATGGGCGTCATGGCGCGCTGGGCCGACCTCATCGACGCGAATGCCGCCCGTTTCACCCTGCTGGACACGCTGGCCATGGGCAAGCCGGTGCGGGAAATGACCGGCGTGGACATTCCGCAGGCCTCACTTACGGTGCGCTACTTCGGGGAAATGATCGACAAAGTGCAGGGTTCTGTCACGAACACCGCCGTTGAGGCCTTCCACTACACCCTGCGTGAACCGCTCGGCGTGGTCGGGTGCGTAGTGCCCTGGAACTACCCGCTCATGATGACCAGCTGGAAGGTGGCCCCGGCCCTAGCCGCTGGCAACACCGTGGTGCTGAAGCCCGCGGAGCAGTCGCCGCTGTCGGCGTTGCTGTTCGCCGAACTGTTCGTCGAAGCCGGTGGCCCACCGGGCGTGTTCAACGTGGTCAACGGCTTCGGCCTCGCGGCCGGCGAACCACTCGCGCTGCATAACGACGTGGCCAAGATTTCCTTCACCGGCTCCACGGTCACCGGCAAGCGGATGCTTGAATATTCCGGCCGCTCGAACATGAAGCGCGTCAGCTTGGAATGCGGCGGCAAGTCCCCGCAGATTTTCCTCGCGGACCTCGAAGACCTCGACCGCGCTGTCCAGTACGCCGTCTACGGTATTTTCGGCAACACCGGCCAAGTGTGCAGCGCCGGCTCCCGCCTGCTGGTGGACAAACGCATCATTGAAGAATTCACCGCCAAGTTCATCGAGAAGGGCCGCGCGCTGTACCAGAACGGGAACCCGCTCGACCCCGCCACCACGCTAGGCCCTGTGGTCAACGCCCGCCAACAGGCACGCGTGCTGGACTACATTGCCAAGGGCAAGGCCGAAGGCGCCAAGGTGGAAATGGGCGGCGACACACCGGAAGGCCCGGGCTGCTATGTCAGCCCCACCCTCTTCAGCGGCGTGAACAACCAGATGACCATCGCCCGCGAAGAAATCTTCGGGCCCGTGGCTGCGCTCATTGAAGTGGACGGCCTCGACCACGCCATGAGCATTGCCAACGACACTATCTATGGCTTGGCCGCGTCTATCTGGACCACGGACCTGCGCTCCGCGCACGATGCGGTGCGTCGCTTTGAAGTCGGCACCATCTGCGTGAACTGCTTCGACCACGGCGACCCCACCTCGCCCTTCCTCGGCTACAAGCAGTCTGGGCAGGGTGGCGACAAATGCCTCGAAGGCCTGCTGTCCTACACGCAGACCAAGTCCGCCTGGGTCCACCTGGGATGAGCACTGGAAAGAAGGGGGCGTCTTCGGCTGCCGTGCCTTCGGGCGCGGCGGACCCGTTACTTTCTGCGCGGCCCGACACGACGGTTAGCGCCCGCGACTTCGGCATCGATTCCGACATGCAGGTGCCGGCGTTCAGTGCCCGCACGGACTACGTGCCGGCGCTCGATACCAGCTACCGCTTCGACCCTGACACCACGCTTGCCATCTTGGCGGGCTTCGCCCACAACCGGCGTGTGATGGTGCAGGGCTACCACGGCACCGGTAAATCCACGCATATCGAGCAAGTGGCCGCACGGCTGAACTGGCCCATGGTGCGCTTGAACCTGGACGGCCACGTGTCACGTATCGACTTGGTCGGTCGCGACGCCATCGTCATACGTGACGGCTTTCAAGTCACCGAGTTCCGCGAAGGTCTGCTGCCTTGGGCACTGCAACGCAGTGTGGCGCTGCTGTTCGACGAATACGACGCCGGCCGCCCGGACGTCATGTTCGTCATCCAGCGCGTGCTGGAAGCAGACGGCAAACTCACGCTGCTGGACCAAAGCCGCGTCATCAGTCCGAACCCGGCGTTCCGGTTGTTTTCCACCGCCAATACCATTGGCCTTGGCGATGCCACCGGCCTGTACCATGGCACGCAGCAAATCAACCAAGGCCAGATGGACCGCTGGTCCATCGTCACCACGTTGAACTATTTGGAGCACGAAGCGGAAGCCGCCATCGTGGTCAGCCGCGATGCCACCTACGACACACCCGAAGGCCGCAAGACTGTCATGGCCATGGTTCGCGTGGCGGACATGACCCGCAATGCCTTCATGAACGGCGACATCTCCACCGTCATGAGCCCGCGTTCGGTTATCGCTTGGGCAGAAAACGCCCGCATCTTCGGCGACCTCGGCCTCGCCTTCCGCGTCACCTTCCTGAATAAGTGCGACGAACTGGAACGCGCCACCGTGGCAGAGTTCTACCAGAAGGCCTTCGGGCAAGACCTGCCCGATGCCGTTACCCGCCGGAAGATTGTGTGAACGCGACGGCGCCACGCGCCGTGTCGGTGCTGCCGGAGCGCTACGAGCGCGCGCTGGTGCAGTCGACGCGCGCGCTGGCGGGCGACGAACGCGTGCAAATTCGCTTTTCGCCGCAAGGTCCGCGGCTGGATGGGCGCACCTTTTTGTTGCCTATTCCGGCGAAGACCCTCGACGAAGCGGAATGGCAGAAGCTGCGCGGCCATGCCGATCGGCTAGCCTTGCGCTATGCGCATCATCAAGCGGCCCTGCATTCGCGTTATCGCCCCGCTGGCTTGCGTGCGCGCGAGGTTTATGACGCGCTCGAAGATGTGCGCTGCCAGTCCATAGGCGCGCAAGTACTGGCGGGCGTGGAGAAAAACCTCGAAGCCGCGTGGCTCGACACGCTGGAACGCAACGGGGTCTTGAAAGGCCAATTCCTGCGTACCACCGGCGTGACGCAAGCCGTGGCACTGCTCGCGCGCGAAAAGATGACCGGGCGCCCGCCTCCGCCCGAAGCCGCTTCGCTTATGGCAAAGACGCGCGAATTCATCGGGCCGCGCACGCTGGCTGCCCTCGGCAAGCTAGGCGAAGCCGGCGCCGACCAGGAGCGCTACGCTTTCGCCGCCCACGATCTCGTGAAGACGCTCGACTTGGGCTACGAGATTGGCGAAGACGTGGAGGAGAAGCGCAAGACGCGCGAAGCCCAAATGCAAGCCGTGCCCGGTGCGGGCGGCGAAGCGCCCATGGCCGAAGCTTTGCGGGTCAAGGAAGGCCAAGGCGTCCTCGAAAACGACGATCCCATCGTGGCCGCGAAGCAGCCCCTGGAATCGCTGGATACCGGCGAAGACGAGCCTGTCGGCAAGCCGACCAAAGACGATGCCAGCGAACGCATGCTCCATCAGGAACTGGTGGATGACAGCGACCACCCGAACCGCAACTATCGCGTTTTCACGCGCGCCCATGACGAAATCGTCGAAGCGCGAACACTAGCGGCAGAAGAAGAGCTGGGTGAACTGCGCCTGAAGCTGGATCGCGAGTCACGCGGACTGCAAAGCGTGGTGGCCAAGTTGGCCAACCGGCTGGAGCGCATGCTGCTCACCCAGCAGCAGCGCCATTGGAAGTTCGACTTGGATGAAGGTCTACTGGACCCGGCGCGTTTGTCGCGCATCATCACGGACCCGCTGTCGTCTTTGTCCTTTAAGGAAGAACAAGAGTCGGATTTCAAGGACACCGTCGTGACTGTGCTGCTGGACAACAGTGGCTCCATGCGCGGACGACCTATCTTGCTCACCGCGCTCTGCGCCGATGTGCTGGCACGCACGCTAGAACGCTGCGGGGTGAAGGTAGAGATTCTGGGCTTCACCACCAGCGCTTGGAAGGGCGGCAAATCGCGCGAAGATTGGTTGAAGGCGGGCGCACGTAGCAACCCCGGCCGTCTCGGCGACTTGCGTTACATCATCTACAAGGACGCCTATGCGCCGTGGCGCCGTTCGCGCCGCGACTTGGCGCTGATGCTGCGGGAAGACTTGCTGAAAGAGAACATCGATGGCGAAGCGCTGCTGTGGGCGCACGAGCGTTTGCTTGCGCGCCGCGAGCAGCGCCGTATTTTGATGGTCATCTCCGACGGCGTGCCGCTCGACGAAGCGACGCTTTCCGCCAATGCCGGTAGCTTTCTCGAACAGCACCTCCGCAACGTGGTTAAGTGGATAGAGACGCGGTCCGCCGTGGAGCTGCTCGCCATCGGCATCGGCCACGATGTCACCGACTACTACCAACGTGCCGTCGCGATTGGTGGCCCGGAAGAGTTGGGCGCGGCCATGATTGAACAACTGGCCAGCCTCTTTCTGCCACGCCAGCGGCACTGGCATGCTAAGGCGAGTTGAAACGACGCTGAGCCGACTGAACTGGGGCCTAAGGACAAGGTGAACCGATGACTTCGCATACCATGCCTAGCGCCCCGCCGACCACCATGCATGCCGTACTGTTGAAGGCCTACGGTGGCTACGAGCAGCTCGAATACCGCGAAGACGTGCCCGTGCCACAACCGCAGGGCGGTGAAGTCCTTATTCGCATTGCTGCCGCTGGCGT
>CAIOHZ010000071.1 GCA_903858165.1 uncultured Pseudomonadota bacterium
CATCTACCACATCGCCGCGCTGCATTCGTGCGGCAATTTCCGCTCGCGGTACGTTGGTAAAGCGTTCAGCCAGGAAGTCGATAACTGCAGGCCAGGGCCCCGGTGGAAGCACGATGCAACCAGGCCCTACGCCATCCCGCAGGGGCAAGGCGACGTCCGCGCGTTGTCTCACGTTTCTTCGCCATCCAGCCTTCGCGCCCGGTTCAGACGCCATTCGCCGTCCGGTTCGTTCATGTAAACATCTTCCAGCGTGGTACTGGTTTCCTGCAGTTTCGTGTCTAGTGCGATGCGGTTGTCGAACACGAAGCATTCGCCTTCCCAGTCTCGCTCGGCATCGGGAAGTTGCTTGAAGTAGTTGAGAATGCCGCCCTCCAGTTGGTACACGGGCAAGTCGAATTCGCGCATCCAGGCACTGGTCTTTTCGCAGCGAATGCCGCCGGTGCAGTACATGGCTATGCGCTTCCCTGCGGCCTTCCAGTCCGCTACGTGGGCCTGTACATACTTGGGAAAATCACGGAAGTTGGCGACGCCCGGGTCGATAGCGTTTTGGAAGCGGCCCAGCCGAAACTCGAAGCTGTTGCGGTTGTCGAGTAGCACCACGTCTTCCTGGCGGATCAGTTCGCGCCATTCTGCTGGGCTAAGGTTGATGCCGGTGCCAGCAGTAAGGTCCACGCCGCTGATACCTAGAGGGACAATTTCTTTCTTCCGGCGAACCTTCATTCTTTTGAAGGGAACTGTTTGGCATTCACTACGCTTGAACAGCATGCCGGCGAAAGACGGCATGGCAAGCAGGGCTGCCTCGAACGCATCCAATTGGGCCACGGTGCCCGCCACCATGCCATTGATGCCTTCCGGGGCCACCAAAACGCTGCCGCGCAACTCCGCTGTCAAGATGCGGAGGTGTTCGATGGTAGCGCCGACGTCCTCCAGAGGGGTGAACTGGTAGAACGCCGTATGGAACACGGTTTCGGTCAGGTTCAAGCGATGTACCGGTTCAATTTCTGTGGTTCGAGGAAGGTTGTTCAACTTCAGACGGACGCGCTGCTAAAGCGGTGCGTGCCTAGTTTCTATCCAGCGTAACGTTTTTGAAACTCCGTACTTCGGCGCTTCCACTATCCGTTGGAAGAAACGCTACCTTGACGGTGTCGCCGGCCTTCGTAAGGGCCAATTCCTCGGTCAGTTCACCGGTGGCAACCAATACCTGCTGCGGCTTCTCTTCCAGCGTGAAGTAAAACCAGCTGTTCCCCTCGCGTACTGCCACCCCGATACGGGCGACGCGGCCGGTCTCTTGCTGGCGTTCTGCTGCTTCTTCCGTTGGACCGGCGCGCCGACCAATAGTCTGGCGCGACTGGAACATGCGTAGCGTGGCCTCCAGCGTGGGCGCGGTAGCGAACGCCTCTTTGTTGCTTACCGCAACCATGCCGTACGCTTTGGTCGAGCCAGCATCGTCGGTCAAGGACATGACGTAAGTTGGGGTTCCTTCGACAAGCAGGGGTGTAGGGTTGGAGGCTTTGTAGCCTTTTTCGCGGTAGGCCTGCTCCACGATGGCCGAGGCCTGTTCCTCGACGATGCCACTGAGTGCAAAACGTCTAGGCTTGCCGGTACGGGTGTCCACCAGTACCAGCCCAGTTAGCGAAGTATCTCGGCCCACGGACGTCAAGCCAGTTACCCAATAGCTTTGTCCGTCATCGGCACTGACGAGGTCCAGTTCCCAAGTAGAGGTTTGCAGGCGTCCTGCCTGACTCGGATTGAACCATCCTCCTGAGTGGTAGCGGCCCCAGTCCTCAAGACGTTGATAGACCAGTTCGGACGGCTCGATGCGGTCAATCCAGGCGGGGGCGTTAGCCCGTGGATAGCGTTGGGAAACGCCGGACTGCACGTCGATGACGAGCACTGCATTCACGATGGGCCCGCTCATGCCGATGGCGTGGGTGAGCAGTGGCAGCACTGCAAAGGGCTTCCCGCTATTGTCTAATTGGAAGGTGGTGGTTCCCAGGGCTTCGAATACCGCGCCGCCCAGATAGGCATGACGATGCAGTTGCTCTTGCAGAAAGCCACTTGCCAGGTAGCGAAGTTGCAAGGGCTTTCCGGCGACGCTGCGCACCACTTCGACTTTTTCAGGGTTGCTGGCATCGACGATGACATAGCCAGGCGTGGTGCGGTTGCGCAGCCAAGCGAACAGACTGCGATGCTCCAGAGGGCCTACCCACACAAGCCTGCCGTTTAGCGTTTGGCGAGTCATGCGACCGATTTCCACGACACTACCCAACGCTGGGTCCTCGCCTCCCAACCGATTCTCGGCGGCACGCTGAGCCACGCTACGCGTGACTAATGGCGCCCTGTCTATGGAAAGATTCGGCAAGGCCGCCACAGCCGCGTTACCCGGTACCGGCTGCATGTCCCCGATTAGAGCCGCGTAGCGCGAGGCATGAAAAATAGGGGCACTAGTGACAAACCAGGCGGCGATCGCCAATGGGACGATGACTGCGCCAAGACCCGTCAGCCGCCCGGCGAGACTGGCACTAAGCCATCGCCATTCTAGTTGCCCCCTCCGGGAGACTTCGGTGCCTATAGTGGCAGTTCCTGCCAGCAGCAGTACTACCGCAAGCGCAACCCAGCTACCCACAAAAGCGACGTTGACCACCGGTTGGACAAACCAGCCGACGATGACCGACAAGCCGACAACGACGATGAAAAAAACGGGAGTGGGGTTCATGCGGCGACCTCCAAGGGATAGATCCATTCTAGCTGCTTCTCGGAGTGGGCTCCGCTTTCCTGTGGCACTACCGCTCGTAGATAGGGTCTTTGCGGTCGCGACGCCCGACAATCTGTAGCGTCTTGAATAGGCCATCGTCGCGAATTTCTGTCGAGGGCTGGTTCAGGTTCCAGTCCATGATGACGGTGCGCTTGGCAATGCGCCAGATGCCGTCCCGCTTCTCCAAGCGGTCGAAGTAGCGCCCGCCGTAAAAGAAATCTTGCGTAACACCAGCATCCACTAGAGCGCCGTATTTACGCAGGTAATTTTCGCCAAACCAGCCTTCCACCTTGGGGCGCGTTGCTGCCACCTTGTGGTAGGCGAACAGGTAGGCCTCGGTATGAGCGACATCGCCCTCCAGTTCCATGTGGATATTGGAGATGGTGTGCTGGGTTACTTCGAACCACTCTTGGATGCCGCGGATGATGAATTCCGCGAATTCTTGTGCGTTGCCAGCGAAGACACCATGGTCGTCGTAGCCGTCTTCCCAGTAGACAGCTTTCATCAGGTCCACATCGCAGCGGTCCAATGCGCGGCAATAGCTCGTCAGCACGTGGTAAATCTTTTGGCGATCGACAAGTTCCTGCAATTCGGGCGTCAGAGTAGTCATCGTTCCTCCGGTGGCGTTGTTAAATTTCGAACCGATAGTTGAACTTCACAAGTAGCTGGTCGCTGTTGCGCAGGCTGAAGGCTGAGGACATCAGGGAGCCGAGCGATTCACGGTTGTCCTCGTCCAACTGCAGGCCGCCTCGACCATACACCACGTAGAGATACGATAGCGGCGCAAATTCGTAGCGGTAGCGTAACTGGATGCCGAGGTTTCGCAGGGAGAAATCCCTGGGGCGTGTCGACTGGTCCGCTACCTTACCGCCCGGCAGAATCTGCCACTGCTGTCGCCCGTTAGCATCGAGCGCAATGGTTTCCAGTTTTACGCGGAGTTCGTGCTTGGAACCGCCGGCCCATTGGGCCCCGGCCACCAGGCCCAGTTGCCGGCTGTTGTAATTGGCAAGCGTGGTGCCGCCTTTCCAGATCAACCAGTCTGGCCTCAGGGATGCCCGCAGGCCAACATTGAAACGTAGCGCGTCTGTGACGTGGTATGTGGGCTGGAAGAAGGTCTCGACGGCGGTGGAGCTAAGTCGCTCCAAGCCAGTTTGTCCCGCATGCACTTCCGCATTGAAACTCCAGTGTCCGCGTTGGGGCCAATTGCGGATGAAGTCCAAGACCAAGCGGCCCGGCACCCGTACCCTGCCATTGCCGCGTGAGAGACGGTCGTCGTAGCCCTTGGAGAGCGCGGTGAGCGCCAGATACTCGTTGCCACCGCCGCGGGTATCTGAAGTGCGGTTCAACTGCAGGGCGTTGAAGATGGTATCGCCGTGCATGTTGTGGCGACTGGATACCACATAGCCCCAGTCGTGGGAGCGGTACGAAGAGCTTGCCGGCAGGTCGGTTACCCGTTCGCGCATCTCGTAGCGCACATAGTTGATAGCGTTGCGGTCTAGGTAGCCAAAGTCGTTCAGTTGCAGGTCTTCGCCTGCATGCAAGATGTACAGGTTCTGGCGCCAGCGGTTGCTCAGTTCGTGGTCCAGGCGCATTTGAAAGCCGGCATCGCGCTGTTGTTCGCCGCGGCTGTCAACGAGCGAGCCGACCAGTTGCGTCACGATGGAAAAATACGGGTTGGGCTTCCAGTGATGGTCGAGTTCGACAACACTCGCCGTACGGTCCAGATAGTCCGAACGTACTTGGGTGGCCAGTAGCCCGATGTCCTGATGGGCGAGGTTGCGCACAGCACGCAGGGCTAAAAAATCACGGCCAGCGCTGCCGCGTTCGGTGCTGGCGAACACGCCATAGTTGGTACCCCCAGCGCTGCCGTTAAGTTTCAACGCGGCCAGCACGTCTGCGGGGCCGCTGCCGTCGTCGGCGGTACCGCCCACGCGACGTGTGTAAACCAGACCACTCTTGTTCTGCCCGAAGGGGACGTCGAATAGGCTCTGGTTTTCGGTGAAGAACGGGCGTTTGTCGCTGTAGAAGGTTTCGACGGCATCGAAGTTCACCACCAACTCGTCGCTTTCAATCTGGCCGAAATCCGGGTTCAGCGTTGCCGTCAGCTGAAAGGTGCCGCTGGGCTTCCACAGCAGGTCTGCGCCCGCATCCATGGCCGTGCCGCCACCGGTGAGCCGCGAGGTGCTGACGAGGTACGGTGTAATGGCCAGCAGGGACTGTGAACAGTCCGGTACTTCCACTTTGGCCAATGCGGACAAGTAACGCGGGTCGAAATAGCTGATGGCGGGCCAGGCGACCCGCTCTCCCGTGGCGGCAATGACCCGGTCGAAGTAGATACCGATGGTGCGTTTGCCAGTAGTCGTGCGCTTCATGGGAGCCACATGCCATGGGATGAGCATCTCGGCTGTCCAGCCGTCCGCTTGTTCCGCGATGGCATGCTGCCAGTCACTGTCCCAGTCTTGCCGGAAGACATTTTCGTTGGAAACCACCGCGTCCATGACGCCTTGCCCGAGGGTGAGCGTGAAGTTGTAGCCGGTGCCGCCCTCGCCGTCGTAATCCACCACGAAGTTCACACGGTCTACGGAGCCGTACTGGTCGCGTTGGGTGCGTTGGCGGGAACGGGGCGCGGCAGCGTCTTGGCTGCTGTGGAACGCTACCGCCAGGCCATCGGGGGTGGGAAGTAGCCACACCTCCATCGGTTGCTGGCTATCGCCCTTGGTGAGCGGTTGGACGACTTTGAAGTCGGTGATGTGGCGCGCGGTCTGCCATTCCGGTTCGTTCGGGATGCCGTCGATTGTCAGGCCGGCATGGGCAGCGGAGGTGAGCAGGGCCCAGCCAAGGAGTGTCGAGAAAAAGGGCTTCATGGGCTTCTACTAAACCATGACTGGCCCTGTCTGTACCATTGCGCGGACAGATAAAACCTTGCGCAGGATTCGGGCCAGTTTTCCTCAAGAACGGTTGAGCGGCACGGACAGCGCTTTCGTGTACATTTTGGCGCGCGATAAAGCGGCTTCTCGCCCACGGAAAAGGAATCCAAACGTGTTCGGCATCACTCCCTCCGCCCGCCTGCGCCCGTCGCCGTTTTTCGACGCGACCTTGCAGGAGGGCGTCTGCGCCTTCACCACCTACAACCATATGCTCATGCCCACCAGTTACGGCAAGCCGCTGGAGGAGTACTGGCGGCTGCTGAATGGAGTGAGCCAGTGGGACGTGGCGGTGGAGCGGCAGGTGCAGTTGCGCGGCCCCGACGCTGGGCGGCTCGCGCAAATTCTGGCCCCCCGCGACCTGAGCCGCTGCCAGGTGGGGCAGGGCAAGTACGTGCCGCTGTGCAACCACGCAGGCGTGCTCATCAACGACCCCATTTTACTGAAGCTGGCGGACGACCTGTATTGGCTGTCCATCGCCGACAGCAACATCTGGTTCTGGGCGCGGGCCATTGCGGCCGAGCGGAAGCTGAACGTGGAGGTATCGGAGCCCGATGTCTCGCCCATGGCCTTGCAAGGCCCCAAGGCGGTAGAGGTGGTGGCCCATGTTTGCGGGGACTGGATCCGCGAACTCAAATACTTCTGGTTCCGCGAAACAGAAATTGCCGGCATACCGGTGGTGGTGGCGCGTTCGGGGTGGTCGAAGCAGGGCGGCTACGAAATCTACTTGCGCGATGGCAGCAAGGGGACGGCGCTGTGGAATCTGTTCCGCGAGGCCGGCAAGCCTTGGGATATCGGCCCCGGCAACCCGAATTGGTGTGAGCGCGTGGAAAGCGGTCTTATCTCCTACGGTGGCGATACGGACACCATGACGAACCCGTACGAGGTACGCATGGGCAAGTATGTGGACCTGCATGCCCCGGACGACACCATAGGTATTCAAGCCTTGCGCCGCATCCATGCCGAAGGACCAAAGCGTCACTCACTGGGCATTGTGCTGGACGCAGGGGAGCCCGTGCAGCCGGGGTTTGCCTGGAACCCCATCTACCAAGAGGGGCGCAAGGTGGGCGACCTGACCAATTGCATCTTCTCCATACGTCTCCAAAAGAACATTGGCTTTGCGCTCATCGAGCGTGGCTGCCACGTCGGCGACCGGGTAGAGTCGCTGGTGGCTGGTCAGCGCCAGCCCGGCGTGCTGACGGAGCTGCCGTTCATTTAATGCACCCGGCCACTGTGCTGCGGCGCCGTGGACACTGGGGGAATGGAATGGCTGGTTCGCAAGCTTCTGGTCTGGGCGAAACGTCTGCCGGCAGGCGTCGGGCAGCGTTCACGTTAGTGTCACTGTTGGCTTGCGGTTGCGTTGCTGCCGCGGAAAGCGCCACGGGACTGGTCGTCACTTTCCTAGGTACCACCTCCGCGCTCATCAGCGACGGTGAGACCACCCTGATGACGGACGGCTATTTCAGCCGGGTGGCCATCGGTAAAACCCCGGAGAGCTGGGTTATCCGCCCGGATGTCCCCGCTATCGATGCCGCACTGAAGTCGCTAACGCCGGGCCCGGTCGCCGCGGTGTTCGTGGTTCATTCCCATTTTGACCATGCCATGGACGCACCGGTGGTGGCCGAGCGAACCGGCGCTTTGTTGGTGGGTTCTGCCTCCACGGCCAATGTGGGCCGGGGGCTGGGTTTGCCCGAGAAGCAGCTGCGAGTGGTCTCCCCAGGTGAGCAACTGCAATTTGGGAAGTTCACGGTGCACTTCTACCGCAGCAAGCACTACCCGCTGGGGGAACCGCTGGCTACTGCGATGCTCGGCAACACCATCGATACGCCGCTCGTGCCGCCGGTGCGGTTCGATGCCTACAAGGAAGGCACTACGTTCTCCATCCTCTTCGAGCATCCAAGCGGCAATCTCTTGTTGCATGGCAGTGCGGGGTATCTGCCGGGCGCGCTGGCGGGGGTGAAGGCGGATGCCGTCCTGCTCGGTACCGGCGGGCTAGGGGACCTGCCACGGGCGGAGCAAGAGGCCTACTACAGAGAGGTAGTGCTCGCTACCGGCGCCAAGCAACTCTTTCCGGTGCACTGGGATGTGATGTCCACGCCCTACAGCGCGCCGCTCGTTCCTGACAGCGACTTCCAGCGCGCCATGGGCTTCCTTGCGGAGATGAATGCGGCACACGGCGTGCAGTTGGCGTTGTTGCCGAAAGGCGAACCCGTGTTGCTCGAGTTGGACGGCAGAAGCCCGGGCGCGATGCCAGTTTCGCCCCACCAACCTTGAAGCGATGCAGGCCATGAACGCGGCTGGAAGCGCATGCCCCTGCGGCCGCTTGGATGAGCGGCGTCGTCCCGTGGCGCTGGCGGACTGCTGTGGGCGGTATGTGGAGCATTTCGCGGACTGTCCTGCGCCGAGCGCCGAATATCTCATGCGGTCTCGCTACACGGCGTTCGTCCTCGGCCGGGTCGAGTATTTGCTGGCCACTTGGCATCCTGCGCATCGTCCTGCGGAGCTAACGCTGGAACCCGCCACGAAGTGGCTGGGGCTGGAGGTGAAGGCCCACCGGATGCTGGCGGACGACCGGGCTGAAGTGGCTTTCGTGGCCCGTTCAGCGCTGCATGGTCGGGCTACCCGGTTGCAGGAAAACGGTCGCTTCCTGCGGGAAAACGGACGTTGGTTCTATTTGCATGGGGACTTGGGATAGCGCTTGGTCGGTGGGTTTGGCCGGGGGGATATTGCGTCCTCTAACGCGCCGCCATTGCAGCTTGCTATAACCATCGTTACGATTCACTCGCGCCGGGCCGGTACTGTGCGGGCCTGCGGGGTTTTTGGACGGTTTTTAGAGGTTCTCCATGGTCATTTCGCGCCTCGCGCTCGGTTTGCTGTTCGCTGGTCTTGCCGCCTGCTCCGGGCCCAAGGCCCCCGACGTGGAATGGCGGAACCCGGGCGGCAATGCCGAAAAGACCCACCACTCCGCGTTGTCGGACATCAATACCACCAACGTTACGCGCTTGGGTTTGGCCTGGCGGGCCGAACTGGGGACGAAGCGGGGCATGGAGGCGACCCCGGTGATGGTGGACGGTACCTTGTACCTGTCGGGCATGGCTGGGCGCGTGTATGCGTTCGATGCCGTGACCGGCAAGCAGCGTTGGGGCTTTACGCCAACCATCGATGGGCGCGCCTGGCGCGCCGCTTGCTGCGACGCCGTAAACCGCGGTGTGGCTATCGCCGGAGATCGTCTCTTCGTGGCCGCGCTGGATGGCAAACTGTATTCGCTGGACCGCAAGACCGGTGCGGTGCAGTGGACTGCAGACACCATCATCGATCGCGACCGCGGCTACAGCAGCACTGGCGCGCCGGAAGTGGCGGGCGAAGTGGTGCTTATTGGCAACGGCGGTGCGGAACTCGATGTGCGGGGCTATGTCTCCGCCTATGACTTGAAGACGGGCGCGTTGGCTTGGCGCTTTTATACCGTGCCGCGCGACCCGGCCCTCGGGCCACAAGACCACCCCGATCTTGAAAAAGCGGCGGCTACCTGGGACCCGAAGAGCCGTTGGGATATCGGTGGTGGCGGTTCCGTTTGGGATGCCATTCACTACGACGCGCTCACGGGCAATGTGCTCATTGGTGTGGGCAACGGCGGCCCGTGGCATGTGGCGCGCCGCTCGCCTGCGGGCGGCGATAATCTTTACCTATCGTCCTTGGTGGCACTCGACGCAAAGACGGGCCGAGTGAAGTGGCACTACCAAGAGACGCCTGGTGATTCCTGGGACTACACGGCTACGCAGCCAATGGTTTTCGCCGACATGGAGTGGGAAGGACAGAAGCGCCCGGTGGTGCTGCACGCTCCCAAGAACGGCTTCCTCTATGTGCTGGATCGTCGGGACGGCAAAGTGCTCGCCGCACACTCCATCACCTACCAGAACTGGGCCAATGGAGTCGATTTGACGACGGGTCGCCCGAACTTTACGCCTGAGAACACGGATTACAGTAAGGGTCCGCGCATTGTGTACCCGTCGTCGGCAGGCGCCCGCAATTGGCATCCGGCCAGCTTCGATGCAAAGTCCGGTACGTATTTCGCTTCGGTGGATGACCTGGGCATGCTGTTCATGATGACGCCGGGTGCGAAGCCGCACCGCAAGCGGGCGACGAACATTGATGCAGTCCCGATGTTTACCTCCGATATTGTCGGCATGCTGCCGAGTCTGCCACCGCCGTTGCGGGAGGCTATCGAGGCGCTGCCGGAAATGAAGCGCGTTCGCGAAAAGCCTTTCGATAGTCAGTTGAAAGCGATTGATGCACGCACTGGCAAAACGAAGTGGTCGGTGCAGTTGGAAGGGTGGCAGGACCGTGCCGGCGTACTTAGTACTGACGGCGGCTTGGTATTCCACGGCAACCTCGCGGGTCAGTTACGGGCTTTCGATGCGGCTACCGGCAAGTTGCTCCATGAGGTGGAGCTGGGGCGTTCCATTCTGGCGGCTCCGATGACCTACCGTCTGGGAGGCGTGCAGTACGTGGCGGTAGCGACCGGCTGGGGCGGTGGAGGCTGGGGCTTCACACCCGCGTATTCGGCGGCGGCCAAGTATGGAAACGCCAATGAACTGATGGTTTTCAAACTGGATGGAACCAAACCCGCGCTGCCGGCGCCGGCACCGTTGCCTGCGGTGGCAGCGGAGCCGCCAGCTCAAGCGCCCGGTATTGATGCCGCCCGCATTGCTCGCGGGCGTGACTTGTACTTCGCGAACTGCGGTTTCTGCCACAGTAACCAGCATCGTTCGATCTCGCCGGACCTGCGCCGGCTCACCCCCGAGAAGCACGCGGTATTCAATGAGGTTGTGCTGAAGGGTCTACTGCAACCCAATGGCATGCCGTCCTTCGGGGACTTGCTGTCGCCGCTAGAGGCAGAAGACCTGCATGCCTATCTCATCGACCTGCAAGCCGCGACACGGGCGACGGAACTGGAACTGCAGCGACAGGGAAAGCCCATCGACACGCCGGCGCCGACCATCATCAACGCGCTCTGAGCAGTAACCTCAGCCGCCCTGTGGAGACGGGGCAGCCGCTTTGCTGCAGTATATGGTCGCCCGCTTTACGCAGCGGCGCTGGGCAGTATTACTGCGGCAGTTTCTTGGTGTTCGGGTCGAACTTCAGCGCCGCGGCGCTCTTTAGTGCCGGGTCCCAGTGTTCGATGATCTTGCCGTCCTGCAGGCGGTAGAGGTCGAACCAAGTGGTGGTATAAGGCTTGCCATCGGCGTCGGTTTCGGGCCGCACGAAGTTCACCATGACGAAATCGCCTTCAGCGACCATCACCACCAGCGGTAGCGTTATGGTCGGTTGCACTTCGCGCACCGGCCGTGAGCCTTTGACGAATTTTGCGAGTGCCTCGACGCCAGAGGGCACGTTCGGATTGTGCTGGAAATAAACGTCGCCGAAATAAAGCGGTATGCGGTCGACTCGGCCGGCCTGAAGCACTTCGCGGTACATGTCATAGACCACGCGCTTGTTGGCGGCCAGCACTGGGTCCGTGCTGGCCAGCACGGCGGCCTGCGCTTCCGCAGATGCGGCGACAGGGGTAGGCGCCAGTTCTGCCGCCTGAGTGGCCGATGCCGGGCTAAGCGCTTGGATTAGCGTGAACAGCACTGCCGCTGTCGACAGGCGCTTCATTGCAAAGTGTTTGAACTGTCTCATGCGGGTTTCCAAGGCTTGCCGGTGACCGGGTTGGGATAGTGGTACGGCGGTACGAAGACGTCCGGGAAGGCGCCGTAATTCACAGTCGCCACCGAGTCGGGGTCGACGCCCGGTAGGGGCGGTGCGAGCGGGACACCCCCCTGGTTCCAGCCACGGTCATATTCCACGTAGTACGTGGTGAAGAAGTGCAGACGCGCAATCTTCCAGACGCCATCCTCCCGAACGTAGCGGTTCTCGTAAGTGCCTTCACCCCAGCGCGCCTCGCGACCCACCCAGCCGATCTGGATGAAGGCACGCCAGCGGGCTTGGGCGTTTTGACCGTCTTCCGCCACGGTGATGAGCGGCTGCAACTGCATGTGATTGAACACCGTGCCTTGTTGCAACTTCGGCAGGGCGTGCAGATATTGGCGGATGCGTTCTTGCCCGCGAAAAAGTCCGCGCCCAGCAATCTCCAGGGTTGCATCGTTCGCGAAGAGGTCCGCTGCCTGGTCGTACTGGGTCTTGTCTACGTAGTACCCGTAAGCGGACTGCAGGCGGATGAGGGCGAGTACGTCGTCGTGCTCTTGCACTTTAGCCTGCAGCGCCGCCAGTTCGGCGCGCAGCACGGCAATCTCTTCACTCATGGCATCTCTCCGGGCGGGTAGTAGGTCAGCGGCGTCTACCCCTGATTGTGCCAAACCCACTGAAACATTTGTTAGCATTTGATTCAGTGGGCTCGTGGCGAGCCCAGAGTGCCGGGAGCTGCGCGAATGGTCAGTCGGGAAATCTTGCGAACAAGAGGAGTGTCGGCGGTCTTCGCTGTACTTTTGCCGATGGGCGCTGCAGCGTTGCCCGTTGCTCCTGAAGGTGCATCGCGCGAAACCGTGGCCGCAGTAGGCGCACCGGTCGGCGCCTTCACGACACCTGAGGAGGCGGCTGCGCCTGCTTACCTAGCGCGCACGGCCCGCAATCGCGCTGCATTCCTCGACTTCGTCCGCCTCTATTACGGTGAGCGAAAGGTTCGCGAGGCCTTCGACCGCTACGTGGCTGTGGACTACCAGCAGCACAACCCGAACATTGCCGATGGTAGAGAGGCTGCCGTGGCATGGCTGCTAAAGATGACCACTGGCAGCACGGTACGTATGAACATACGGCGTATCACCGTGGACGGCGACTACGCCGTGGTGCATTTGCATGCCTCCCAGGGCCCCTCGGACCCCGGGCACGTCATCATGAATCTGTTCCGGTTGCAGAATGGCATCATCATGGAGCACTGGGATGTGACCCAGTCCGTGCCCGCCACGACTGCCAGTGGTCGCCCTTTGGGTTAGGCTAGGCGCTTTACGCGTGGATTTTCGCCATGGGACACATTCTGGAACGCTTGCCAGTGGGCGAGCGCGTAGGTATAGCGTTTTCCGGCGGGCTCGACACCAGCGCCGCGTTGCACTGGATGCGCGCCAAAGGCGCGGTGCCCTATGCCTATACGGCGAATCTCGGTCAGCCGGATGAGACGGACTACGCCGATATTCCGCGCCGGGCGCTGAGTTACGGTGCCGAGGGCGCGCGGTTGGTGGAATGCCGGCCGCAACTGGTTGCTGAGGGCCTCGCGGCCATCCAGTGCGGCGCCTTCCATGTGTCCACTGGCGGTGCCACGTACTTCAACACGACACCCCTTGGCCGTGCCGTTACCGGCACCGTGCTGGTGCTGGCCATGCGCGAAGACGACGTGCACATCTGGGGCGATGGCAGCACCTTCAAGGGCAATGATATCGAGCGCTTCCACCGCTACGGCTTGCTAACCAACCCGGGGCTGCGCATCTACAAACCTTGGCTAGATCAGCGTTTCATCGATGAACTTGGTGGCCGCAAGGAAATGTCGGAGTACATGCAGGCTGCGGGTCTCGACTACCACATGAGCACCGAAAAAGCCTATTCCACAGACTCGAACCTGCTCGGTGCTACCCATGAAGCCAAGGACCTCGAGTTCCTGCACCAGGGCATTCGTATTGTCGAGCCCATCATGGGAGTGCCGTTTTGGCGCGAAGAGGTTGTCGTCAAGCCCGAGACCGTCAGCGTGCGTTTCGAGGCAGGCCTGCCGGTAGCCCTCAATGGACGGGAGTTCGCCGATGCGGTGGCCTTGTTCACCGAGGCGAACGCGATTGGTGGGCGCCATGGGCTGGGAATGTCGGACCAGATAGAGAACCGCATCATCGAGGCCAAGAGCCGTGGCATCTATGAGGCTCCAGGCATGGCCTTGCTGCATGTGGCCTACGAGCGGCTCGTGACGGGCATACACAACGAGGACACCCTCGAGCAGTACCGTACCAACGGACGGCGGTTGGGCAAGCTGCTGTATCAAGGGCGCTGGTTCGACCCGCAAGCGCTCATGTTGCGGGAAGCCGCACAACGTTGGGTGGCTTCGGCTATTACCGGCGAGGTGACGCTGGAACTGCGCCGCGGGAACGATTATTCGCTGCTCGATACCACCAGCCCCAACCTCACTTACCACCCCGAACGGCTGACGATGGAGAAGGGAGCTTCTGCTTTCACTCCGCAGGACCGTATTGGTCAATTGACGATGCGCACGCTCGATATCGCGGACACGCGGGACAAGCTGCGTGAATACGGACGGGTGGGGCTACTCGCTGGCACTCAGGTGGGCGTGGCCGCCGGGCTGCTGTCGCAGGTAGGCGAAGTCGAGCCGAGCCTCACACCAGCGAGCGCATCGCCTCGATGACGTCGTTGGGGCGTTCGGCCATGAGCATATGGCCGGCGCCACGGCACACCACGAGCCGCGAGCCAATGATGGCGCTACCCAGTTGCCTGGCGCTCTTCAGCGGCGTCATCTGGTCGAACTCGCCCGCCACGATAGTGGTTGGCGCTGTCACCTTGGCGGCAGCTTCCATGGCCGTACGGTAGGCGTTGCAGGCGGCTAGGTCGTTATGAATCACCCCTCGGCCTGCCTTCTCGAGGATGGCGTTGCCGAGCCCGGTCATCCAACTGCCAGGTACGAGGCTGCCACCGATACCGGCACTCTGGCCGTGGCCCCACAGGTTCACCATGTCGATGGCATCGTGGTGGTTGGCGGCGGCGGCGGTGAGCATGTCCGGGTGGACCGGCATGGCGGCAGCAGTGCCGATGAGCAGCAAGGCCTCAGTGCGCTCTGGCGCCTGCGCCGCGGCCTCCAAGGCCACTAGCGACCCCATGGAATGTCCGATGATGGCAGCGGTGGGGGCGCCCACGGCGTCCAACAGGCGGTGAATCCAGGTGCCCATCGCGGGGATGTCGGGGAGCAGCGCGCCGCCGGACTGACCGTGGCCGGGCAGATCGACCGACAGCACATTACGGCGGCGAAAGGCCAGCCACCGGCTCTGCGCGGCCCACACTGTATGGTTCAGGCCGGCACCGTGAATGAAGACAGCCCATTTCTGGCCCGGCACATGGGCGTGGCCGCCGTTGGAAACATAGGCCTGCTGGCCATCAACGATGAATTCCATGGCCATTGCCCTCAGAGCTTCTGCGAGGCCCGCAGGGCCTGGTCCATATCGCGGAGCAGGTCTTCCGCCGACTCGATGCCCACCGACAAGCGGACCATGTCTTCGCTAATGCCCGCGGCGACGAGTTGCTCCGCATTCATCTGCTGGTGCGTGGTGCTGGCCGGATGAATGACCAGGGTCTTCGCATCGCCGACGTTGGCCAGATGGCTGCACAACTTCACTGTGGAGATGAACTTACCGCCAGCAGCCCTGCCGCCCTTTACGCCGAACGCGACCATGGAACCGGCACCACGCGGCAGCAGGCGCTGGGCCAATTCATGGTCCGGATGGTGCGGCAGGCTGGGGTGCGTTACCCAGGCCACGGCCTTGTGGTTCGTCAGGAAGTCGAGCACGGCCTTCGTATTGGCGATGTGTCGGTCCATGCGCAGGCCTAGCGTCTCCGCGCCCTGCAGCAAGTAGAAGGCGTTCTGGGGGGCCAGGCAGACGCCGAATTGGCGCAAACCCTCCGTGCGCAGACGGCTGAGGTACGCCGCCGGGCCGAATTGTTCCGTGAATACGATGCCGTGGTAGGCACCACCCGGTTCGCTGAGCATCGGGTACTTGCCCGAAGCCGCCCAATCGAAGCGTCCGCTGTCGATGACGGCGCCGCCGATGGCTATGCCATGCCCGCCAATCCATTTGGTGAGCGAATGCATGACGAGGTCCGCACCGTGCTCGAAGGGGCGGCATAAGTACGGCGTGGTAAACGTGCTGTCGATGAGCAGGGGTATCGCGGCTGCATGGGCGATGTCCGCGAGGGCCGCGATATCGAGCACCTCGAGCCCTGGGTTGCCGATGGTCTCACCGATGACCAGGCGCGTATTCGGCTGCATGGCCGCGCGGAAGCCGTCGAGGTCGCGGGGCTTGACGAACGTGGTCTTGATGCCGAAGCGCGGCAGCGTCTGGGCCAGCAAGCTGATGGTGCCGCCGTACAGCGAAGCCGAGGCGACGATATGGTCGCCGGCACTGACGATGTTCGCGATGGCCACGTGCATGGCGGCCATGCCACTTGCCGTGCAGACGGCGCCAATGCCGCCTTCGAGCGCGGCCAAGCGCTCCTCCAACACCGCCACGGTGGGGTTTTGGATGCGGCTGTAGACGTAGCCGGGGCGTTCCAGATTGAACAGCGCCGCGGCTTGGTCGGTGTCCTCGAAGACGTAGGAACTGGTCTGGTAGATGGGCACGGCGCGTGCACCAAACACCGGGTCCGGGTGTTGCCCAGCATGAAGGCTAAGGGTTTCAAACCCGGGGGGAGTGGGCGCGGCCATCGGCAATTCCTCGTCGGCAGGGCTGGCACCAGCACGCTCAGGAACGCGTACCACCAGTCGCCGGGAAGGCTACCACAGCAGGTGCGTAGCGCCGCTTTACCGGAGTTGAGAATAACTCAGCAGCGCCACGGTTTGGCTTACGCTGGCTGTCAGTGGTGCAATGGCGCGTGAGTCGCGCCTTAGCTCAATGCAGTTCTGAGTCCGCTAGCCTATCGCGAGCCGCGGCGAGGCGTGCCTTGACCACCTCCAGCAGCGGCGGCTTCGGCAGCTTTGGTCCCAGTGCCTTCGGCCAATCCACAATCAACCCTGGGGCGGAAGCGTCGATGCCGCCAAGTGCGTAGGTACGCAGGCAGAGTTCTCGCGCGATAGCGGTACGGTCGATGTTGTTCGCCAGTTCCGCATTCGAAAATGGTTTACCCACCACCATGCGGATGGGCTTGCGCAGCCGACGCATATTTTCGCCCAGCAGCAAGCCCCAACGCAGACTGAGGCTGATATGACTGGCCATCTGGAAGGCGCGGCTGTTTTGTCCATCGAACCAGACCGGGAGTACTTGGCACTGTGTACGCGTCAGTAGCTGTGCCGCGAAGGGGTGCCAGTGCACGTCCATGGCCGGTGTGCGGCCCCAAGGGTCCGGCGAGGTAGAAATGCCACCGGCCGGAAAGATGATGAGAACGCCGCCATTTTCCAGGGTGCGTCGTGCCTCGAGGCGGGCCGCAGCGTTTACTTTCTGCGCTGCCCGGGTACCAGAGTTGTCGAGCGGAATGGCATGGCTGCCCATCTCCGGCAGGTAGCGACCACCGTTCAGCAGAATCTTGAAGTCCTGTCGTACTTGGCTGACCATCCAGCAGAGCAGCAAGCCGTCGATGATGCCGTAAGGGTGGTTGGCCACCAACAGCAAAGGGCCGGTACGAGGAATGTTGTCGAGGGCGCCTTCGTTCATCTCCGCGCGGATACCGAACAGCTTGACACCGTCGATCCAAAACGATGTGGGGCCCGAGGCGTTGGCGCGATACCGTTCGTATTGCTGCTGCAGTCGACGCTGCCCGGTGACGGTTTCCATGGCGCGGATGAAAGCGCGCCTCGTCCATGGCAGACTGGATTCGGACATCGAGTACGTGGTTTGCGTAGTCATTGCCCGAAGATTACTCAGCGTTCGCTACAGAATGATGACGCCACTGCAGGTGGCGTTACCGGAAGATGACAATCAGGCTGCCAAGGCCTCGGCAGCCAATGCGAAGGAACGCAGGCGAGCGCTATGGTCGAAAATCATACCGCCTAACAGGAGTTCGTTGGCACCGGTGCGGGCGACAAACCGCTGGATAGCCTCGCGAACTTCCGCCGGGTTGCCCACGGCGGAGCAAGACAATACTTGGTCGAGCATGGCGCTCTCGCTCGGCCCTAAACGTTCCTTGAAGCCAGCCACGGGCGGCGGCAACTGGCCCGGAGTGCCGATACGCAGGTTGACGAACGCTTGTTGCGCCGAGGTGGCGATGAACTCGGCTTCCTCCTTCGTGGGCGCAGCGAATACGTTCATGGCGAGCATGACGTAGGGCTTGGCTAGGCGCGGCGAAGGACGGAACTGGCTGCGATAGATGGCGATGGCGTCCATGAGTTGCGCCGGGGCGAAATGGGAGGCGAAGGCGAAGGGCAGGCCAAACGCGGCCGCCACCTGAGCGCCGTAGAGGCTGCTACCGAGAATCCACAACGGCACCTCGAGCCCCGTGCCGGGAACCGCTTTTACCGGCGTACGCGGTGCGGCGCTGAAGTATTCGGCCAGTTCCTGAACGTCGCGCGGGAATTCATCCGAATCGGTGGCCAAGTTCCGACGCAAGGCACGGGCGGTGATTTGGTCGGACCCCGGGGCGCGCCCGAGCCCTAAGTCGATACGACCCGGGAAAAGCGAAGCGAGGGTGCCAAACTGCTCGGCGATGACGAGCGGCGAGTGGTTCGGCAGCATGATGCCGCCGGCGCCCACACGGATGGTGCGCGTGCCGGCCGCGACATGCCCGATGACCACGGCAGTGGCTGCGCTGGCAATACCGGGCATGCCATGGTGTTCCGCCAGCCAATACCGCTGGTAACCCAGGGCTTCTGCTTGCTGCGCCAGTTCCAGCGTTCGCCGAAACGTGGTGGCGGCATCGCCACCTTGAGTGATGGGGCAGAGATCAAGGACAGAAATGGGCACCAACATGGTGGAAGGATGATACCTGTTCGTGGCGATACGTACGGAACGCGGGGTGTGTCTGGAGCATCAGGGGCACAGCCCTCTGGTCAGTCCTTCAGGAAAGGATTGACCACCTCGGCAACGGCCTTAGGGTCTTCCCAGTACGGGTTGTGGCCTAGGTTAGGGAAGATTTTCACCTGCGCTTGCGGCAAGCCCTTGATCAGCGAGCAGCGTTCTTTCTCGCCCATGAGGTTGTCCAAGGCGCCGAAGACCAACAACGTGGGTGCTTGGATGCGCGGCAGCGTTGCCTGCAAATCACGATTACCGAGGCCTTGCTCCAGAATGGCTAGCCACACGTGTACCGGCATGCCCGCCGCGTCGTTACGCATGCGGCGCAGGAAATCTTCATCCACCGGGGCGGTCGAGGTGTACCAGTCGATCATGAACTTGGAGTTCGGGTCGATGGGGTCCTTTAGTTGCACGATGGCGGCACGATAGTCGAAGGCGGCTTCGCCGCCACCACCTGCGGTGCAATCCGGGCGACTGCCGCCGGTAGAGGACTGCAGCACAAGCCGGCGAGTGTACTGCGGCGAGAACTCGGCGAAGGCCTGGGCGATGATGCTGCCGAGCGAGGTGCCATAGACATCGGCGCGTGCAATCTTCAGGGCATCAAGCAGCAAACGCAGGTCATAGGCGAACGTAAAGCGGTCGTAGCAGCAGTCCGGCTTCGAGGTTTGGCCGTGCCCGCGCAAGTCCGGAATGAGGTAGCGCTTACTGGTGTCGAGGTACGGCAGCAGTTGCACCCAGCCACGTCCGTTACTGGTGTAGCCGTGGATGAGCAGCACCACCGGGGCGTTGCGCGGGCCGACGTCCCAGTAGGCCATACGAATGCCGTTGGGCAACTGGGCGTATTGGCGTGAGGCGTCGAATGCGTCTAGGTCTATCTTTGCCGGCGCGACAACAGCCGGCGCGTCCACGGCGGGTGCTGCCGCGACCGACAGCCCTGTCGCGAGAAGCAGGCTGGCGCAGGCGGCGCGTATTGGGGCAGTGTGGCGAGTCATGGGGTGATCCGTGAACTGGGATGCCCCCTGTATACCCCATCAGGTAGGCGGATTGCCACGGCTTGGCATTTTCAACGACAGCACCATGGTGACCGCGAGAATGGCCACGGTGACCCCGAGCGACCAAGACACTGGAATCTTCCAGACATCGATGAGCAGCATCTTGGTACCAATGAAGCCTAGTACCAAAGCCAGGCCATAGGGCAGCAGATGGAAGCGCTCATGCATGTCCGCCAGCAGGAAATACATCGCGCGCAGCCCGAGGATGGCGAAGACGTTGGAGGTCAAGACGATGAATGGGTCGGTGGTGATGGCAAAGATGGCCGGGATGGAATCGACAGCGAATACGATGTCCACGATACCGATGAGCAGAATGACCAGCAGCAAGGGAGTGGCCATGCGGCGGCCTTGGTGCAGCGTGAAAAAGCGCTCACCGTCATAGGCCGGGGATACTTGCAGGTGTCGCCGTAACCACTTGAGCGCTGGGTTGTCTCCCAGATCCGGTTCTTTCCCGGCAGCCAGCCACATCTTGATGGCCGTCAGCACCAGGAAAGCGCCAAACACATACAGCAGCCAGTGGAATTTCACCAAGAGCCACGCCCCTAGCAAAATCATGGCGGCACGAAGTAAGAGGGCCCCAAGAATGCCCCACATCAATACGCGCTTTTGGAACTCGGGGGGAACGGCGAAGTAGGTAAACACCATGAGGAAGACAAAAATGTTGTCGACCGCGAGTGCTTTTTCCACCAGATAGCCGGTGACGAACTCCAGTGTTTTGGCGTTCGCCAAGGGGTTACCTTCGGCGCCGCCCAAGTGCCACCAGAGCCAAACGGCGAAGGCAGCAGACACTGCTACCCAAACCAACGACCAGGCTCCTGCCTCGCGGAGCGTAACCTTGTGGGCGCCCTGCTTTTCCATAGCCAGGAAGTCGACCAGCAGGGAGCCGATGACGAAAACGGTGAACAGAGTCCAGAGAAGCGGGGTTCCGATGGTGGTCATTTGGCGCCGTCAAGAGGAATAGACGGAGGATTTGACCTTCCGCACGCCGGTGGTTCCCTTCCGGCGGCAGAATTTTTTGTACGGGACGCCCTAACTTGCGCGCACGTTCAGTTGCAAACGGCCGATATCGCCCGTGATGGTGTAAGTGGTTGCATCTGCCAAATGGCGAATGATTCGCACGGCGAGGTCATCGTTGTCGCTGCGCTCCAGGGGGTTTCCCGCGGCAGTGCTGGTTTCCCAGCCCAGTTCCACCGTGCCAGTCTTCTCCGAGTAGTCCACGGTCATCGTCGCTCCGCCCGGGGCGAGGTGCCCAAGTTCCAATTGCACCAGTTCTTCCACCAGCAGCAGCAGGTTATGGCGAAGCTTCTCTGGCAGGGCCATCTTCTCGGCAAAGCAGTTGATTTCGCCATTCATGGCATAGAAGTCGAAGTCGCGGCTGGTGATGGTGTGGCTGTAGCGGCGGATACGTTGGATGAACGCCCGGGTACGTTCCCGCTGTGGTGCACCGAAAATCTGCTCGGGTGGGCCTTCTTCGTAGATAAGACCATCGTCCATATAGAACACGCGGTTGGAGACGTCGCGGGCGAAGTCCATTTCGTGGGTAACGATGGCCATGGTCATGCCGTCGCGTGCCAGCTTGCGGATGACGGCCAGTACTTCGCTGACCATGGTGGGGTCGAGCGCTGAGGTGGGTTCGTCGAACAGAATGATTTCCGGGTCCATCGCAAGGCAGCGTGCAATGGCGACGCGTTGCTTCTGGCCACCGGAGAGTTGCTCAGGCAAGAAGTGGGCGCGTTCGGCGAGACCCACCAGACGCAGCAAGTCCATGCACTTGGTCTGCGCGGCGGCTGGCGCCATTCCTTTAAGTTTGATGGGTGCTAGCGTGAGGTTTTCGAGTACGGTGAGGTGCGCAAACAGGTTGAAAGACTGGAACACCATGTTCATGCGCTGGCGGAGTTTTGGCACATTGGCGCCGTGCGCCAGTACGTCCTGTCCGTCAATGTCGATGGTGCCGCCGGTGGGTTGCTCCAGCAGATTCAGGCAGCGCAGGAAGGTACTCTTGCCGGTACCCGAGGGGCCGATGATGGACACCACCTCACCCTTGCGAATTTCGGCATTGATGTCTTTCAGTACCACGGTATTACCGTAGCGCTTGGCCAGATGTTCGACGCGGATCATGCTGCACCCCCAGTGGCGCGACGACGTTTCGGGTCCATACGACGTTCGAGTTCATCCAGTAACTGCATCAGGATCCAGGAGACCAGGAAGTAGAGGATGGCCACCAACACCAACGGGAAGAAGGCATCGAAGGTGCGGCTACGGATGAGGTCGCTGGCCTTCGTCAAGTCTTCCACGGCGATGTAGCCGACGATGGAAGTCATCTTCACCAGCGAAATGAACTCGCCCTTGTACACAGGCAGGATGCGCAGCAATGCTTGCGGCATGACGATGTGCAGGAAGGTGCTGGTGGGCGTGAAGCCCATGGCAATACCTGCTTCCGACTGGCCACGGTCTACGCCTTCGATGCCCGTACGGAACATCTCGGAGACGTAGGCCGCGAAGTTCATGCCGAAGGCGATGACCGCCACCAATACCGGTGAGATATCGATAGAGGCGAACACCACGTAGAAGATGAGCATGAGTAACACGAGTACCGGCAACCCGCGTAACAGGGAGATATAGATGCCGGCCGGCACGCTTAGCCAGCGGTGTGGTGACATACGCATGTAGCAAACCAGAGCGCCGAGTGCCGTGCCGAAGATCGTAGCCAGTATCGAAATGAGGACCGTGGTCTGCAAGCCCTTCCAGATGAGCAGATATCGGTCTTCCTTGATGAGGTTGTCCTCGATGCTGGTACGCAACGAGGTCAGGAAGCCTGGAGCAGCAGTGTCCGCAGTTTCACCGGCGGTGGGAGCTGCGGCCATGCCCGCGGTGCCGCCGGCTTCGGGGGCCACGCGGCTCTTCAGGGCATAGGCAACGGCGTTTACTTGGTCGTACGGGTCGGAGAAGTCGATCCGCTTCAGGCGTTCGGGTGTAATGAAAATGCTGCTGCTGACCAGGTCGACTTTGCCGGTGGCCACGGCAGCGACGAGGCTGCCGAACTCCATATTCAAATACTCAACCTTGCGGCCAATGGAGGCGGCGAACCTGGAGATGATTTCAGCATCGATACCGACAATCTCGCCATTCTGCACATAAAGGTAAGGCGGGTTCGACGCATTCACACCGGCCTTGAGGACTCCGTTGCGTCCATCGTTGACGATGGTCGGCATCACCCGGGTGTTTTCGTCCTTCCAATGTTTGAATAGCTTGTCGTACTCGCCGGTGCTGCGCAGTTCTGCCAGAAAGGCATTGAATTGGTTACGCAGAGCGGTATTCGATTTGTTGAAGCCGACGCCCAGCGGAAAGCCGAACAGGGGCTCGCGCAGCATCGTCATGTTCTTTTCGGTAGTAAAGAGTTCAAGGACGCCGGGTTCGTCGGCGAATGCGACGTCCGCTTTGCTTGTACTAAGTGCGAGGTTGACGTCGGTGACGCCGGCGGTGAAGGCCAGCACGGTAGCCTTTGGGTAAGTGTTGCGGGCGTAGCCTTCCTGCGCCGAGCCTTGCAGCACGGCGATGCGCAGACCGTCGAAATCTGCGGTGCCATGGATGACTCGTTCGGCGGGGTTCAAGGCTGCGTCGGCCTTTGCGATGCCGGGCAGGTAGAGGGCAGCCATCAAGCCCAACAGCAGTACGCTACTGCCCGCGAGGGACCATGCCTTGCGGGCAAGACGACTGGCGGTAGTGGTCCGCAGACCGGCGTGGAAGCGAGCCGAAGCTAACATCTTCATCCCCTGTACGGGCCGTGCCCGATGTTGTTTTGGGTTCCAGCGGCACCCACCGCCTGCGAACGTCGACGAGCATTCTCGCAGATGCGCGCTTTGGCGTCTTGCCGTGTGTATTATCGGTTCATGAACCGTCGCAAATTCGTCTTGGGGACCCTAGCAGGGCTTGGCGCTCTGGGGGTGGGTTGGTCGGTGCTGCCACAACGGCAGCGCATGAACCCGGGCGTCCCCTTGCCAACCACTGGCACCCAGCAAGCCTTCAGTGGTTGGGTGAAGATTGACGCAAATGGCGTCGTCACGATTGTCATGGCCAAGTCTGAGATGGGGCAGGGTACGCATACCGGCCTAGCCATGCTGTTGGCTGAAGAGCTGGACGCAGATTGGTCCAAGGTGCGGCTCGAAACTTCCCCTATCGACGGTATCTACAACAATCTTGGCGTCTTCGACGGTGGCCCGCCGCTGGATCCCGGCAGCCCCGGGCTCATGGAGCGTTTCGCGGCGCACATGGGCGCCAAGGTCATGCGCGAGTTCGGCGTGATGACGACAGGAGGCTCCTCCAGTCTGAAGGACCTTTGGCTACCCATGCGTCAGGCGGGCGCTGCGGCACGCGGCATGTTAGTTGCTGCGGCCGCTAAGGCGTGGAATGTCCCGGCGAATGAAATTCAGGTGGCGGAAGGCAGGCTTTCGCACGCCTCGGGCAAGGCGGCAGGTTTCGGTGAATTCGCTGCGGCCGCGGCCACTCTGCCTGTGGATATGGCGCCCCCGCTGAAGTCGCCCGAGCAGTTCAAACTCATCGGCCAACCCGTGCCACGGTTGGATGCCGCTGCCAAGTCGAACGGTAGCGAGTTGTTTGCGCTGGACGTACGCCCGGCAGGCTTGCTTTATGCCAGTGTTGTCATGTGCCCTACGCCGGGGGGCAAGGTGAAGTCCTTTGACCCTGCCGCTGTGCTTGCCATGCCCGGCGTGCGGCGAGTAGTGGCTGTCGATGGCCATGTCGGGGGTACCGCGGGCGTAGCCGTCATTGCCGGCAACACCTGGCAGGCCCTGCAAGGCGCCAAGGCCTTGCCGGTCGTTTGGGAGGCAGGGGCCGGCGCAACACTCGATAGTCGGCGTATTCGGCAACAGTTCAAGACGGCATTGGCGCAAGAAGGTGATGCGTTCCTAGAGCGTGGCGATGCCGCCGTCGCCATGACCAAGGCAAGCCGTCAGGTGACGGCGGAATACTGGGCCCCTTACTTGGCACACGCCACCATGGAGCCGGCCAACTGCACGGTCTGCGTCAAAGGGGACACCGCCGAAGTGTGGGCGCCCACTCAGGTTCCCCGTTTTGCGCGGGATGCCGTAGCTAAGGTGCTCGGATTGTCTACGAAGGCCGTAACGCTGCACCAACCCACACTCGGTGGCGGGTTCGGGCGTCGGCTCGAGGTGGACTACGTAGCGCAGGCGGCGCAAGTCGCCAAGGCGATGCCCGGCGTCCCGGTGCAGACAGTCTGGAGTCGCGAGCAAGACACCCAACATGACTTCTACCGCCCGGCATGCCTGGCGTCTTTCCGCGCAGGCCTCGACACCGCGGGCCGGATTGTCAGTTGGCAGAATACCTCGGCCGGGCAGTCCATCACTCCAGCCTATATGCATCGCCACCTCGGTTTCCCGGAGATGGGTGCCGACACGGCCACCAGTGAGGGTGCCTTCGACCAAGCTTACGAATTTCCGGCCGCACGCGTTGCCCATGTGGCGGTATCGCTGCCCATTCCGGTCGGCTTCTGGCGCGCGGTCGGCCATTCACATCAGGCGTTCTTTCAGGAAGGCTTCCTGGATGAAGTAGCCCATGCGGCAGGGCGCGACCCGTTGCTCTACCGCAGCGATCTGCTCGCGAATCACCCTCGGCAACGGCGGGTGCTGGAGCGTCTGGCCGAAGTGGCACGTTGGCATGAACCTCTGGCACTGAAGGTGCCAGGCTCCTGGGTGGGTCGGGGCGTAGCGCTGCATCAGGCCTTTGGCAGTGTGGTCGGCCAGGTTGCCGAGGTTTCCATCAACGAAGCGGGCGTCATTCGCGTGCATCGTGTGGTGTGCGTGGTGGAGTGCGGCTATCCCGTCAATCCTGGGCTCATTCGGCAACAGGTAGAGGGTAGCGTCCAGTTCGGTTTGGGGGCTGCTCTGCATGGCGAAATCACTTTCGCCGAAGGACGCGTCGTGCAGTCAAACTTCCACGACTACCCCTTGCTGCGGTTGCAGGAGGCACCGGAAGTCGTGGTCGATATCCTGTCCGTCGGGGAGACCCCACAAGGCATCGGGGAGCCGGCGGTGCCGCCGCTAGCGCCTGCGGTGGCTAACGCCGTCTATGCCGCTACCGGTGTGCGCCTGCGGGAACTACCGCTGCGTATCGAGCCGGGCATGTTGGCGCGCAGTACGCCGCCAGCAACGGCGGGGTGAGGCTAGCTGTCGAAGGTTTGTGTGACTCGGTTCACCGTTTCGGTCGCTTGCGGGAATTCTGCGGGTCGTGCCACAGATGTCCAGCGCTTCCGCAGGGTAAAATTCGGTTGGTAGCGTCGCCGCTGGCTGCGCCGAGCCGGGGGCAGGATGGACGCCGATACCGAACGATTGCAGGCACTCTCCAGTGGTTGGCGAGTGGACCACCTGTCAGCCGAAGCCTTGCTCAAGGCCCAGCAGCGTGTGCTTGCCCATCTGGCCGGAAATTCTTCGCTCGCCGAATCGCTGGCTGAGATTGCGCGCTTCGCCGAAGCTTGTATCCCCGGCATGTTCAGCTCTATTCTGTACTTCGACAATCGTGCTGGCTGCCTACGACGAGGTGGTTACGGCAAATTGCCAGATAGCTTTGCCGCCATCGTGGATGGACTCGTTCCCGGGCCCGCCAGTGGCAGTTGCGGTACTTGTGCTTATCGTGCCGAACGGGTCATTAGTGAAGACGTCTTCGCGGACCCGTTATGGGCAGGCTTCCACGACTTGTGCCGCGAGTACCATATCCGCTCTGCTTGGTCGACGCCGTTGAAGAGTAGTCGTGACGGGAGCCTCCTCGGCGTGTTTGGCATGTATCACCCGGAAGTGAGGGTGCCTTCAGCAGCGGATTTGCAGTTGGTAGATCATTTCGTTCATCTCGCCGCTATCGCCGCCGAACGGTATCGCGACAACTGCGATCGTGTTTACGCAGCCGAGCACGATCTGCTGACGGATCTTGGTAATCGGCGGCAACTGGAAACCTACGGTCCACGGCTGCTCGAGGAGTATCGCGCGGCCAAAGCGCCGCTCTCCATGGTTTTTGTGGACCTCGATAACTTCAAAGCCTTCAACGACGCTTTTGGTCACCATGCAGGGGATACTTTGCTGAAGGGTGTTTGCGACCGCGTTCGCACCACGTTGAAAGAGGCCAAGTTGCAGGTTCGTTACGGCGGCGATGAGTTAGTCATCCTGCTGCCTGTGGGGCTTGCGGAGGCGGAGACACAAATCATGGCCATGCAGGCCGTGTTACGTGAGCCCCTCGCCGTGGGTGAGACCGCGCCGAAGATCACAGCGTCATGCGGCATCGTGCAGGTGGACACTAGCGCCTTGGACCTCGATTCCTGCTTGGCCCAGGCTGATGAAGGCTCACGGCAGGCAAAGGCACTTGGTGGTGACCGCTGCGTCGTGCTTGATGAAGGGCAATCGGCTGAAGTATTGCGTCGTCGCCGGATGTTGCGCGACCTTGAACAAGCGATCAACGAAGGACAAGTAGAACCGTATTTCCAGCCGTTGGTCAGTCTGGTAACAGGTGAGCCGCAAGGGTTTGAGTTGCTGTTTCGAACCAGCGCGCCTGGTCTGCAGGAAGCGTCGGTCTACGATTGCATTGTCATGGCTGAAGACTCGGGCCTTATTCACCGTTTGGGGCTGGGTGTGCTGCGGTTTGCCTTCGAAGCACAGGTAAAGCATCGCGAGGCGCTGGCTGGATTGGTACTTGGCGTCAACGTCTCCGTTTTGCAGTTGGTGCGTCGCGATTTTGCCGATGCTGTCGCCAGTGCACTCGAAGAAACTGGCGCAACGGCTGCAGGTATCTACCTAGAAGTGACCGAAAGCCAATGGCTGGACACCGGTGGGCCGGCCCGTGACACGCTCGCGCGTCTGAAGCAGATGGGCTTCCGTCTGGCGCTCGATGACTTCGGTACGGGTTACGCCTCCCTGGCCTATTTGCAGGCGCTGCCACTCGACAGCATCAAGATCGACCGGCGGTTCGTCTCGGCGATTGGCGACGGCGGAGGGCGCGATGCTTCACTTTGCCGGGCCTTGCTCGCGATGGGGCAGGCGACGGGTTTGATGGTGGTTGCCGAGGGTGTGGAAACCCGTGCCCAGGCCGGTGCACTGGCCGCGCTAGGCTTTGATCGCGCGCAGGGATTTCTCTGGAGCGAGGCCATGCCCTTGGTGGATGCGCTGGAGTGGCTTGCCAAGCAACGAGCACTGTCGGTTAATTGAATTCTGACGGTCCGGCCGGGCAAGGTGTCGGCGGGTCATCATCAAAAAACAGTCAGTACTGTTTCTTTTTTTCAGCGCCCTCCGTAACATGACTCTGGACCGAAAGTCTGGCCGGGCGAGGTGCCCATGCAAACGACAATCGCGCTGCGCGCGCCAGTGCAGGTGGCTTACCACGTCGCGGACCCTGAACAGGCTGCCATCGATTTCGCGCAGCGTTTCGGTTGGGGTCCGTTTTTCTTGATGGAACACATTCCGTTGGCGTCCTGCCTTTACCGCGGGCAGCCCGGCGTGTTTGACCACACCAGTGCTTACGGGCAAGCGGGTTCCATGATGGTGGAGCTCATCCACGGCCATGGCGATGCGCCAAGCGTCTTGAATGAGGCCTTCGCGCCTGACGTCTTCGGCTTGCACCATATGGCTATTTTCGAAGAAGACCTCGAGGGGGCGTTATCCAGTTGGGAGGCGCGCGGAGCGCAAGTAGCGATGCGCGCGAGCACCACCACGGGGGTTGACTTCGCCATGGTGGATACCCGTGCCCAGTACGGCCACTACCTCGAGATTTACCCGCCGGTGAAGGCCTTGGCCAAGTTCTACGCTTATGTGAAAGCGGCGGCGGCCGGGTGGGACGGTGCCGAGCCCGTTCGGCGTCTCCGTACCTGATTCGCCACATTCCATCTTCACAACCAATTTCAATTATTTACCCCGGAGTCGCACATGGGTCGTTTGCAGGGAAAGATTGCCGTCGTGCTGGGCGCGGCCGGTGAGGGCAACATGGGCCAGGTCATAGCCCGTCGGTTTGCAGCGGAAGGAGCCACGGTGGTGGTAGCGGGGCGCCAGTTGGCGCCTCTGCAAACCCTCGCCAACGAAATAGGTGGTTTAGCGCTTGCTTGCGACATCACCCAGAAGGCCGATGTGCTGGCGCTGGTGGAGCGTACGGTAGCGGTCTATGGGCGGCTCGATGTAGCGGTGAATGCGACCGGTTGGGGCCTGATGGGCAAGATTCTCGACACTACCGAGGAGCAACTCGACAAGGTCTCGGCCTTGCAGTTCAAGGGGCCGTATTTCTTCTTGCAGTCGGTCGTGCCGGCCATGGTGAAGTCGGGGGGCGGTTCCATCATCCTCATCACCTCCGCGTCGGTCTATCGGGTGTTGCAACACCATGCCGCCTACATCGCGACCAAAGCGGCCGGCGACGCGCTTATGCGTTGTTTCGCCAACGAGTTCGGCGCCAAGGGCATCCGCATCAATTCCATCGCACCGGGATTGACAACGACTCCCATGACGCTCAAGGACGTCGGAGTGCCCGGTTTGCAGGAGGCGTTCGTCCGGGAGTATCCCTTGGGCCGCATTGGCACCCCGGAAGATGTCGCTGACGCGGCCCTGTGGCTGGCGGGAGACGAGTGCTTCATGACGGGCGAGGTGCTGCAGACCAATGGTGGACTGATGCTGCGCCGCAACCCCCAACCGGCGGACATCAATGCCTCCTTGAAGGCAGCGGCGACGAAGGCGGCGAACTCCGGTTAGCCCGCCGCGAACGGGAAAAGCGCGCACCAAAATTGCGCGGACCGACCTGAAACGGTACACTCTGCGGGCTGAACCGGCCTTGGCAAGGACGGCGCAGGGGTCCGGAAGCTTCCGGGGAGCCTCGCGAAGCGACAGTTGGCGGCCCCTAGCGGGCCGTTTTGCTTTTTGGAAGGAACGTAATCGATGGTGCAACTGCGGCAAGGGCTGTTCGCGGCGATGGAGCCGGTGGTACAGGTCGCAGGATACGAACTGGTCGAGGTGGAGATGGTAGGCGCCGGGCGGGAAGCCGTATTGCGTATCTACATCGACCGCCTCCCGGATTCGGGCGCAGCGATGGTTCCGGACAGTGATGGCGCGGCGGGCGATGTAGCGGCCCAAGGCGGTATCTCTGTGGAGGACTGCGAGAAGGTCAGCCGGGCGCTTAGCGAGTGGCTCGATGTGGAGGACCCCATTGCCGGGGCCTACTACCTCGAAGTGTCCTCGCCCGGGTTCGACCGCCCCTTGCGGACGGCAGCACATTTCGCGGCCCAGGTGGGGCAGCGGGTGAAGGTGGAAACGACGCTCCCTATCGGGGACCGCCGGCGTTTTACTGGGAACTTGCTGGCCGTCGAAGACGGCGAAGTGGTGGTGGATGTGGACGGGCAGCCATGGCGGTTGCCCTTGGCCGGGATCGCGCGTGCTCGCGTGGTTCCAGTTTGGTAGTGCGGAGCTTCGGTATGTCCAACAAAATCAGCCTCAAGGAAATCGTCGACGCCGTCGAGAGCGTGGCGAACGAGAAGGGCATCGATAAGGAAGTCATCTTCAGTGCGCTGGAAGCGGCGCTTGCCTCGGCGGCGCGCAAGCGTCTCGGCGAAGAAGAGACCGATGTCCGCGTGGCCATCAATCGTAAATCTGGCGAGTTCGACGCCTACCGTCGTTGGAAGGTGTTCGCCGACGATTCTCGCGAACTCGAGTTTCCTTCGCGCGAATTGCGCATGGAAGACGCGCTGGATGTGAACCCGGCCGCCGTCATCGGTGACTTCGTCGAGGAAGTGCTCCCCCCGGGCACCTTCGGCCGCATCGACGCCATGACCGCCAAGCAGGTCATTGTGCAGAAGGTCCGCGAAGCGGAACGCGCGCAAGTCGTCGACGCTTTCCAAGAGCGCATCGGCACCATGGTCAGTGGCATCGTCAAGCGGGTTGACCGCAACGGTGTGTTCGTCGACTTGGGTGGCAATGCCGAGGGTTTTATCCCCCGCGAAAACCTCATCCCTCGCGAACCATTGCGTACGCAGGACCGCGTCAAGGCCTTCCTCAAGGAAGTGCGTTCCGAAATCCGCGGTCCGCAGATTTTTCTGTCGCGCACGGCTCCTGAGTTCCTCATCAAGCTGTTCGAACTCGAAGTTCCTGAAGTTGGTCAGGGTCTCATCCAGATTCTCGCCGCTGCCCGTGACCCGGGCGCACGCGCCAAGATTGCCGTGCGTACTTTCGACAACCGCATCGACCCAGTCGGCGCTTGCGTTGGTATGCGTGGTTCGCGTGTGCAGGCCGTCTCCAACGAAATTGGCGGCGAGCGCGTCGACATCATTCCGTTCGACGAAAATCCCGCGCAGTTCGTCATTAATGCCATGCAACCGGCAGAAGTGACCTCGATTGTGGTTGACGAGGACTCGCACAGCATGGACATCGCTGTGGCGGAAGAAAAGCTGTCGCAGGCCATCGGCCGCGGCGGTCAGAACATTCGTCTCGCCTCTGAACTCACCGGCTGGAGGCTCAACATCATGAGCGAGCAGCAGGCCGAGGAAAAGAGCGAGGGCGAAACCCGCGTGCTCAAGGAGCTGTTCATGCAGCAACTCGACGTGGACGCGGATGTCGCCATGATTCTCGTGCAGGAAGGCCTCTCGTCGATCGAAGAGGTGGCCTACGTGCCTGCCAGCGAACTCCTGTCGATCAGTGAGTTTGACGAGGAAATGGTGAAAGAACTCCGTAACCGCGCTCGTGACGTGCTGCTGACGCAGGCCATTGCGAGCGAGGAAGGGGCCGAAGGCCCCGCCGCCGACCTCTACGATGTGGACGGCATGGACGAAGACCTTGCGCTGAAGCTTGCCGCCATCGGCGTGCGGACGCGAGAGGAATTGGCCGAGCAGTCCATCGAGGACCTCGCCGACATCGAAGGCCTCGACGCCGAGGCCGCGGGCAAACTAATTATGGCTGCCCGCGAGATCTGGTTCCAGGACCAGGCCTGAGCGGAGAGGTAGATACGCATGGCTGACGTTACCGTCACACAATTCGCCGAGGTCCTGAAGGTCCCGGTCCCCAAGCTGCTCACGCAGCTAGCTGAGGCTGGCATCCATGTGGATGGACCTACCTCTGTCATTAACGACGACGCCAAGATGGAGTTGCTGTCGTTCCTGCGCCGTGCGCATGGCAAGGGCGAAGACGCACCCAAGGCGCCAAGCAAGATCACCCTGAACCGCAAGGTACAGAGCGAAATCAAGGTGGGCTCCGCGCTGGGCAAGGCCCGCACCGTCAACATCGAGGTGCGTGCCAAGAAGACTTACATCAAGCGGGACACCATCGAAGACGAGGGTTCCCGCAAGGCCCAGGAGGAGGCAGATCGCCTCCGCGCTGAGGAAGATGCGCAACGCCGGGTGACCGAGGCCGCCCAGGAAGCCGAGCGCGTCCGCCAGATGGCGGAAGACAACGCCCGCCGTGCCGAGGAAGATGCCCACCGTCGCGTGCATGAGGCCGAGCAGCGTCGTGTGATGGAGGAGACTAACGCCCGCCGTCTCGAGGAGCAGCGCGCGAAGGAAGAGTCGGAACGCGAGCGTCGCAACCGTGCGGCTGCCAAGCCGGCAGAGCCGGCCCGTGCCGCCACGGCAGCCCCGGCCCCGGGAGCAGGTGCTACGCGCTATGGGCGTCAGGAATTGCATGTCGCGAGCGACGTGTCCGCCCGCCACAAGAAGCAGCGTAAGCCGATGCGCACGGACCGCCGTGGCAACTCCGCACAACGCGGCAACCCCGGTTCGCACGGCTTCGAGATGCCCACCGCACCCATGAAGCGTGAAGTCGCCATTGGCGAAACCATCACCGTGGCGGAACTCGCCCAGAAGATGGCGTTGAAGGGTAGCGAAGTCATCAAGGCGATGATGAACATGGGCGTGATGGCCACCATCAACCAGCCCATCGATCAGGACACCGCCGTGCTGGTGGTCGAGGAACTCGGCCATACGCCGAAGACGCTGAAGGAAAACCAGCTCGAGTCGGACCTGCAGGGTGCGGCTGGTGCTGGTGCTCAGGCGGCTCCGCGCCCCCCGGTTGTGACCATCATGGGCCACGTCGACCACGGCAAGACTTCGATGCTGGACTACATCCGCACGGCGAAGGTGGCTGCTGGCGAATCCGGTGGCATCACGCAGCACATTGGTGCGTACCATGTGGAAACCCCGCGTGGCATCGTCACCTTCATCGATACGCCGGGTCACGCCGCCTTCACGAGCATGCGTGCGCGTGGTGCGCAGGCCACGGACATCGTGGTGCTGGTGGTGGCCGCGGACGACGGCGTCATGCCGCAGACCATCGAAGCCATCAAGCACGCGAAGGCGGCGGGTGTACCCATCATTGTTGCGGTCAACAAGGTGGACAAGCCAGAAGCCGATCCAGAACGCGTCAAGCAGGAACTGACCCAGCACGAGGTCATTCCCGAGGAATGGGGCGGCAGTAACATGTTCGTTAACGTGTCCGCGAAAGTGGGCACCGGCATCGACAGGTTGCTGGAGACCATCCTCCTGCAGTCCGAGGTTCTCGAACTAGCAGCGCCGGTCGACGGTCTCGCCTCGGGTGTTGTCCTCGAATCCAGCGTCGAGAAGGGGCGTGGTCCTGTGGCCACCGTGCTCGTGAAGCGCGGCACCCTCAAGGTCGGTGACTCTGTGTTGGCCGGTCAGGAATTCGGCCGGGTGCGCGCGCTGTTCGACGAGAACGGCAAGTCCGTCCAGTCGGCGGGGCCCTCCATTCCCGTGCAAGTGCTCGGCCTTTCGGGTGTACCGAACGCTGGTGATGACCTGCTCGCCGTGGAAAGCGAACGCAAGGCCCGTGAAGTGGCGTTGTACCGTCAAGGCAAGTTCCGTGACGTCAAGTTGGCCCGTGAGGCCAAGCGCGGCGGCGACGTCTTCCAGCAGATGGAAGATGGCAAGGCCAGCCAGGTACAGGTTCTCATCAAGGCAGACGTGGCTGGTTCGGCGGAAGCCCTGCGCGACGCGCTCACGAATCTCAGCACCGACGAGGTGGTCGTCAAGATCATCTCCAGCGGTGTCGGCGGCTTGACCGAGTCCGATGTGAATCTCGCGATGGCTTCCAACGCCCGCGTGGTGGCTTTTAACGTGCGCGCAGATGCCGCGGCCCGTAGCACCATCAAGGACCAGGGCGTTGATGTCCGCTACTACTCGGTCATCTACGAAGCCATCGACGATGTCCGCGCTGCCATGACTGGCATGCTCTCGCCCGAGGTCAAGGAAAACATCGTTGGCCTGGCGCAGGTCAAGGAAGTGTTCCGCTCGAGCAAGTTCGGCCAGGTGGCGGGCAGCGTGGTCATCGATGGCTACCTGCGTCGCAACAACCCCATCCGCGTGCTGCGCGACAACGTCGTTATCTACGAGGGCGCGCTGGAAAGCCTGCGTCGCTTCAAGGATGACGTCAACGAAGTCCGTAATGGTACCGAGTGTGGTATCGCCGTTAAGGACTACAACGACGTCCGTGCCGGGGACCAAATTGAGTGCTTTGAACGCGTGACGGTGGAGCGCAAGCTTTAATGCCGCAGCCGCGTTCTCATCGTAGCCGGCGTCTGGAGGAGCAGTTGTTGCGGCTCCTCGCAGACCTGGTGCGGCGGGAAGTGAAGGATCCGCGCATTGGTGCGGTGACGCTCACGGCAGTCGAGGTGTCTCCCGATCTCTCCCATGCCACGGTGTATTTCCTGCCGTTCGGCATGGGCAAGGATCCGGCGCCAGTGGCGGAAGGGCTCGGCAAGGCAGCCGGTTACTTGCGTACGATGGTGGGCAAGCAACTCACCCTGCGGCATACCCCGCAGTTGCATTTCAAACTCGATACTACTCTCGAGAAGGGCATGGCTTTGAATGCTCTCATCAAGGAAGCCGTGGCGGATGACCGCCGGCGGCAGACCGACGCGGATCCTGCCATGGCCGCGGATGACGCAGCCCCCGATTCGGTCGCAGACCAGCCTGCTGAAGGCAACGCTGCTGACGGTGGCTGAGGACCGACCGCCCCGGGTCGTGTATCGCGACCTCGATGGTGTCTTGCTACTCGACAAGGCGCTCGGGTTGTCCTCGAACGCGGCCCTCCAGCGTGCCCGCCGACTGTTGCGCGCCGCGAAGGCTGGCCACACTGGCAGCCTCGACCCCCTTGCCAGCGGCATGTTGCCTCTCTGTTTTGGTGAAGCCACGAAGGTGGCCGGTTACCTGCTCGACGGCGACAAGCGGTATGCGTTTCGCTTGGCCTTGGGCGCCAAGACCGCCACGGGCGATGCAGAGGGTCCGGTCATCGCCGAGGCTGTCGTGCCGGCCCTCGACGCTGCGGCTATCGAGCAGGCTATGGTGGGGCTGCGTGGCCCGCAGCAGCAGGTGCCGCCCATGCATTCCGCACTGAAGCGCGACGGCCGGCCGCTCTACGAATTGGCGCGCCAGGGCATCGAAGTGGAGCGTGCCCCGCGTGCTGTGGTGCTCCACGAGCTGGTTTGCACGGCTTTCGGTGCGGACTGGCTGGAAGCCGAAGTCCGTTGCTCTAAGGGCACCTACGTCCGTGTCATTGGGGAGACGCTGGCTGCAGCGCTGGGTACGGTTGGGCATCTGGCTGCATTACGTCGGCTTTGGGCGGCTCCCTTCGCCGACCTGCCCGTAGTTACCCTAGAGCAGTTGGAGGCGGAAGGGGAGACGGCGCGTGAAGCCCGACTCTTGCCGGCCGACGCCGCGCTGGTCGATCACCCGGCCGCAACGTTGTCGTTGGTCGCGGCGCGGGCGCTGGCCCGTGGCCAGAACCCGGTCTGCGAAGATTATTCGCCCGCTGCCGGTCCTCACAAGGTCTGGCGGCTTTATGGGCCGGATACCACTTTTCTCGGTTTAGGAGAGGTGGTTTCCGACGCTTCCGGTGCGGCGATATGGCGCGCGGTGCGCCTATTCGCCGGACCCGTGGCGCGTTTCGCTGGAAGTGGTTGAACCACAAAGGAAAGGCCCGTACAATGCGCGGCTTCCCACAAGTCTAGAAAGTAGTCCAGGACATCACATGCCTCTTTTGACTGAGCAGAAGGCGGAAATCGTCTCCAAGTTCGCGCGTGGCGTGAACGACACGGGTTCCCCGGAGGTGCAAATCGCCCTCCTGTCGAAGCGCATCGGCGGCCTCGGCGAGCATTTCGCCGCCCACAAGGCGGACCACGCCTCGCGTCGTGGCTTGCTGAAAATGGTGAACCAGCGTCGCAAGTTGCTGGATTACCTCAAGAGCACCGCCCCCGAGCGGTACCAGAAGGTTATCGGCGAACTGGGCCTGCGCCGCTAAAGGCCAGCCCCCGACCGCGGCCCGCCCCCAAGGTGGGCCGTGTCGTTTTGGGCAGTCCCGCTGCACCCGTTCAAAAAATCCGAATTCCCAAGGACACTCCCGTGACCGCACATAAAGTTTCGTTTCCCTACGGACCGCACACTGTCACCATCGAGACTGGCGAGATGGCTCGTCAGGCCGATGGCGCCGTCCTCGTCAGCGCCTCCGGCACCGTGGTGCTTGTCACCGCTGTCGGCTCCAAGTCTGCCGCTGCCGGCCGCGACTTCTTCCCGCTGACTGTTGATTACCAGGAGAAGACCTACGCCGCGGGCCGCATCCCCGGCGGCTTCTTCAAGCGCGAAGGCCGTCCGTCGGAGAAGGAGACGCTGGTCTCCCGCCTCATCGACCGCCCGGTGCGCCCGCTGTTCCCGGAAGGCTTCTACAACGAAGTGCAGGTCATCGCCACGGTGGTGTCGCTGGATGCCGAAGTGCAGGCCGACATGCTCGCCATGATCGGGGCCTCCGCCTCGCTGGCGCTCTCCGGCATGCCTTTCTCCGGCCCCATCGGTGCTGCCCGCGTCGGTTACAAGAACGGCGCTTACCTCCTGAACCCGCCCGCCAAGGAACTGGCCACCTCGGACCTCGACCTCGTCGTCGCGGGTACCGCCAAGGCGGTGCTCATGGTGGAGTCCGAAGCCACGGGTCTTAGCGAGCAGATCATGCTCGGCGCCGTCACTTTCGGTCACCAGCAGCTGCAGGTTGCCATCGGCGCCATCAACGAACTGGTCGCGGTAGCTGGCAAGGCCAAGTGGAACTGGGAAGCTCCCCCGGCGGATGAGGTCCTAGAGGCCGCCGTCAAGGGCGTTGCTGGCCAGGCCCTGAATGATGCTTACCGCATTACCGACAAGAAGGCTCGTCAGGATGCCGTTCGTGCGGCCCGCGAAGCTACCCATGCCGCCCTGTGTGGTGGCGAAGGCGCCAAGTTTGAAGCCGAGAAGGTGAAGAAGGCCTTCGGTGACCTTGAATACCGCATCGTGCGCGACCGCATCCTGTCGGGTGAGCCGCGTATCGACGGTCGCGATCATAAGACGGTTCGTCCGATCAGCATCCGCGTTGGCGTGCTGCCCCGTACCCACGGGTCGGCGCTGTTCACGCGTGGCGAAACGCAGGCGCTGGTGGTCACCACTCTCGGCACTGGTCGCGACGCGCAAATCATCGACGCGCTGGAAGGTGAACGCAAAGAAGCATTCATGTTCCACTACAACTTCCCTCCGTTCAGCGTTGGTGAAACCGGCCGTGTCGGTTCGCCGAAGCGCCGCGAAGTGGGTCATGGCAACCTCGCCAAGCGTGGCGTGAAGGCGGTCATGCCTACCCTCGAGAAGTTCCCGTACGTCCTGCGCGTCGTGTCGGAAATCCTCGAGTCGAACGGCTCCAGCTCCATGGCTTCCGTGTGCGGCAGCAGCTTGGCGCTCATGGACGCCGGCGTGCCCATCAAGGCCCCCGTGGCTGGCGTTGCCATGGGCCTCGTGAAGGAAGGCGATCGCTTCCAGGTCCTCACGGACATTCTGGGTGACGAAGACCACCTCGGCGACATGGACTTCAAGGTTGCCGGTACCAAGGACGGTGTCACCGCCCTCCAGATGGACATCAAGATTGAAGGCGTCACGCCGGAAATCATGCAGGTTGCGCTGGCGCAGGCCCTCGAGGGTCGTCTGCACATCCTCGGCGAGATGAACAAGGTGCTGTCGACCCCGCGCTCGGAAATGTCCGAGTGGGCGCCGACCATCACCACCATGAAGATTGATCCCGAGAAGATTCGTGAAGTCATCGGCAAGGGTGGTGCGGTCATCCGTGCCATCACCGAAGAGACCGGTTGCACCATCGATATCGAGAACGATGGCACCGTGAAGATCGCTTCTGTGAACGGCGCTGCTGCTCGCGAAGCCCGTCGTCGTATCGAACTCATCACCGCGGAAGTGGAAGTGGGCTCGATCTACGAGGGCAAGGTCGTTCGTCTCATGGACTTCGGCGCATTCGTCACTATCCTGCCTGGTCGCGATGGTCTCGTGCACATCTCGCAGATCAGCGACGAGCGTGTCGAGCGCGTCAGCGACAAGCTGAACGAAGGCGATGTGGTGCGCGTGAAGGTGCTCGAAGTTGACCGTCAGGGTCGCGTGCGTCTGTCCATGCGCGATGTGGGCGGCGAAGGCTGACCCATAGGCTCAGCCAGCTGCGGCGGGCATAGAGCAAAGTAAAAAGGGCCCTTCGGGGCCCTTTTTTGTGGGAGCGAGCTTGCTCGCGACTTATCGTCTCAGGGCTTTCCAGCGTCCAAAAAACCTTTAAGCAGTTGGTCCTGGGCTTCCTTCCAACGTTGGAAGTTATCCTGTGCCAAATTCGCCAATTGCGTGATGCCGCTCGGGTCGTGGCCAACCATCGAGCGCATTCTTTGGTTCATTTGCTGCTGCTGTTGCAGGAACAGGCGCAGGCTCTGTTCGAGATATTGGCCGATGAAACCTTGCATGGTGCCACCATAGCTGCGGATAACCTGCGCCAGAAAGTCTTCGCTCATCACGGGTTCGCTACGTTCTTCTTGATCCGCAATGACCTGCAGCAGTACCGCGCGGGTGATGTCGGCCCCGGTCTTCTTTTCCCGCACCACGAAGGGAATTTTCTCCAGCACCAGTCGGCGTACGTCGGTCAAGGCAACGTAACGACTCTCGACGTTGTCGTAGAGACGGCGATTCGGGTACTTGGTAATGACGCGGGGTTCGGACATGAGGGCTCCCGTCTGGACATCGATGTTACACCGGGCGGTGCCGCTCAAGGCAAGTGGAGGTGCGTCACACTGGAAAGGACCGTGGGGTTCCACTGCGCGGCGGCCCAAGTGTGGAGGTCATGCGGGTTATTGAGCACGGTTGGCGGCTCGGGCTGACGAAGGAGTTTCAGTGCCAGCCGTAGCGCGGTTGTCGGTCCTAGTGCTGCCACCGCGGCACTGCTACGGGACTTCGATAACTTGGTGCCGTCTGGCTCGACCACCAATGGGAGGTGCGCGTATTCAGGTTCCGACAGTCCCAGCAGCCGTTGGAGAAAGAGTTGGCGGGGGGTGTTGTCCAGCAAGTCCATGCCGCGGACGACCCGTGTTATACCCTGGGCTCCATCATCGACGACCACCGCTAGCTGATACGCGTGGAAGCCGTCTTTGCGGCGGATGACGAAGTCGCCAATGTCGTTTTCCAAGGCTTGCTGTTGCCAACCTTGCCAACCGTCTTGCCAACGTAAGGTGCCTGAATCCTGTGTGTTCAGGCGTATAGCGACGCCAGACTTAGGGCGCGGCTCTTCCGGCAGAAGACGGCCTACGTGGCGGCAGGTGCCGGGATAAGCGCCCTGATAACTTCCGCGGCCACAATGGCAGACGAATAAACGCCCTTGAGTTTGGAGTAAATCCAAAGCATTTTCATAAGCTTGGAGATTTTTTGACTGAACTAGTACAGGTTCAGGCCAGACGAAGCCGAAAAGTTTCAGCGCACTCACTATACGGTCCGCAGCGCCCGGGACGGCTCTGGCTTGATCGATATCTTCCAATCTCAGGAGCCAGTCATCTCCACGATGCCGGGCATCGAGGGAGCTGGCCAGTGCTGCGACCAGCGACCCGAGGTGCAGGTCGCCGGTGGGCGAGGGGGCGAAACGCCCCCTGCCGATGGCCACGACTCAGCCCCGATAACGGTCGTCGCGGTCGCCGTACTGGCGCTCGCGACGCTCGCGACGCTCCTGAGCCTCAAGGCACAGGGTGGCGACTGGCCGCGCTTCGAGACGCTTTACCCCGATCTCCTCGCCTGTTTCCAGGCAGTAGCCGTAGGTGCTGTCGTCGATGCGCTTGATGGCCTCGTCGATCTTGCGGATGAGCTTGCGTTCGCGGTCACGGGTACGCAGTTCCAGACCGAATTCGGACTCCAATGTGGCGCGGTCGTTCGGGTCGGGCGGGTTAGCCGCCTCGTCCTTCATATGCGTCACGGTGCGGTCCACTTCCTCCATCAGTTCGCGCTTCCAGGTTTCGAGCAAGGTGCGGAAGTGCTCCACCTGCGCGAGATTCATGTACTCCTCGTCCTTGCGCAACTGATAAGGCTTGAAGTTGCGGGGCCCACGCAGGGCACTGCCGCTACCTTCTTCGTCATCCTCCGAGCGGGGAACCAGCTTGCCGACGTTGATCAGGGGCTTGCCCGGTGGCACGGGCTTGGTCGCCCCCAACTTGGCTGCGGGAGGCGGTGTGGTCGACGGGGCAGCAGGAATTGAAATGTTCGTGGGCTCTTTGCTGGCAGGCGCGGCGGGTTTCGCGGCGCTCTTGCCACCCGCTTTTGCGGTGGGTGAGGGGGACGGCGATGCTGCCTTGGGGACCGACACAGGCTTGGGCACCGGTGCGGCCTTGACAGCCGCCTTGGGGGCTTCCTTCGGGGCTTGCTTAGCTACTGGCGCAGGCTTCGCTGCTACCTTGGCGGGAGCCGGCGCGGCCTTGGCAGCAGGTGCCTTGGGCGCGGCCTGCGGGACGGGCCTAGCAGTCGGCTTGCCCGCCGGCTTGATGGCCGGCTTGGTTGGGGCCTTTGGCGGCGTTTTCGCGACGGTCTTTACTGGTGCTTTTGGAAGCGCCTTGGCCGGCGTCTTGCCAATGGCCTTTGGTGCGGCCTTTGATGCGGCCTTTGGTGCGGCCTTTGGTGCGGCCTTCGCAGCGGGCTTGGTGGCCTTTACTGGGGCCTTCGCAGCGGGCTTGGTCGCCTTGGCTGGGGCCTTGGCGGCGGGCTTTAAGGGGGTCTTGAGAGGCTTCACGGGGGCTTTCTTTGCCTTCGTGACCGCTTTGGAGGCGGCCTTTGCTGGGGTTTTGGCTACCGGTTTTCGCGCGACGGCTTTCGCCGTCGACTTGGCAACCGGGCGATTCGAGCCCTTGGACTTGGTCACAGGCTTCTTCGATGGCATCGGCGTGTCCTCGATTAATTCAAGACTCCGCGTAACAGCGCAGATTATAACCCTCAATCGCTAAGGAAGCATGACCGACGGGGCGGGCGTCCATTCGGGCTGACGGTGTTCGACCACAACGCTGGTGTAAATGCCGCCTCGCACGTTCCATTTCGCCGTGAGGCGCATGAAGCGCGGCTGGGTCGCCCCGGCGAGATGCTCGAGGATTTGGTTGGTGACGGCCTCATGGAAGGCGCCCCGGTCCCGGAAGGACCAGAGGTAGAGCTTCAGGCTCTTCAGTTCGACGCATTTGCTATCCGGCACGTATTCCAGCTGGAACTGTGCGAAATCCGGCTGGCCCGTCAGGGGACAGAGACAGGTGAATTCGGGGAGATCCATGCGGATGGTGAAGTCCCGGCCCGGGTTCGGGTTCGGGAAGGTGTCGACCGCCTCTTGGGGTAGAGTCGGGCCGCGAGCGGGTGCCCCGGGGGGCGTGGAAGGTAGCTGGTTCATGTCGGTATTTTAAATGCGCTGTCAAGGGGTGTCAGGAAGGGGTGCGTAATCTACACTATGCTGCTTGTTCACGGGGGTTCCCGGATGCGTTTGTCCAAGCTCAAGATCGCCGGCTTCAAGTCGTTTGTCGACCCGACTACTGCTCACTTCCCTCACAACCTCACCGGGGTAGTGGGTCCCAATGGTTGCGGCAAGTCCAACATCATCGATGCCGTGCGCTGGGTCATGGGCGAAATATCCGCCAAGCACCTGCGCGGCGAATCGATGAACGACATTATCTTCAACGGTTCCAACACCCGTAAACCGGTGGGTACGGCCTCCGTCGAGTTGGTGTTCGATAACTCCGATGGCACCATCACCGGTCCCTATGCTGCGTTCGCCGAAGTTGCACTGAAGCGGCAGGTGTCTCGCGATGGCACCTCCACGTATTTCATCAATGGCAGCAAGTGCCGCCGCAAGGACATTACGCAGTTATTCCTGGGCACGGGCCTCGGCAGCCGCAGTTACGCCATCATCGAACAAGGCATGATTTCGCGCGTCATTACGGCGAAGCCTGACGAGATGCGCGGGTTCATCGAAGAGGCGGCGGGCATCTCTCGTTACAAGGAGCGCCGCAAGGAAACGGAGAGCCGCATTGCCAGCACCCGTGAAAATCTCGAGCGTTTGAATGACCTGCGCGATGAGGTGGACAAGCAGTTGCGTCACTTGCAGCGTCAGGCTGCTACGGCGCGTCGCTATCAGGGCTTCAAGGAAGAGGAACGCAAGTTCCATGCTGAACTACTGGCCTTGCGCCTGCGCGATCTCGATGCCGAAGCGCAAGGGCGTGGTCATGCGTTCAGTGAACGTGAACTCGCGCTGCAAGCCGCCGTGGCCACGTTGCGTGCCGCAGAGTCTGCTGTAGAGCAGGCGCGCGAGGCTGCGACTGCGCGTCAGGAAACCTTGGGCGCTGTCCAGGCACGGCACTACCAACTGGGTGCCGAAGTCACCCGTACCGAACAGAGCCTGCAGTTCGCCAAGGATTTGCGCGCCCGTCAGCGCACGGACCTCGACCAAGCCACGGCCGCACAGGTAGAGGCGGAAACCGTTTTGGCCCGCGACCAGATGCAGGCCGATGAACTGTCGACGTCGTTGGCCCAACTCGAGCCGGAGTTTGTAGCCGCCCGCGAAGTGGAAGCGACCGCCCAAGGCCGCCTCGAAGAAGCCGAGAGTCTGCTCGCTACCTGGCAACAGGGCTGGGAAACCTTCACCCGCCAGACCGCCGATGCCAACCAGAAAGCGATGGTGGAGCGTGCGCGTATCGAGCAACTCGACAACCGTCTGCGTCGCCTGCTGCAGCAGCAGGAGCGCGTGGAAGGTGAACGCGACCTGCTGGGTGGTGTGTCGCTTGAAGAACAGTTGGAGGCGGGTACGCTGCGCGAAGTGGCAGCAGCCGAAGCTGGCCGCGCGGCGCAGGAGCGTTTGCAGCAGTCGCTGCAAGATCATCAAGCTGCGCGCAACGACGAGCGACGCCTGCAGGCAGAACTGGACCGTGCCCGTAATGAATTGCAGCGGACGCGTGGTCAACTGGTTTCTACCGAAGCGCTGCAGCAGGCCGCGCTCGGCCAAGTCAAAGGACGTGTGGTCGAATGGCTAAAGGGTCATTCCCTCGATTCGCGCCCTCGCTTGGCGCAGCAACTCACCGTAGAGGCGGGTTGGGAGCGTGCCGTGGAAACGGTACTGGGCGCTTACCTCGAAGCGGTTTGTGTCGACGGCTTCGATGCCGTGGCCGATCTCATCGACGGCCTGCAGGTAGGCCAGGTCAGCTTCATCATGGCTGGCCTTGCCGATACCACGACGGGGCTGGCTTCCAAGGTGAAGGGCGCGCAGGGCGTACCCTCCTTGCTGGTTGCCATTCACGCGGTGGACACCTTGGCAGAGGCGCTGTCGCGCCGTGCCAGTTTGCAGCCGGGCGAATCCGTCATTACACGCGATGGCGTTTGGATCGGCCGCGATTGGCTCCGCGTCAGCCGCGACAAGGATGAGCATGCCGGCGTACTCGGTCGTGAAAGCGAACTGCGCAAATTGCGTGATGCCTTGCGTGAAGCCGAGGCAACCGTCAGTCAGTTGGATGAATCTCTGCAGGGGGCGCGGCTGCGCTCCAAGCAGTTGGAGGATGACCGCGACCACTTGCAGGCCGAGGTCAACCGTCTGCATCGTTCGCACATCGATGCGCGCAGCCAACTCGAGGCGCTGAAGTCGCGCGCTCAGCAGACGTCGGACCGGCTGCAGCGGTTGCTGGCGGAGGCCGACGATCTGGCCCGCGAATTGGGCGAGGCCGAGGAAGAAGTGCGCGCTGCGCGTGGTCGTCTCGATGAGGGACTGAACGCGATGCAGGCGCTTGAAGATCGTCGCCCCGACCTCGAATCCCAACGGGAAGAGTTGCGCGGTGCCGTTGCTTTGGGTCGCCAAGGCGTACAGTCGGCGCGTGGTCGTGCGCAGGAAGTCGCCATTCAGGTGGAAAGCCGGCGCTCTACGCTGGCCAGTGTTCGTGGCAATCTGTTGCGGCTTGCGGCACAGCGTCAGCAGTTGCAAACGCGCGAACAAGACCTTGCGCGGCAGTTGGCGGAAGGCGAAGCGCCGCTGTTGGAACTCGAGCGGCAGTTGGAAGTGGCGCTGGCCGGTCGCTTGGTCGTGGAGCAGGAACTGGCGGCAGCCCGTTTGGCCTTGGAAGAGGGCGAGACCGAGCTGCAAACCGGCGACGCTGCCCGTGTCGCCGCTGAGCAGACCGTTGAGGCAGCCCGACAGGAAGCGGACAACGCGCGCTTGGCCGCTCAAGAAATTCGCATCCGTCGCGAGTCCATCGCTGAACAATTCATGGCGACCAAGTTCGACTTGGCCACAGTGCAGGGCAGCTTGCCACCGGAGGCCAACGTACCGGCTTGGGAGGGTTCGCTCGCCGAAGTGACTGGTCGTATCGAGCGTCTCGGTCAGGTGAACTTGGCGGCCATCGACGAGTTCAAGGAACAGAGCGAGCGCAAGGAGTACCTGGACCGGCAGTTCAACGATCTCACCGAGGCGCTGAACACGCTCGAACAGGCGATGCGTAAGATTGACCGCGAGACGCGGCAGCGTTTTCAGGACACCTTCGACCGCGTCAATGCGGGTCTGCAACAACGCTTCCCGCGACTGTTTGGTGGCGGTACGGCGTACTTGGAGTTGACGGGCGAGGATGCACTCGAGGCTGGCGTGACCATCATGGCCAGACCGCCAGGCAAGCGGAATAGCAGTATCAACATGTTGTCGGGCGGCGAGAAGGCGCTCACCGCCGTCGCGCTGGTGTTCAGTATCTTCGACCTGAACCCAGCACCATTCTGCATGCTGGATGAGGTGGACGCGCCACTGGACGACCATAACGTCGGGCGTTTCTGCGATGTGGTGAAGGAGATGAGTGAGCGCGTGCAGTTCATATTCATTACCCACAAGCCGCACACCATGGAATTGGCGCAGAACCTGCTGGGTGTCACCATGAACGAACCGGGCGTGTCGCGTCTCGTGGCTGTCGACGTGGACGAGGCCTTGCGATTGGCCACGTATGAAGGCGCGGTGGCCTAAACTCTATGCGTCGGCTTGGTAACCAGAAGTATTGCTGCTGGTCTTCTAGGAGGATGGCATGACCGACGAGTTGCGCTGGATCTTGCTCGGCGTGGGCGCTTTGCTCATCGTCGGTCTGTGGTTTTGGGAAAGTCTGCGTGCGCGTCGCAAGCCATTGGCGGACGACGCTTTCAACGTCACCCCGCCGGTGCGGCGCCCCCCCACGACCACCGGTCCTGGCGGTGTTTACCGTGCCAACCCACCACCGCCGGTGGCGCAGGAGCCGGTATGGGAAGAGCCGCATTGGTCTTCGACGGACACTGGCGCTTTCAAGGTGCCCGATATTCGCATCGAGGACGACCTACCGCCACTTGAGCCGCCATTGGTGCAGTTGCCCGACCATCATGCCGTGGAGAGTACCGCGGCCCTGCCGATCATCACTCCCACGGGCAGCGCCTATGACCGTCCGCGGGTTGAGGTTGCGTCCCCTGTGGCGGCAGACGAGGTTCTGGTAGTGGTTCCATCCCCGGCTCCGGCCGCCCCACGGCCGCGTCCGCATACGCCGCCCCGCCAAAAAATCATCGCGCTGCGCTTGGTGGGTGCCACGGCAACTGCTCGCTTTGCGGGTGCGGAGTTGCGCCAAGCGCTGGAGGCTGAAGGGTTGGTGTTTGGTCGCTACCACATCTTCCACCGCGAAGTGGACGACAAGCAGTTGCTGTTCAGTGTCGCCAGTCTCATCGAGCCGGGTTCGTTCGAACTGCACGAGATGTCGACGCTGGAGCTGCCCGGTGTCTCGCTGTTCGCAGTGCTGCCGGGGGCTATCGAGGGCACCTATGTGGTTGATGAACTGGTGGCTTGTGGTCGCCGTTTGGCAGCCCGCCTCAATGGCGTTCTGCAAGACGAACGGCGCCAACCGCTCACCGCGGTGCGCGTGATGGAACTCCGTGACGAGGTGGAGTCTTTTGAGCGCTCCTTGTTTTCCGGCGGTACCGATGACGCCGATTGAGGCGGCTTCGCGCGCGTTGGCGCTGCGGCAAGAACTGCAGCGCCACAACCATCTTTACCACGTGCTGGACGCCCCAGTAGTCGCGGATGCCCAGTTCGACGCCTTGCTACGCGAACTGCGGGAGCTAGAGGCCACTTATCCCGAACTTATCACTCCGGAATCACCAACGCAGCGCGTTGGGGCGGCGCCGCTGACGGCCTTCGGTGAGGTGCAGCACCGCCTGCCGATGCTGTCCCTCGACAACGCGTTTGCGGATGAAGATGTCGTGGCTTTCGACCGGCGTGTTCGGGAGCGCCTAGGTCTGCTGCCGACGGCGCCGGCGGTCGCTTACAGCGCTGAGCCGAAGATGGATGGTTTGGCATTAAGCGTCACGTATGTGGATGGCCTGCTTGTACAGGCTGCCACCCGCGGTGACGGTGCCACTGGTGAGGATGTGACCCACAACGTCCGCACCATTGCCTCGGTGCCATTGCAGTTGCTGGGCAACGACTGGCCCCGTTTGCTCGAAGTTCGCGGTGAAGTTTATCTGCCGGTAGCGAAATTCGAAGAGTTTAACCGCCGCGCTGCACTGGCCGGCGAGAAGACTTTCGTGAATCCACGCAACGCCGCGGCCGGCAGTCTGCGTCAACTGGACCCGCGCATTACTGCCCAACGCCCGTTAGAGGCGGTGTTCTACGCGCTTGGCGTGGTGGAAAATGAACGCTTGCCGTTGCCACGGCAGCATGTGGCCGCCATGTCCGCGTTGCGGCAGTGGGGCTTGTCCACCTCCAAACTACAGCAAGCCGTGGTCGGTGTGGAAGGCTTGCTGCACTATTACCGCGAGATGGGGGAACGACGTCCAAGCTTGCCTTTCCAGATTGATGGCGTGGTTTACAAGGTGGACGACTACGGCCTCCAAGAGCGCTTGGGGTTCGTGTCGCGGGCGCCTCGTTGGGCGGTGGCTCACAAGTTTCCTGCTGAGGAGGCGTTCACTAACGTACGCGGTATTGAATGGCAGGTAGGGCGCACGGGTGCCATCACGCCGGTAGCCAGATTGGAGCCAGTGTTCGTAGGCGGGGTGACGGTAAGCAATGCCACACTGCACAACCTCGATGAGTTGCATCGCAAGGACGTGCGAGTAGGGGACACCGTGGTGATGCGTCGCGCTGGCGATGTCATTCCCGAAGTGGCCCGCGTGCTCTTCGACCGGCGTCCTCTCGGTACGGTCGCAGTGGCCTTGCCAGATTGCTGCCCAGTCTGTGCCAGTGCGGTGGTCCGTGAGGACGGCGAGGCCGTGGCGCGTTGCACGGGCGGTCTGCACTGCGGTGCCCAGCGTAAGGAAGCCTTGAAGCACTTTGCTTCCCGTCGGGCATTGGATATTCAGGGGCTAGGTACCGAACTCGTCGACCAGTTGGTGGATGCGGGCTTGGTGCATAACCCGGCGGACTTTTATCGGCTAACGCTGGGACCTTTGCTTGGCTTGGAGCGCATGGGTGAGAAGAGTGCTACCAAATTGTTGCACGCCATCGCGGCTAGCCAGGCGACCACGCTACCCCGTTTGCTGTTTGGTCTTGGCATCCGCAATGTTGGTGAGGCCACAGCGCTGCAGTTGGCGCTGCACTTCGGTTCGCTCGACGCATTGCGTTCCGCCGACGCCGTAGCGGTGCGCGAAGTGCCGGATATTGGCCCCGTCATTGCGGAACAAGTGGCGGCGTTCTTTCACAACCCGCACAACCTCGAGGTGGTAGACGCACTGGTGGCGGCGGGGTTGCACTGGCCCGCGCCGTTGGCGAAGGAAGTCACCGTGTCGCTGCCGTTTGCTGGCAAGACCTTCGTGCTGACGGGAACGTTGGCGGGGCAGTCGCGTGATGAGGCGGGTGACCGTATCCGCGCACTAGGCGGCAAAGTTAGCGGCAGCGTCTCGAAGAAGACCGACTATGTGGTGGCCGGCAGTGACGCCGGCAGCAAACTGGCCAAGGCTGAAGCGCTAGGAGTTGCGGTGCTCGACGAGGCCGCCTTCATCGCCTTGTGCTCGGCGGGTCCGTAAACAGGAACAGGCAGGCGCCGGCGCTAACCGTGTCCTCGTTCTGCGGGGCTTGCAGCGTTTCCAGCCAGTCGTCGAGGTCTTCGAGGTACTGCTGGCCATGGCGCAGCATGAAGGCCTTAATGGCTGGCAACTGGCTGCGTGGAATGTCATGGCCCAGCACGGTACGCTCAAACAGTTTTTCGCTGGCGCCTGTGGGTTCTAGATTACCCACCAGCGAACTTAGCAGGCGCGTGCCGACCAGTGCGGCCCGGGCATGGGCGGCTTGGTCGCGGTCCCGTACCAACTTGGTTCGCGACAAGAGACGCACATAACCGTCAGCGGTTTCGATGGCGTGTCCGCTTTCGAGTGCGCCCAAAACCAACTCTGGTGGCAGTTGCGGATAGGCCTGCTGGCTTAGCAAAGCGAAAGAGGGACTGCCTTCCAATGGCAGCAAGCGCGGTTTGCCGGTGACGTCCAGAAATTCCGCGCGCGTCTCCCAGAGGCGCAGCACCTCTGAAACATCCGTATAAGCAGTCGGCTCGATGCCCAAAAATCGTTCTGCCGGCACTGCGGTGGTTCGCCCTGCCACGAACTCGGCCAACGCGTGGCCGTCCTTGAAAAACGCCGCCAGCAACGCGAGCGCCGCGTCGGCGAGTGGACCGGCGAATTCCTCGTTGCCGATTGGCGCTTCAGTCTCGGCTGAGTGGCCGCCCGCGTCTTGCTGGCCGGGGTGGTTGGCTTTCCGCATTGTTGGGCTCCTGCTGGTGGATGACGGAAACGAAGACACCAACGCTTGCGCGGCCAACTGCGGGGGCCATGCTGGGCTTGGTATTGGCCTTGGCGCCGGGGGTTCCGTGCACCGTAGCCACCACGCGCTGGCTGAGTTCAAAGAAGTTTTCGCTACGGCGGTTAAGGGTGGCGACCAATTCCAGCGCCTCATGGGGCGCTAGTCCTTCGGCCATAGCGAGATCTTGAAAGGCCGGTGGGCCGGCCGTCTCGCCGCTATGCGCGGTAATGGCGTGCGCCACCACGTTCAGTCTCCGGCCGATTTCCAACATGTTTTCGCCAGAAGCGGCGCTCCGCTGCACGACACGTCCCAAAGGCTTGAAGTTGTCCTGTGAGGTTTCCTTGACGGCCCCTTGCGCTAGCAATTCGTCGAGCATGGCGCGGGGCGGAATATCGCCGGAGTATTGCCGTGCCAGTGTGGAAAAGCTGGGGTCACCTTCGTACGGCAGGGCGCGTGGTTTGCCTTCTTTGGTCAGAAAGACGGCATCGGTATGCCACCCCAGCAGCACCCGATTGCCGCGCTGGCGTTTCCAAGTCTGCAGGGCGTCCGGCGCGGCGCGGGCCTTCAGCAGACGCGCCACTTCATGCCGGGTGAGGCCCGTGATGGCGGCGATGCGTGAGGCATTGAGGGGCTGGTTGCGAGCGCTCTGTCGCCGCGCTGCCTCATGGACGAAGGCCCACTTGATGGCCTCGTAAAGTTCAGGCACGCCGAGGCCGTGGTCCAGCAGCAAGTTGGCCAGTGGTTGCAGGGCGAGCACGGCGGCTTCGGCAGCCTTGCCACTGGGGTTCTTTGAGGAATTTGGCGGACGGGCCATCGCTGCATGATACTGCTTGGCGTGATGTAGGCGCAGCAGGGGGGCAGGCCCGTGTCATTGCAGCTTCGAGCCGTATTGTTGAAGCCGCTCTGGGTAGTGGCGCTGGGCGTGGTGGTCTCCGTGATGGTTTTTGGGGGGCTGACGGGCTGCGAGCAGCAGGCGCCGTCCGCGAACCCTGCGGTCCGCGAACTCCATCGTTCCTTGGGTGGTGAACCCGGAACGCTGGACCCGCAACTGGCGGGGGACACCTACGCTTATGAAGTGCTGCGGGATGCCTATGAAGGGCTCGTCACCGAGGATGCGGCCGGGCGCCCTATTCCCGGTCAGGCCGTGCGCTGGCAGGTCTCCGCGGATGGGCGCGAATATCGTTTCACGCTGCGCGCATCCTTGCGCTGGTCGGACGGACAGCCACTCGTGGCGGCCGATTTCGTGCGTGGGCTGAGGCGCGCCGTGGACCCGCGAGTATCCTCGCCGAATAGCCCTTTACTCCGCGTCATAGCGGGGGCCAGCGCCGTCATGGCCGGGCGGTTGCCCGTGGAAGGACTTGGCGTCGAAGCCCCCGACCCCACACATGTGGTCGTGCGCCTCGAGCATCCGGCTGAATTTCTGCCTGCCTTGTTGGCGCACCCCGTGGCCTCGCCGTACCGCCCCGGTCCGCCGGTATTCAATGGCGCCTATCGACTGGAGGCATGGCTGCCAGGACGCCCCATTCAGGCGGCTGCGAACCGCTACTATCGCGCGGCCAGCACGGTCGATATCCAACGAGTCTCTTACGCAGGTATTGCCGACGAGAATGTCGAATTGCTCCGCTACCGAGCAGGTTCCATTGATGTCACCGGTGGGCTGCCAGTAGACGAGATTCCGTGGGCGCGGGCGCAATTGCCGGGGCAGGTGCAGTTGGCGCCCCAAGCCTCGGTATTCTTTCTTGGGTTCAATCTCCGCAGTGGACGAATGCAACAGGCGCCACTCGTGCGTCGCGCCCTTGCGATGGCTATCGACCGTGAGCGGCTTACGCGGCAGGTGCTGCGCGCGGGCCAAGTTCCGGCCTACGGGCTGGTGCCTTCTGGAATACCGGGGCACGCCGGGCGCATGATGCCGTGGACAAATCTCACGAAAGGGGAGCAGCTAAAACAAGCACGTGCGTGGTACGCGGCGGCTGGCTATTCCGCCAAGCATCCGCTGCGCTTACGCCTGCTTTACAACCGCAACACCACCGTCCGTCGGGCAGTCTTGGCCATAGGACTCATGTGGCGCGAGACGCTTGGCGTGGAAGTGGAATGGGTGGACGAAGAGTTTGGTCGTTTTCTTGCCCTGCGTCAGTTACCTACCGGGTGGGATGTAGTGCGCCTTGGTTGGAATGCGGATTACGCTGATGCGGCGAGTTTTCTCGAGGTATTCCAGAGTTCGAGCGCGGACAACACGGTGGGCTATGTGTCAGCCAAGTACGACGCACACCTGGCAATAGCGATGTCCACGACGGGAACTGAGCGGAACGGGGCGCTGCAGGCCGCGGAGGCAGAATTGCTCGCTGCGGATGCCATTGTGCCAGTGTATTTCCTGGCTACCCGGCGATTGGTACGGCCCACGGTGAAGACCGGGCCGCCCAATTTGATGAACCATAACTACACCCGCTACTGGCGCTGGGCAGCGCCACTAGCAAGCAGCCCTCCAACCCCTTGACGGGGGCCGGAGGGGCTTGGCAATAGCTACTGTTGAACTGGGGCCGGGGCTGGCGACGGGGCGCCCTGCACGGCGGGAGGTGCCTTGAAGTGGCTCTCCACCTTGGTGTTCTTCTTCAGGTTGTCGACGTAGACGCCAACGCGCTTCTGCTCCACCGAAGGCGCAATCTGGTCCTTCACCTGCTCGAAGGCCGGCGGTGGCGGAGTGGGGCGTGCGCCCGTGCGCAGGATGATGTGCCAGCCAAACTGGCTCTGCACCGGCGTACGGGTGTATTCGCCATCCTTCAGTAGAGCGACGGCAGCCGAGAACGGCTTGACCATCTGCTCGGGCGGGAACCAGCCGAGGTCGCCACCCTTAGCGGCGGAGCCAGGATCTTTGCTGTTGTCGGTGGCGAGAGTGGCGAACTTGGCACCCGTTTCCAACTGGGCGATTAAGTCCTTTGCCTTGGCTTCGTCGTCCACCAAGATGTGGGAGGCTTCGTATTCCTCCTTCGGCATCTTGGACACGAGGCTGTCGTATTCCGCCTTCAGTTCAGCGTCCGTCGGCTTCGCGTCCTTGAAGTGGGCCTGCACGGCAGCGCGGGCCAGTACTTGCATGCGCGCCAGTTCGAGGGCGGCATGGGTCTCTGGGTCGTCAGCCAGACCCTGCTTTTCGCCTTCGCGGGCTACCACGGCCAACTTGATGAGGGAGTCCACCACTTGTTCCTGCTGCGCGCCCGGCAGTTCGGCGAATGCCTTGCCGCCCTGTGCCTTCACGAAGATATCGAGCGCTTCGGCGGACACCGGCTGACCATCGACGTGGGCGATGGGTGGCTTGGCCTGCGCCGCAGTACCGGTACCGGCATTGCAGGCCGAAAGCACCAGCGCACCGCTGGCGGTCATCAGGATCGCGAACTTCTTCATGATGGTCCTCAAAAGATGAAAACGATGAACGGGAATGCAGGGTTGCTACCTGAACCACAATCCGTGAGCTAGCAGTTTAACCTGTTGTGGATTCTGCGGGCGTCAGGGCGGTGATGGACAGGGCGTGAATGTCTTGGGGCATGAGCGGAGCACTGGCGGTATAGACCAGACGATGCCGAGCAAGCGTCCGCAGGCCGGCGAAACGATCTGACACCACACGGACACGAAAGTGCCCGGCACCCCCCGCAGTGGCATGCCCGGCATGGTGGTGGCTGTCGTCCACCACGGCGGTGCTGCCCGCACCGAAGGCCGCCTCGAGCAGGGCCAGGATTGCGGCAGGCCGTACGGCAGGGGCCAAAGGAGAGACGGGAGGCGGTGTCTCGTGATTCATGGTTTCGAATCGGTGGTGGTTTCGGCTTCCACGGCCTCGGCGTGACGTGAAAGCCATAGCATCTGCAGGACGGCAAAGACCATCACGACGCCGACGGTAGCTATCTTCCAGGTTGCCCAGGCATCACGGCTGAACTGGAGCACGAAGACGGCGTTCACTCCTGCGAGCACCAGAAATAAGGCACTCCAGTGCGCTGTAGCCCATTGCCAGGTACGCCGGTCGGTACGGAGCACATGGCCCAAGGTCCGCTGCAACATGGGCTGTTCGCCGATGACATTGCTGGCGACGAAGGCGGCGGCGAGCAGCACGTAGAGCACGCTCGGCTTCCAGACGATGAAGCGATCGTCGTGGATGTAGAGCGTGAGGCCACCGAATACCAGCACCAGTGCGGCGGTGGTGAGCAGCATGCCGCTAACCTTGCGATGGCGGAAATACTGCCAAGCGACCTGGGCCACGGTCGCGACGATGAGCACGCTCGTGGCTGCGTAGATTCCGAGCCACTTGAAGGTGGCAAAGAACAGGAGGACGGGAATGAGATCGTAGAGTGCCTGCATCCGCTTATGATACCTACCTCATGAGCCAGTTGTTCCAGCTACATCCGAAAGATCCCCAGCGACGACTGTTGCGTCAGGCGGCTGATTGCCTGCGCGCCGGCGGGTTGATTGTTTACCCCACGGACAGTTGCTACGCGCTGGGCTGCCAGATTGACGACAAGGACGCCATGGAGCGCTTGGCCCGCGTGCGCCAGACGGATAAGCACCATCATTTCACGCTGGTCTGCCGCGACCTTTCGGAGATTGCGAAGTACGCCAAGGTGGGCACTTGGCAGTACCGCCTGCTACGGGCCAACACCCCGGGCCCGTACACCTTCCTGCTACAGGCTACCAAGGAGGTTCCAAGGCGTCTGCAGCACGCCAAGCGCTCCACCATCGGTATCCGTATTCCGGACCATCGGGTGCCGCAGTTGCTGCTCGAGGAACTGGGCGAACCCCTGATGACCAGTACCCTCTTGCTACCTGGTGACGAGTTCCCCATGACGGACGCCGCTGAAATCCACGTCCGCCTCGGGAAAATGGTCGATATCGTGCTGGATGGCGGCAATTGCGGTTTGGAACCCACCACGGTCGTTGACCTGTCTGGGGAGGCGCCGGTGGTCGTGCGGGAGGG
>CAIOHZ010000072.1 GCA_903858165.1 uncultured Pseudomonadota bacterium
AACCTTCAGTTCGTCGATATGGTCTCCGGCATCATCCATGCCCACTTCGAGTTCGGCGAGCAGCGAAACTGGGCGCTGCTGGAACCCCATGTGCGGCTAGAAAAACTGAACTTCGAGTAGCAAATGGCCACTTGAATACATACGCTAATTGCGTGTGCTTTCCCGATGAAACGACGAAATCTGTTTCAAGAAATCAGCGACGGCTTCAAAGACTTGAAGGCGCACCGCGACGGCAAGAAGACACTTCGCACAGTCCGGCTCGAGGCTCTGCCGGAGTTGCGGCTCTCCGGCAGCGAAGTCCGCGCCGTACGGGAAAGCCTGAACCTTTCGCAAGCCGTGTTCGCCATGCGCCTGCGCACCAATACGCGCACCCTGCAGAACTGGGAACAAAGCCGCGCACAACCCAACGCCCAGGCCTGCCTGCTCATCCGCATGCTCGAACGCTTCCCGGATATGGCGGAACGGCTTGCCGCGGCCTCGACAAGCGGGCATCGAGAAATGGTGCAAACGCGGCAGGAATGGCGGGGGCGCCCGCCAACAGAACCGCGCAGAATTCTATCGAACCCGAACGGGCCACACCGTGTGTCGCCTCGCCCTGCTCTTCAGATGTTCAGCCTCCAGGAGTTAGTGTATAAACACTGTATCTACATTGCTTGAGGCGCACGAAATGCAAGGCACCATACGCAAGTGGGGCAACAGTGCGGCCCTGCGGCTTCCCGCGGCAGCGCTGAGCGAAGCGGGCTTCGCTCTCGAGCAGGCCGTGGATATTTCCGTCACCCGCGGTCGCATCGTCATCGAGCCGCGGCAAAAGGTGACGTACCGCTTGGAAGACTTGCTGGAGACACTTACTCCGGCGAGCGCTCACAGCGAGACCGACACTGGCGCCCCGGTAGGCCAAGAGGAATGGTGATGGCTACCTACGTTCCCGACGCCGGCGATGTGGTGTGGCTGCAGTTCAACCCGCAGGCCGGGCACGAGCAAGCCGGGCATCGCCCTGCGCTAGTCATCAGCCCGGCAAGCTACAACGCGCGCGCTGGCCTCATGGTTTGCTGCCCGCTCACTAGCGCCGTGAAGGGGCATCCGTTCGAAGTACTGGCAGACGTGGACGGCGTGCCCGCAGCCATCCTTTCAGACCAGGTGAAGTCGCTGGACTGGCGCGCTCGGCAGGCGCGGCGCAAATCCGCCGTGTCTGCGGACGTCATGCTTCATGTGCGCGCCAAGTTGAAGGCACTGCTGCAGATAGAAGGTTGAGTAGAAGCCAGCGGCAACTAGAGTATGGCCTGTAGTCCCTTGTCAGCAATAACGTTCAGCAGCTTCAGTGCAGGCAGCGTCGAAATTCCGTAGGGTGGTCTTGCGAATGGCACCCGCCTCGTGCAACGCCACCAAGTCGGCGATGAGGGATACCGGTAGGCAGCTTGCTGCCGACAGTCGCGAGCAAGCTCGCTCCTACAAAGGGCGCGAAGAGTCGCGAGCAAGCTCGCCCCTGCATTAAACCTAGCAACAGCTACGAACTCTTGCGCAGCGCCACATACGGCACCGCGGCACGTACCTGCTGGCCCAGCATGTCGAGCAGCACGGCGGCGCGGTCGGCGCCTTCCTTCAGCTGAAAAATAGCCTCCAGCCCGGCGAACGGGCCCTCGGCGATGGTCACCACCTCGCCTGCCGCGAACAGCGCCTGCGGGGTGGCTGGGCCGCGTTCGGTGCGCAGCTGCAGGGCATTTAGGAACGCATCGTCCACGGTGCATGGCCCGTCGCCGAACGCCACCAGCTTCACCACGCCACGCGTGCTCCGCAGGCTGCCCCAGCCGGCAGTGGCCAGTTCGTCCGCACAGCGTATGAAGAGGTAGCGCGGGAACAAAGGCTCCGTGACCGGCACCACCTTCCCCCGCCGGCGCTTTTCCAGCGACAGCTCCGGCAGATAACACTGGTGGCCCTGCCGCTCCAGGTTTTCGCGGGCGCGGGCCTCCTCGCGTGGCTTGGTGTAAACCACATACCAACGGCGGGGAGCGGCAGCGTCCTGCATACCGCGATATTACGGGAACAGCGCGGCGCGCAGGTCCGCCTCTTCCTCCACTCGCACATCGAGACCCGCCAGACGAATATGCACATGTAGGTGGGTGGCACCGGCGGTTTCCGCCGCCAGTCGCAACGGGGTGGCAGCGCAAGCTTCAGTCAGGCTGTCCGCCTGCCCTATGTCTAGCGACTGCCATCCTTGGGCGGTCTGACGGCACAACAGGTACACGCCGGGCTGAGTGACTGGCTTGCGTAGGGGCAAGGCATGCACCTGAAAGCAATAACGGCGCCCAGTGGCGCCTTTCCATTCGTGAATCTGGGTCATGTCGTTGCTCGGTACTAGGTTCAGAAAACTGGCCATACCAGCGGACTACCCTTTGAGGTAAAACCACTGTAGCAGAGAAAATTGACAAAAGTGCTACTTAGAAATCCTAGCGAGCCACGAAAATAGACAGCGAAATCAAAGTCTTTTAAGAAAAACCTGCAAAACCGGGTAGCCAAGGGGGCCTGCGTTCACAGGCGCCGCCCTTTTCCGTAGATATGCCCCGAAATTCACATTCCCTTCACAGGGGACTGTTTTTATTGCCTTTTTACGTAATGAATGCAGCGCCACAGCCCGGGCTATTGGCGCGACACTGACCAAAGCATGGCACCAGGGAATGGCACGAATGAACCGAAGCCCCATTTCAATTCAGAAAAATTTAACACATAATATGTGCGCACATACTTCATATGAGCGTACCCCTATGAACATCACCTTGTCAGTGGACGAACGCATTGCCGAAGAGGCCCGCCGGGCGGCTGCGGCCATGGGCAAGAGCCTGAACCAGGCCGTGCGGGACTACCTGGAGCAACTGGCCGGAACGGCTGCCGTAGACGCGGAGCTGCAGGCCTTCGAGGAAAGTGCCCTACGCACACCCGGG